>NZ_JAMPNG010000017.1:0-98670 GCF_028479245.1 Providencia sp. PROV223
ACAAGCCAACGCAGACCTGTTGAAGTTACAAAAAGATGTTGAAAAACAAACAGCGCTAATAGGGCAAGCAAGTGACAAGCAAGTTAAAGAGCTAACAATAAACTTAAATAAACAGATTGCCCTATTGAAACAGAAAGAATCAGCTTTAGCTAAGTTAGAATCTGAGAAAAAATCAATTAATGATGCTCTTACTGCCCAAGAAAATGAGAAGAGAAAACTTGAGCAGCAAAATCAGCAATTTGTTAAGCAGACTAAGTCTCAAGAAGACAAAATTAACAAACTTGAAAGTGATATAGCGGCTAAAACAAAGAAACAGTCTGAGGTTGAGCAAAAACTGGCAGACACAAATAAGCTTTTTGGTGATTTAAAAACGACTTCTCAGAAAGAATTAGCATTAGCACAAGAGAAATTGAAAAAATTACAAACAGAGTTAGATTCGCGTAAATCCATTTCGAGTGATGAAACTTTAAAATTACAAATTGTGGACTTGAACCGATTGATAACTCAACTACAAGATGAAAATGATGCATTAAAAGCGAGAAGTGGATCAAAAACGAATACAGGTTTGGCTGGACGAGTTCCGCCTAGTAAAGATTTAAAAGCGATCGCTGCAGAAAATGCGAAGAAAAACCAAAAGATTATTGAACAAATTACTGCTCAAAAATACAGTAAGCTCGATAACAACACTTACTATAAGATCATGCAAGCAGGCTCACCGATAAAAGACGTCAAAAATAAAGATGTAACTTTTATTATGAGGGAACAATTGACGGATGGTAAGGTTACAGTATTGTACACCGATCAAAACCCTGTCACATTGCCTTATAGCCAGTTACCAGCTCCATTAAATTCCTTTGTAGAACGAGCAGGGGAAGGGGGCATGGTTAAGGTATATATTAAGCCTGAAGGAGGGTATGGTGTTGAAGGTATACCTGGTGAAGTACCACCAAACTCCATGTCAATTATTGATTTGAAAATAATTAAAGCAAAATAATATAATTTTTGTCTAAGTTTATCTTAAAGGTAATTTGTCACTGAAAAGGCAAATTACCTTTTTTGTGATGTATTAATTTAAAAGGGAGTATAAGAAGTATAAGAAGTTTAGGTGAATACTTAAAAGGGGGAGAGCTGCTTGCCGTTCTGCCAGATTATATTTCTATAACTGACAGGGCATGAGTTTGAATATTACTGAGCGGTTAAGCTGCTATTCTTGACCGACTCGGAGTGTATCCAAATCTTTTTCGATAAGTTTGAGTGAAGTAAGATTGACTTGAAAAACCAGCTTCCATTGAAACTTCAACAATACTCATTGTTGTGTTAATTAATAACTGGTGTGCATACATAATACGTTTTTCACTAATCCAAGAACGTGGTGATGTAGCATAAACGGTATTGAACAGCTCTTTAAAGGTTGTTAACCCCATGCCAAAAGTACGTGCAAACTCACTTAATCTCCACTCCTTAAGATAATTATTTTCCATAAATAATTGCAAACGCTCTACTTGGCGACTACTCAGCTGTCTAAAATTAGATAACAATAAAGCACCTTGTTCACTGTAGCTCAGTAATAATAATAACTCGCTTACTCTGAGTGAGAAGATAACATCAGGGTATTCATTATTGATAAATGCATTTAAGCTTGCTTTAATTTCGTTAATGAGAGGAGAAGAATTAAATTTAATTACATCACATGGTAAGCCTTCACCGCGGTCTATTCCACTTAACTCAGCACCATGATTGGAGATGAAGTTACGTAAAAATTTATCATCTAAAGAAATCCAAAGTAAATCACAATTTGTTGTTTCAGCGAGCTGCAATGAGTAAGCGCCTTGTTTGTGATATAAGATATCACCTTCATTTAAACGTTGAGAGTTAGATGGGGTTTCTAGTAATACTGAGCCTTGCTCTACGATTAAAAGCCCTTTGGTTTCTAAATCGATAATGTGATGAGCTGCGTTACTATTAACTTTTATTTGTTTAATTACGTATTGATTTGGTGAATTTACTACTTGCATGACGATACCTTCATTAATTGTATTTAAATATAACTTCAAAATTAAATGTTCAACAATTTCCACCTGGTGATATAAAGCATGGATGTTATTAGTATGTTTGAAATTATATAAATCGATTAATTTTGTGTCACATTGTAATTCCAAATATAAATAAATGTTTCCAAATATATATTTTTCGATCTTTTTCTGCAAATAGCTCGGTATTTATTGGTTTTAAAATGGTATTTTTTCTGTTTATTCCCATAATTTTAATTAGTTTAGATTAAAATTCTAAATTAATAAAATTAGTCGGTTGTTAATATATTATTGTTTATTACACATAAAATGTGTTTTTTTTCTACTTTCTGCTCACTTATCATTTTTAGTATAGTAATATGAATTTTAGCTATGCTAATGGTGATATTAGAATTCGTTAAAACTATTATTGATTAATTTCATTAATGTAATAATTGATTGCTAACTTAATTTATTTTTTTTTATAATCGTATCGATTGATATTATTTATTAACATGAGGGTAATTGCTGTTAAGATGTGACTTGAGTCTCATTTTTTAGTAGATAGGTTTGAATGATGGCTCTGATAGGTATTTTAAATATATGTTTTGATAAATAGTTTTTTCTTGTTATTACTTTTCTCGCTTATTATTGTTTAATATACCCGTATTTTATTACTTCTCCTTATACTGTATTTTGCTTAAGTAGAGGGTTAGTTTGAGTTATGGTTACGCTTATCGAGGTTCTTGCTTCCGAGCTGTGCGTTTATTTACTTTGGTAGGTAAATCAGGAACAGGTTTACGATCATCAATTAAATGGCGTATAGCGAGTATTGGGTGATGGATTAACATTTTAGGGCCAGCCCAGCGCATAACTAGCTTCATTTGTTCCCGCATTTTGGGTTGGTAACAATGGATTGGACATTGTTTACATGCTGGTTTTTCTTCCCCATACCGGCATTTTTCTAGCCTATTAACGGCATAGGAAAATAATTTTTGATAAAAATCAGGAGATTCTAGTGGCGCAGGGTAGGCTTTTTCATAGATTTTTATCATTTTTTCAATCGTTTTAATTTCACGATGAATGCGTTTGCCAACCATAGAAAGTCCTTAGAGAATTAAAACATATATTTAATATACAATTTTAAGAGGCGAATGGTTAGCTAATGATGATTTATTCGTGTTTTTATTGATAGAGCTCAATTAAATGGTGAATTTTCGACGCAATAAAAAGAGGGTAAAAAATTACCCTCTTATATTAGTGTGAAAAACCACTTAGCTAAGACTAAATGAATCAATATAATATCGTCATTTTTAGAATGTTAGCTAAGTTTGTGATTTTCGTTATGTGAGATAAATACCAGATATTATTATCGTGATAAGCTATTGACTCGAGAGCATTATCTTTTGCATTTCATCTTTAAGATGTAATTTTTCTTTTTTTAGCTTAGCGACATGCTCATTGTAACCAGCTCCAGAAGGACCTTCTAATTTACTGATTTCTTTGTCGAGTTGATGGTGTTTTTCATAAAGAGTCTGAAAACGGGGATGTGTAGAGATTAATTTTGAAACTAAATCTTGATCTGCTGATAACATACTACCTCCTCAGAATGTATTAAGCCTCAGATTCAGTATAAACATTGCGTACATTTTGTACATCCAAATAGCTTGTAATTTACATAATTTTTATTAGTTTTATGATCTTTCTACTAGAATTAAGTCGTATTACATTGCTTTACCTGAGTTATCTCTATTTTTGTAATTAAGAATCATCTATAGTGATAATTACGACGTAAATGACTTAATATGTATAAAAGTCTGGTTTTAAAAATTAGTTTTATGTTCTTAAATAGGAATAAATAATGAAAAAAGCGATTTTATCTGTAATGGCAGCGGCACTAATTTCATCTTGTGCAGTAGCAACGGAAGATTTGGAAAAGATCGCGCCATATCCAAAAGCTGAATCGGGTATGACTCGTCATGTAATTGAATTAACCAAGCAACAAAATGAAAATGACTTTATGGTTGAGTTAGTTATTGGAAAAACGATCAAAGCAGATTGTAACCGCCAATGGTTTATGGGTGACCTAGACAAAAAGACATTAGAAGGTTGGGGTTATGATTATTATAAACTCGACGAAGTAAAAGGCCCTGCGTCTACCATGATGGGATGTTCTGAGCCGGCAAAAGACCGTTTTGTGACAACTCAGTTAGGTGATGATGCATTTGTGCGTTATAACAGCAAGCTACCAATTGTGGTTTACGCTCCAAAAGATATGCAAGTGAAATATCGCATCTGGTCTACAGACGATAAATTAATTGATTCAGTTAATAAATAAATATTCAAGAAAATGCCGCATTTAGCGGCATTTTTTATAGCAATTAATTTAGCGAATAACAAATACAGATGATTTCGCATGGCGCACAATAGCGGATGCTGTGGAGCCTAATAGGTAGGTTGAAGTGCTTGGGTGATGAGAGCCAACAACTATTAGGTCGGCACCAATTTCTTGCGCATAATCCAAAATTTCGTCTTTGGCGGAACCAATACCAACTTTGCAGTTAATACGTTCATCAGCAACTTTGATATCTTTAATGACCTCTTCTAATGCACGCATTGCGAGAACTGAGCGTTCTGCAGAATCTTTATTGCTTTCTGGTAAGGCGGCAATTTCAATACCAAAAAATAATTCAAGACTTGGAATAACGGATAGAAAATGAATTTCGGCTGAGCTTAGTTGCGCTAGTGCCTCAACGTGTTTGATGATCTCTTGGTTCAACTCATCTTCTAACAAATCAATAGGAACTAGGATTTTTTTATACATAGCGACCTCATTTTCGTGTTATTTGAAATTAATTACAAAGGCTTATCTTCAATATATCATAAGTTAAATGGAAAGTAATAAATGCTATAACGTGCGCATTTATCGCTTAGAGTTAAGGTAAATATAATTAATTATTTGAAAATAAAGGATAATTATTGTTGAGTCACCCTTTGTTTACAATTATTAGTGAGACTTTTAACAGGAACTATGCGATTATTGATTTTAAATATCATTAACCAATTGATTTAAAAGGTTTATTTGAATGATAATTATTTTGTTTTTCATTAAAGAATACATCATATGAATATGAATAATGCCTCGCCCAAGAAAAAAAGTGAGCTCGAGCTACAGCAAATAAAATTTAATGCAGCGAAGAAAAGTACACTCATCAGTGTCGTTGTTAATACACTCTTATCCATTTGGCAGATAATTATTGGTGTTATTTCACATTCTTCAGGGCTAGTTGCTGATGGTATCCATACCTTGTCTGATTTAATTGCTGATTTTGTCGTATTAATCGCGAATAAAAAAAGCCATAAAAAACCTGATGAAGATCACCCCTATGGCCATTTTCGTTATGAAAATGGTGCCTCATTAATATTAGGAATAATTTTATTAATTGTTGGTGTGGGGATGGTTTGGTCTGCTATTGAAAAGTTACTCAACCCAGATTTAATTCCTGAAGTACATACCATAGCTTTGGTCGCTGCACTGATCGCTTTAGTGGCAAAAGAAGGTTTATTTAGATATATGCTGCATGTTGCTAACAAAGTGAATTCGAGTATGTTAGTTGCAAATGCTTGGCATGCACGCTCTGATGCCGCTTCTTCATTAGTTGTTGCCATCGGTATTATTGGGAGTTTATGCGGTTTACGTATTTTTGACCCGATTGCTGCCCTCATTGTCGGGACTTTTGTTTTTCGCATGGGGTTCAAATTTACGAATCAATCGATGCAAGACTTAATGGATAAAGGCGCGAATGAGGAAACTTTGCAGGAAATTCGTTCTGTTTTAGATAATATAAGTGAGTTATCGGGATATCATGATTTAAAAACACGTAAGTCGGGTGATTTTTTATTAGTAGATGTGCATCTAGAACTTGATGGAAATATGAGTATTACTGTTGGCCATGAGATTGCGGTAAATGTACGTAACAAGTTGATGGAAAACCCATTAATTTTAGATGTTATGACTCACCTTGACCCTTATGATAAAGATGTTAAGCATTAATCATACGTTTATTTTATTTTTCGATAAGAACCGAGCTTTAAAGTGGCTCGGTTTTTTATTGCAAGCTATTATATAAAAATGACTTATTAATTATTGCACCCAGTTGATAACAAGGCGAAAATTAATACGTTGTTTCATAATGGCACAATATAGTATTTGTTCAAAGTATAGGGAACATGTAGCAAACTCTACAAATTTGTACTCTATAGTGATTATTGAATGATTGAGGAAAAAATGCGGTTAACTCAAGAACAATGTCAGACATTTCGCGCTCCAAAAGTAATTGCCCTTACGAATCAAAATGGTATGAAGGTTATTCTCAGTAGCTTAGGAGCTAGTTGGCTTAGCTGTATACTTCCGTTAACAACAGGAAAGCGAGATGTTGTTTTGGGTTCACCCAATATGGCGAAACAGATGGAGCAAGGGGTATATCTTGGTTCGATAGTAGGGCGAGTAGCTAACCGTATAAATAACTCTCAATTTACGCTAAATAAGCAACATTATCAGGTAACGGGTAACCAAGGAGTACATTGCCTTCATGGTGGAAAACATAATTTTAGTCACCGTATATGGGGTATTTTTCAACCAACTCCACAGAAAGCTATTTTTTCTTTGGCGTCTCCTGCTGGCGAACAAGGTTTTCCGAGCCAGTTAGACGTTGAAGTGAGTTATGAACTTACAGAAGATAATCAAGTGGTTATCCATCATAACTACCAAGCTACCGAGGCTTGCCCTGTTAACCTTGCGAATCACATCTATTTTAACTTAGCAGGAGAGGATTCGGTTAGAACGGCTTTAGAGCATGATTTATATATTGATGCAGACCAATATTTGCCAACAGATATGGACGGTATTCCAACGGGGGAATGGCATAATGTTGCAGAAACAAATTTTGATTTTCGCCAAAGTAAGCGAATTGGCCGGGATTTTTTACAAGATGATGTGCAGCGTCGTGTTGGGGGCTATGACCATACGTTTATATTAAACAACGCATTAACTGATGGTGAGCAGACAGTCGCAATCCTCAGCGCACCAAGTGGTGATGTGTGCCTCAATATCGCCACTACACAGCCTGCATTACATGTGTACAGTGGAAATAATCTGTTTGCAACGTCAGGGAAAACCCGAACGTATGTCCCTTATTCAGGGGTAGTGATGGCTACTCAGTTTCCAACAGACGCCATTAATCATTCGGAGTGGGGCACGCGATACAGCTCGATTGCTCTTTCTCAACAAGTGTATCGAAGCCAAACTCGTTACCAATTTATTTTCTAATCTAGCTGGTGAATATTCAGCGCCTCTATATTAAGGCGCTGAATTGAATTACTGGTTAATAATTATTTAGACTTAAATAACAAACAAATCCAGATATTCATTGACGGGCATTTTTTCTAGCATGGGTTTATCGAGAGAGGCTTTTAGAATTCGAATTTGTTGGGCTTCTGGGAATTGCCTTGCTAAATTAATTCTAAATTTATTCAATAACAATGGCATACCCTCTTTGCGGCGGCGTTTGTGACCAACTGGGTATTCGATAACAACTTCATCAAGCACTTGCCCATCTTTCAATGTGATGGTTAACCCGTTGCTAATCGAACGTTTTTCAGGATCATGATAATCTCGAGTAAACTGTGCATCTTCGGTGCAATACATTTTTGCACGTAATGCATCAATACGCGCATCTTTGGCAATATTGTCTTCATAATCAGCTGCGGTTAAACGACCAAAAATTAATGGGATAGCAACCATATATTGGATGCAATGATCTCTATCTGCCGGGTTATTTAATGGGCCTTTTTTATCAATAATACGAATACAAGCCTCATGGGTACGAATGGCAATAGACTCAATATCTTGTGCCGATTTCCCTAATTTCTCAAGGGTTTGATAGAGTTGTAAAGCTGCTTCTACCGCTGTTTGGGAATGAAACTCAGCAGGGAAAGAAATCTTAAACAACACATTTTCCATGACATATGAGCCATAAGGGCGTTGAAAACGCAGTGGTAGTCCATTAAATAAAACATCGTTGAAGCCCCATGTTTTCGCGGTTAGCGCCGTTGGGTAGCCCATTTCTCCTTTTTGAGCCATTAAAGCCAACCGAACTGCACGGGATGTGGCATCACCGGCTGCCCATGATTTACGGGACCCTGTATTGGGGCTATGGCGGTAGGTACGTAAGCTGTGCCCATCAATCCATGCTTGGGAAACGGCATTGAGAATTTGATCTCTTTCCAGCCCTAATAAATGTGCAACAACCGCAGTTGAGGCTACTTTAACTAAAATGACATGATCAAGGCCAACTTGGTTAAAGGCGTTTTCTAACGCAATACAACCTTGAATTTCATGCGCTTTAATTAATGCAGTCAAAACATCTCTAATGACTAGTGGCGCTTTGCCTTTAGCAATGTTTTCACGTGAAAGCCAGTCAGCCGTCGCCAAAATACCGCCAAGGTTATCTGATGGATGGCCCCATTCGGCAGCAAGCCAAGTGTCATTAAAATCGAGCCAGCGGCACATGGTACCAAGATTAAAAGCGCCTTGCACAGGATCTAATTGAAATTGTGTGCCTGGGATTTTTGCTCCATTTGGTACAATTGTTCCTGGCACAATAGGTCCTAATAATTTTTTACATGCGGGGTATTCAAGGGATTCCATACCGCAACCCAGCGTGTCGAGCAGGCAATGATAAGCTGTATCATAGGCGAGGTCAGAAATAATCGGGTAATCCATTACATAATCAACAATATCGCTGATCACTTTATCAAATTCAATTTGTTGCGAACGCACGGTTTGTGTTGTCATTAGGTTACCTTTTAACGCTGTTCTATAGGAGTAAATAATTGATTTTCAGGCCCAATGTAGTTGGCTGAAGGACGAATAATTTTATTATCTTGTCGTTGTTCAATAATATGGGCTGACCAGCCAGCGGTACGCGCCATAACAAATAACGGGGTAAACATAGCGGTGGGGATGCCCATCAGGTGATAAGCCACAGCCGAAAACCAATCTAGGTTGGGAAACATGTTTTTCTCACGTTTCATCACGGACTCAATGCGATCCGCAACGGTATAAAGATGCCGGTTTAAACTTTGCTCTGATAACTGTAAAGCAACAGATTTGATAATGGGATGGCGAGGGTCTGCGAGGGTATAAACTGGATGGCCAAAACCAATGATAACCTCACTATTTTTAATGCGTGCGGTAATATCGTGTTCCGCTTCGTCCATCGAGGCATAACGTTGCTGAATTTCTAAAGAAACTTCATTTGCACCGCCATGTTTTGGTCCACGCAGCGCGGCAATTGCCCCTGTCATCGCTGAGTAAAAATCCGTACCTGTCCCAGCAATAACCCTTGCTGCAAATGTGGATGCGTTAAATTCATGTTCCGCATATAAAATTGCCGTAATATGCATGAATTTTTCCCATTGAGCAGGAGGTTTTTTACCGTGTAATAGGTGTAAGAAATGCGCACCAATCGAATCATCATCTGTTTGGGTTTCAATACGCCGTCCATGGTGGCTAAAGTGGTACCAGTACAACAATATCGACCCTAATGACGCTAATAAGCGATCAGCGATATCTCTAGCACCAGAAAAAGGGTGCGATTCTTTTTCTGGTAAAACACAGCCCATCATTGATACGCCTGTGCGCATGACATCCATCGGGTGTGCGTTAGCGGGTATTGATTCTAACGTCTGTTTAACGCTTGCCGGTAACCCTCGAAGGGATTGCAGTTTTTCTTTGTATGCAACGAGTTCAGTTGCCGTAGGGAGCCTTTCATGGATGAGCAAATGTGCGATTTCTTCAAATTCACATTGTGTTGCCAAGTCGTGAATATCAAACCCGCGATAATGCAGGTCATTACCATTACGCCCAACGGTACAAAGGGCCGTGTTTCCGGCTGCTACACCAGAAAGTGCAACTGATTTTTTAGGTTTAAATTGAGGAGTTTCAGTGTGGTTAAGTTGTTCATTCATCATTTATTCCTTGTAGGGGACTGAGGTAATGCAACTTTCGGTAATAATAAGTAATTAAAAATTAATATTTTTTCTGTGAAAATAATGCATCCAGTTTTTGCTCATAATCGTAATAATGAATACTCTGATACAGCTCTTCTCGAGTTTGCATTAGCGGAATGACACTTTTTTGCGTGCCTTCTTTACGTAATGTTGTATAAACCTGTTCAGCCGCTTTGTTCATGGCGCGAAATGCAGAAAGTGGATATAGTGCGATGGCAATGCCAACACTGCGTAATTCATCAAGAGTAAACAGTGGGGTTTGGCCAAATTCAGTTAAATTGGCCAGTACGGGAGCAGAGGTGTTATTTGTAAATTTTTGATACATAGAGAGTTCTGTAATAGCTTCTGGGAAAAGCATGTCCGCGCCTGCGTCTAAGTAAGCTTGTGCACGTTCCAGTGCGGCATCAATGCCTTCTACCGCTAATGCATCAGTTCGAGCCATAATCACAAAACTGTCATCGGTTCGTGCATCAACAGCTGCTTTGATGCGGTCGACCATTTCTTGTGTCGAAACAATTTCTTTATTAGGGCGGTGGCCACAACGTTTGGCACCCACTTGGTCTTCAATATGTAACCCTGCTGCACCTGCTTTACAAAAGGATTTCACGGTACGGGCAACGTTAAAAGCGGAAGGGCCAAAGCCAATATCGGCGTCAACCATTAGTGGTAAGTCACAGACGTCGGTAATGCGTCGAATATCAATTAAAACATCATCTAACGTTGAAATACCTAAGTCAGGCATACCTAATGATCCTGCGGCTACGCCACCCCCAGATAAATAAATAGCTTTATAGCCAGCTTGTTTTGCAAGGAGTGCGTGGTTGGCATTGATCGTTCCAACAAGCTGCAATGGCGACTCTTGCTTGATAGCCTCGCGAAATTTGTGTCCTGCACTAAATGATGACATAGCGGCCTCATAAAATGTTAATCAGTTGTAATGAGATTAGGGTAACAATAGTCATATAGCAATTGGCGTGCCAACCTTGAATTAAGAGGTGTGGGAATATAAATGTATTAAAAATCAATTGGATATTGATTTTTCTGGTTTGTGATAGAAAAAACAAAGTTAAAATAATCAGTTGGAATGTTTCAATGAAACAATATATTGTTAAGTGAAACGGAAATGAAACACGATGAGAAGGTATGGCGATGATGGATAAACCGATTATTTGGACGGTTTCAGTGTCCCGGTTATTTACACTGTTTCGAGATATCAGCCCAGAATTTAGTGAACAAGCGGAAATCACACCACTTAATCTTGGTTTTGAACAGGCGGTAGAGGCCGTTCGTCAACGATTACAGGAAGGGCATTGTGACGCCATTATTAGTGCGGGTTCAAATGGTGCTTATTTAAAAAGTCATGTTTCAGTTCCCATTATTAACGTAAAAATCAGTGGGTTCGATGTTATGCAGGCATTAACCAAAGCCCGGGAGATTAGCGATAAAATTGGGATTATTAATTATAAAAAACCGCTTTCGTCATTAGATGAATTTCAGCAGCGTTTTGGTTTGCAAATTGAACAGCGTAGCTATGTTACCGCAGAGGATGCGAGAGCTCAGCTTAAAGCACTGAAAGCTTTGGGGATCTCCGTTGTGGTGGGCGCTGGGTTAATCATGGACTTAGCAGATGAAATGGGGATGACAGGGGTTTTTGTTTATTCCACACAAACCATACGGCAAGCATTTTCAGATGCTATCGAATTAAGCCTGATGTCGAGGCGTGAAAACCATTCGCAAGACAAATATCTCCCCCCTAATCCTGCAAAAGTTCGTTATACCATTAATGATCTGATTGGTTCGTCATTACAGATGGAGCGTGTTAGGCAAACCATTATGTTATATGCACGCTCTGATGCAACGGTATTGGTTCAAGGTGCGAGTGGAACAGGGAAAGAGATGGTGGCACAAGCCATTCATCACGAATATACCTTATTTAATCAACATAAGCGAAGTAAACAACAAATGCCTTTTGTGGCCGTAAACTGCGGAGCAATACCTGAAACATTATTAGAAGCCGAATTATTTGGCTATGAAGAAGGCGCCTTTACGGGGTCTCGCCGCGGTGGCCGAGCAGGCTTATTTGAACTGGCGAATGGGGGAACACTGTTTTTAGATGAAATTGGTGAAATGCCTATTGCATTACAAACAAAGTTATTACGAGTGCTCGAAGAGCGTTCGGTAGTGCGAGTTGGTGGGTATAAACCGTTACAAGTCAATGTTCGGGTCATTTGTGCAACCCACTGTGATTTAGACGGTTGGGTAAAAGAAGGGCGCTTTCGAGCTGATCTATTTTATCGGCTCGGGGTACTAAGAATGCGAGTACCAGCGCTCAATGAACGTGGCGATGATATTTTTGTATTAGCGGAGCGGCTGCTTAAATTAGCCTTTGCAGGATTAAGATTGCCTTTACCTTCCTTTCGTGTACAGCAACTAATTGTATGTAAAGAATTTTTTCTTGAGTATTCATGGCCCGGCAATGTTCGAGAACTCAGAAACTTAATGGAGCGAGTCGCGCTGTATTGCAGTGCTTACCCAGAAAAAGCGATCACAACACAAATGTTAATAAGTTTATCTCCAGAAAGGCAGGGTAGCGAACACAAGGACGTCGTAATAAAAGATAAATCACATGAACCATTAGAAGACGTAATGGCAAGATTTAATGGGGATCGTAAAGCGGTGGGCGCGTATTTAGGAATTAGTAGGACTACGTTATGGCGCCGACTTTCCTCCCATTCCTCCAGACCGAATTCTCGTATTGCACTAAGGAAGAGTAAGAATTAGTATTTTTATGCATTCCTCTAATTCGATTTATAGTGTTTTCACTAAATTTTAATGAATCTCTATTAATTTTTAAATAAAAAGAAAAAATAAGGGAATAACAAACAAAAAAGTGAAATAAATTGTTTTAGTAAATTGAGCAAGGCAAATTTGCTTTATCAATCAGCTTATGCAGCAGGAGAAAACAATAAATAATTTTTTTTGTGATTAAGCACTTTTTAGGCTCCTTATATTTAGTTTAAGTTGTATCTAAAAGTAACAGAGGTGGTTTTGCATGTTGTTTTTATAACTAACTGTTATTTAAGTAATTGGTTTCTTTTTCTTGCCGTTTTTGAACAGGGTTTACCTACAAAAAAAACGTGATTTTTCTCACATAAATTATTTTGTTAGTCACCATTAGATTTTCTCATTTTAACTTCGTGATTGAACGTTCTATATTGCGCTCAAATTAGTCTTATCTTTGTTTTTTTACTACTGCACTAATCGCCGAAATGTGTTCTTTTTTGGGAACACAATGTTGTCGTATTCTACGATGTAGTTGCAGCGCATATTATTTATTTTGTTAGTTGGAGAGTGGGGCGTGAATCAGTCCACTACTATCATGCGCAAACGCGACAATGCATTCGTTCCTGTTGCAGGGTTAACGATTTTTGCTATTGCATCGGGTTATTTAATGAGCTTAATCCCATTATCGATGGGAAGCTTTGGTATTGATACGCAATATGCCGGCTGGTTAGCGAGCGCGTATTATATTGGTTTATTAATTGGCTCAATGTTAATTGAACCTATTATTGCCAAAATAGGCCATCGTCTTGCGTTTATTGGTTTTTTATTGATGCTTGCCGCGACAGTTATCGTACTGCCATGGACGCCAACCATTGAAGCTTGGTTGCCGAACCGCTTAATTGCAGGGGTTGCGGTGGCGGGTATTTTTGTGGTTGTCGAGTCTTGGTTATTGATTGGCGATAATCCGAAAGAGCGTGCTAAACGTTTAAGTTTTTATATGACGTCATTGTATGGCGGAACAACACTTGGCCAGCTTGCTATTGGTGTTATTGGAACCCATGGTGCTTATCCATTTATGGTGGTATTAGGGTTATTATTATTAGCGGTAATGCCACCGTTATTAGTGCGCCAAGGTCAGCCAGAAAGTGGTTCTCATCAGAAACTCTCATTGAAAAAAATTGCTCGTTTAAGTAAACCTGCAATTATTGGCTGTATGGTTTCTGGTATTACTATGGGAACTATTTATGGGCTAATGCCGTTATCATTGAAAAAAGACCAATTCACCACTGACCAAGTCGGTGTGTTGATGGCTTCAATTATTCTTGGTGGGATGTTAATACAGCCAGTTGTTAGTAAATTATCTATCTTAATGAGTAAAACCTTGTTGCTTGCAATGGTTTCATTATTAGGTGTTTTTGCGATGGGTGTTATTTATATTTCGAGTGATTATTTGGTGATGATCGTTGCTTTAGCGTTACTTGGTATGTCAACTTTTGCCTTATACCCGGTAGCGATAACATTGGCGTGTGATAGCCTAGATTCCTCCTACATTGTGGCAGCAACTCAGGTGATGCTATTTAGTTACAGTATCGGTTCAGCGATGGGGCCTATCGCCGCTGGGACATTTTTAGGCCAACATAATGGTTTAGTGAATTTTTTCTTTATTGTGCTGTTAGTAACTGCAATTTATATGTTAATTGCCAGCTTACGTCGCAAAGCCAGTGTGTTAGCAAATTAATTTTATCAATAAATAAAACCAATAAATAAAAGGCTCTGTAAATTATCTCAGAGCCTTTTTTGTATTCTAATTATTTCTTTTTATTCACGGTTGAAGGTGCCAGTTGTGCTTCAATGGGGGAATGCCTAGTGTTACGTACAATACGTTGTTCCCAAAGCTCCCCTAATTTGAAATCCCATGACAGCGGTGATATTTCTGTTCTACCTGCATTTGGAGCGAAAGTGAGTTCGCTGAAATACAACGTATTTTCATCAGACATCAAAAAATCAGCTCGGCAATAATCAAAAGGAGTGACGAGTATTTCTGCTAACCGTAACATCTCTTTGAATAATGGTGGTTCAGATACGGGTTCTAGCATGTTTGGATAACCAAAAGTCACGGGTTGTAACTGCCAGTTGATATCATAAATATTAATAAATTCATTACCAAATTCGTCGGTATAGTCAATTTCTGCATAGACAGGCTTACCGGAAAAACAATGAACCCGGCATGTTTCTGGTACTAACTTCCGGTTTTTATTAGCGAATAAATCAATATATTCTTCACACATAATTTGTGCGGGAATAGTTTTATAATGACGCTCTCGAGTAATATAGTAAAGATTTTTAGTTAAATGAAAATCCAATTTGTTTTTAGCTTTTAGCCAATTAAATTGTGCTTTGTTTCGACAAATAATACTACTGCCACTGTCGTGATTACATTTTAAAACAAAACGCTCTGGCAGTTTGCTTATATCAATTCCATCGACATTTTTATAAGTATCAATGATAGGAACTAAATATTCATTTCCTATTGTACGTGAGATATATTCCCTTACCGTAAGTTTATCTGCAAATTGTGAATATAATGGGTTTTTATCTTGCAACATTCTAAAATTCACTTTCTCATTAAAGCTTTTTGGGGCTTTAAAGTCAGGGCGGTAATTGAGTTTTTTAGTAAATTTATTAGTGAGATATGTTTTGTCACTCATAATGAGTGTACGTAATTTTTTTATAAAATACTCTGCTTTTTTCATGCGAGCGCCAACCATTCTAAAATTGTAGTGTGTAAATGAAATCTAATTTTTATTTGATTATATTTTTTATAACTTAAATAAAACATCAATAAATGTAACGGTCAATTTAATAATTTCTTAATAAATAAATAGTAAACAAAAGATAAATAAAGGTCATTTTGTTAATAATAGCCGGGTATCTGTATGCTTTTATATCAATAATTAAATCAATCGTTTTAATTATTCGTCATTAATAATAAGGGTATTGCCTATTTAAAGTGTAACATAGGCAAGAAAGATAGACCTTAAGGGTTTATTTAGATAATGACCTCTAAACAAATGGATTTAGAGATGGCATTTTAGAAAGTTGTTATTTTTTAAATTACTAAAATTGTTATTGCAGTGGCGGTTGTCCCATTTGTTTTAAAAATCGTATTTGAGCTGCAACGAGTTGTTTGTAATCAATACAACGGTATGGCATATCGTACTGTTGGGCCAATTTGGCTAAGATGAGTGCTAGAGCAGGGTAATGGCGATGGTGCCAATGAGGGAAAAGATGATGTGTAAGGTGGTAATTTAATCCCCCAGTTAAGCGCCATAAAAAATGGGGGGTTGGTAGCCAGTCACAAGCCGTGACAAAATTATGGTGGTACCAGCCATGCGTGATTTGTTTATCTTCAGGTGCAGTAAAAAACTGTGTCTCTGCCCAATGTGTTCCTAATAATAAATAAATTACAAAAATGGAAGCAACCATTTGGCTCAACAAGTATGTGATAAATATTGCAGTTAAGCTGGTCCCATGATGGTGAGCCACTATTACTGGGATACCAAGCATCAATATTAAGTGTCCTATCTTGCTACCTAAAAATAACCCCCAACCTAGTTTACCTTCTAAAACTTTCTGTGTTTTTAAGCGTGTTTTCCCCGTTCGATCAGACCAATCAAACACCAGAGCTATCCATGTGAGTGACAATGATGCGACGAAAGGCCAATAAATATGTTGATATTTCATAAAAGGTCGCCAACGCTGAAAGGGTGTTTGGCGGAATATGCCATTTTCTTCAGTGTCTAAATCATAATGTTCGATATTGGCATAATGGTGGTGATAATGAACGTGGCGTGTGCGCCAAAATTCCGGTTCTAATCCTAAGGGTAATGTAACTAAACGCCCAAATAACCGATTTTTCCAGCCGGATTTAAATAAGGTATTATGGCAGGCGTCATGTTGGCCAATCACATTTAATAGCATGATGAGTAAGACAAATACAAAATAGGACAATATGTAAACTGTGGTAGATATTGTAATGAGAATTGGAAGATAACTCAGAATAGCAACAATAAACAAGACGCCAATTGCAGCAAGGTCAGCTAGGCTGGCATACACGTGATCGTGCTTAGTTTGCAGATATTCCTGACTTACTTGTTTTAATGCGGTATGAAATTGTTGTTCGTTAGCATTGGCGAACTTGAGTTCGAATTCGATGTGATGCATGCGATTCTCATTTGAGGTTATCTTTATTATATTCAAAGAGTATATCTTTACTCAGTAAACCGTCGTAAACAAATATGAAAGGTGGTAGGAGTTTCGGTTTATTCTGAATCAGATATCATCGAGAATAATCAGTTTCAACAATTTAAGTGAGCATTTTTGAGGAGAATAGATAGAAACTAATATTAATATTAACAGAGAATAAACGATTAAATATGAGATATGGATTAATTAAATTGATATGTTGTTTTATGAAGCATTTAGTAATAATACGTATTGTTTACCTACTGAGGTACGGAAACTAGCTACATCCTTGTAGAATAATCCTTTAATATTAAAGTATCAGGGAAAAATGTGTCTGTCTGTAATAAATCATGTAAAAAAAACATTTTAACTTAATACTTATCATTAATAATAAATGATTGTTATCATTTTAGGTGGATTTATTTTAATTACTCGTTATATTTGTTTAACCTAAGCTAAATTAGGAGCTTACCTATATTAATAATGTGCCAAAATGATGAAATAGCCACAGGTAAATTATTTTTTGAATTAGGAATGTGACATGAAAAAAATACTGTTAATAATTTTATCAACACTGATTATTCCAGTATCCGCTCAAGCAGGCTATAAATATTATGGTTGTGATAAAAAAATCTATCAATTAGAAAAACAGCTAAAATATGCCAAAATGCACGGTAATCGAAATAGAGTCATGGGGTTAGAGCGTGCTATTTCAAATGTACAAAATAACTGCTACGACCATTATTCCGGAGCCACAGGCCCAACTAAATTAAATCATCGATATAGTTTTACTGAAACGGATCATTTAGAGCAGCAGATAGAAGCGTTACAAGATGAAATTGAGCGTTTAAAAGCCGCAAAAAACTAGCTTAATAATTAATATTAAAATCAAATATTATTTATAAACGAAAACCGTGTTGGATGAATTTAGCGCTATTGCTACTTGTCATCATTATTGTGATATTCACTTTAATTGTTGTTTGGCTATAGCGCATTGAATTAATCAATGAAATAATAAGTTAATGTCGTTTTCTTAATTCAATATGTCTTCTTATGGTTATTCGTCCTCATCAGCACTGGTTTTTTCGGTTATTCGACTGGCATGGTTCTGTACTGTCAAAAATAACATTTCGGCTTTCTCTAAATATAATGATATCTATCGTAGCAGTACTCAGTTTTCAATGGTACGAACGATTAGGTATACACTTAACAATTGCCCCTTTTAGCTTACTGGGGATTGCTATCGCAATCTTCCTCGGTTTTCGTAATAATGCCTGTTACAGCCGTTTGATTGAGGCGCGAACGCTTTGGGCTTCGTTATTAATTAATCAAAGAAATATTTTAAGGAATATTAAAGGGTTATTACCTAATGACCAATTAGCTCAAAAGGAGTTTGCGAATCTGTTGATTGCTTTTGGTTGGAGCCTTAAACACGAACTAAGAAAAACCAGTCCAATCATTGACTTGTACCGGTTATTACCTCGAAATATTTTTGATGAGGTTATCCGAAGTCCGTTTCCCACTAGCCGAATATTGTTGCAGATTGGCCTAAAGGTGGGGGAATTACGTGATAAAAAAGTCATCAGCGATGTACTCTTTCAAGCCATTAATAAAGATATTAATGCATTATCGGACGTACTTGGCGGCTGTGAACGTATTTCGAATACGCCGATCCCGTTTGCGTATACGTTAATTTTACAGCGAACAGTCTATCTATTTTGTTCGTTACTTCCTTTTGCATTAGTCGTAGACCTACATTTTATGACGCCATTTGTTTCTGTTTTTATTTCTTATACCTTCCTAGCGTGGGATGCATTAGCAGAAGAACTCGAAGATCCTTTTGGGATTGCTGCAAATGATTTACCGCTTAATGCTATTTGTAATAGTATTGAACGTAATGCATTGGATATGTTAGATATTCAACCACTTCCCCCTCAGTATCAGCCAGATAAATACTTTAACTTGTTGTAGCGTTAATCTATTTCTTATTGAAGACAGTAGAACGTGATATTCACGTTTTACTGTTTAACCTTTATACCTAATATTATTTTGTATTTTGGGCCATAAAAATAAGCAATTCTGTACAGATAAGCCTATAGATACTATACTCCCCCTATGTATATTAAAGAGGCTTAAATATGCCACATTCCCCAAAGGAAAAAAAAGCAGTCCTTACTCGGGTTAGAAAGCTGAAAGGGCAATTGTTTGCCTTGGAGTCGGCCTTGGAGGATGAAGTTGAATGTGCTGCCATTTTACAACAAATTGCTGCTATTCGCGGTGCAGTTAATGGTTTGATGGCAGGGGTATTAGAAAGTCATTTACGAGAAGGGCTTCAAGAGTCTGCGACAACACAGTTGCAAAAAGACTCAGTAGACGATGCTATCTCATTAATTCGTACCTATTTGCGGTAAATAAAGAAGGAATAACGATGAAATCACGTGCAGCAGTCGCATTTGGCCCAGGTGAGCCATTAAAAATTGTCGAAATTGATGTCATGCCACCAAAAGCTGGGGAAGTATTAGTTAAAATTAGCCATACAGGTGTTTGTCATACTGATGCTTTTACATTGTCAGGAGATGACCCAGAAGGTTTGTTTCCTGTGGTATTAGGGCATGAAGGCGCAGGTGTTGTTGTCGAAGTCGGTGAAGGTGTTACCAGTGTTAGTGTGGGTGACCATGTCATTCCACTTTATACGGCAGAATGTGGGAAATGTGTTTTTTGCGAATCAGGTAAAACAAACTTATGCGTCTCTGTCAGAGAAACACAAGGTAAAGGTGTGATGCCAGATGGAACAACACGTTTTTCTTATAATGGCCAGCCAGTTTATCATTACATGGGCTGTTCAACATTCAGTGAATATACCGTTGTTGCCGAAGTCTCTTTGGCAAAAATTAACCCTCAAGCTAACCATGAAGAAGTTTGTTTATTAGGTTGTGGTGTGACAACCGGTATTGGCGCGGTACATAATACAGCTAAAGTGCAAGAAGGTGACTCAGTTGCTGTTTTTGGGCTCGGTGGTATTGGTCTGGCAGTTATTCAAGGGGCAAGGCAAGCAAAGGCTGGCCGCATTATTGCTATCGATACTAACCCCTCTAAGTTTGAATTAGCACGTCAATTTGGTGCGACAGAGTGTTTGAACCCTAATGATTTTGACAAGCCGATTCAACAGGTTCTGATTGAGAAAACCCAGTGGGGTGTTGACCATACCTTTGAATGTATTGGTAATGTGAATGTCATGCGTGCCGCACTTGAAAGTGCACATCGCGGATGGGGCCAATCGATTATCATTGGTGTCGCAGGAGCAGGGCAAGAGATTTCAACTCGTCCATTCCAATTAGTGACAGGGCGTTCATGGCGCGGTACGGCATTTGGTGGTGTGAAAGGCCGTAGCCAATTGCCAAAAATGGTTGAAGATGCCATGAAGGGGGATATTGAACTGTCTCCCTTTGTGACGCACACATTGCCATTAGACAGTATTAATGACGCATTTGATTTAATGCATGAAGGTAAATCAATCCGCACCGTTATTCACTATGATTAAGGAGTCTTTGATGGAGAGAATTGAACGCCATGCGTGTTTTGGGGGCTGGCAGGATGTTTATCAACATCAATCCACTGTGCTAGGCTGTGAAATGAAGTTCGCAGCCTATCTACCGCCACAAGCGAAAACAGTCGCCTGCCCAGTGATTTATTGGTTATCAGGGTTAACCTGTAATGAGCAAAATTTTATCACTAAGGCGGGAGCCCAACAATTTGCGGCAAAATATGGCGTAATTCTTATTGCACCGGATACCAGCCCTCGCGGTACTGAAGTCGCTGATGACGAGGCCTATGATTTAGGGCAAGGTGCAGGTTTTTATGTGAATGCGCAGCAAGCTCCGTGGCGTAATCATTACAAAATGTATGATTATATTGTGTCTGAGCTACCTGATTTAGTTGAAACACATTTACCTGTATCTGAAAAACGCGCTATTTTTGGCCATTCTATGGGTGGGCACGGGGCTTTAATGATTGGCCTACGTAATACAGGTCGATATTGTAGTTTATCTGCATTTTCTCCGATTGTTGCTCCAACTCAGGTTCCTTGGGGGCAAAAAGCGTTTATGGCTTATTTGGGGGAAGATACGGTTAGTTGGTCTCAATATGACACCGTTGAATTGCTCGAAAAGGCTGAGGCTATTCCACCTATTTTAGTGGATGTCGGTACTGCGGATCCTTTTTACCAAGAGCAACTGAAACCGGAGTTATTTGCGGATATTTGTGATAAAAAACAATTTGAATATTGTTTGAATCTACGTGATGGCTATGATCACAGTTACTACTTTATTAGTAGTTTCATTGGTGAACATATTGCATTTCATGCACGATATTTAAGCGATAATAATTAAATATCATAATAAAGTGAGACCGCTAATGGGTTTCACTTTACTATTTCCATTATTTTATCGTAATAATGCTCAAGTCACCATTCGACCACCTCATTGGAGAGCTTGCTGATTGCTTTAATCGCGCTGATTGCGACATCTTTATTTGGGTCATTACATAATTCAAGTAGGCGGTTAATCGTAATATGTTGTTTCAGTCGTATCTTACAGTCACCTAAAGCGGATATAGCGGCTATTTTTACATCATCATTTTTTCTTTTTGTTAAATCAAGTAATGTATTTATGACTTTGTTATCCATTTATTATCCTGCTAATAGGTATTAATAAATGAATTAAAACTCATTTATTTATTAATAGGTTAATTTCAATGTTTAAAATGCTACTAGAAGGAGGTGTTTATTGATATCAAAAAACACAACTAATTTGAGTGTAGTGTGGCTGAGCTAGCGTATGAATAGGTAGTAGATATTATTACCTATTCATATTTAGTGACTAGAGAGATCGAGAAAGTTAAATAAGTTTAATTAATAAGTTTTAATTTCAAGAAGCGTATTGATAAAAAGATATTGTTTGTATATTAAAAATGGTCGGAGAGTTTACTTAGCGCTTTTATTGCAGACACTGCGACATCTTTATTTGGGTCTTTACAGAGTTCAAGTAAGCGGTTGATTGCATTTTGTTGTTCAACGGTTACTTTATAATCTCCTAAGGCAGAAATAGCTGCAATTTTAACATCATCATTTCCACGATGCGTTAACTCAATTAATGTTTCAATAATATTGTTTTCCATGTAAACCCTTTGAAATACCTGCGCGATGCTTAGGTATTCTAAGTGAAATTACTTGAGATTTATTTTTGAAATTTACGGGTTTATTAACGGATTATATAGATTTTACACTTTTTTGGGCTAATAACTATTTTATTAACTGAAGTGCATCAAGAGAGTAAATACTATTGATGTAAAAACTAACACTATTAAAAGTTATTGATAACATATTAAAATCGGTATGATTTAATAATTCTTTATTAAGATAAGAATATTAAAGTACTTTACCCTTAAAGTGAGTTGAATAAAGTACTTTTTAGATCTTAGTTAGTGGCGTAAATAAACGTGAGGTGTGTTATTTTCTGGGTGTTGAGTAACTCCTAGGTCAGCTTGATACCATTGAGTTAAATTTTCAGTTGTTAAAACTTCAATAGGGGAACCTTGAGCAACAAGCTTTCCATCATGAATTAATAACACTTTATCTGCATACAGAGCGGTTAAGTTAAGGTCATGCAATACACAGCAAACACCTAATGGTCGTTGACGCGTCAGTTGATGAAGTAACCTCAAGCTATGCTGTTGGTGATATAAATCAAGTGCTGAAGTGGGTTCATCAAGAAACAAACAAGCGGGTTGAGCTGTCGGTTGCCATAATTGTGCTAATACTCGCGCTAATTGAACGCGTTGTTGCTCCCCCCCTGAAAGTTGGCGGTAATCCCGTTGCCGTAGTGATTGGCAACTGGTCTGTGTTAACGCCTCATCAATGGCGGTATTTTTATATTCAGAACCGTAGGGGGTTCTCCCCATAGCAACAACATCTTCAACAGTAAAAGCAAATTGTAAGTGGCTATGTTGCTTCATGACGGCACGTTTTTGAGCTAATTCGTTATGATCCCAGTCACTCATCGCTCGGCCTTCAATAAAGCACGTACCATGAGTTGGGGTGTTATAGCCAGTTAGTAATTTTAATAGGCTGGATTTCCCTGCGCCATTTGGCCCAATGATCGCGACAAATTCCCCTTGATCAATGGATAAACTCACATTATCTATCAGTGTCTTTTCACTGATTTTATAAGATAAATTTTGTGCTTCTAACAAGAACGGTTTGGTTTGCATATTTAGATCCTCCCTGCAGGCTGCCGTAAAATTAGCCATAAGAAGTAAGGGCCACCAATCAAGCCTGTCAGCAAGCCAACAGGAATTTCAGCAGGCGCAACCGCAGTTCTCGCTACAGTATCAGCAATCAGTAATAACCCCGCCCCTACGATAGCGGACCCAGGGATTAGCCAACGATGATCTGGGCCGAGTGTCATACGAATAAGGTGCGGAACGACGAGACCCACAAAACCAATAACCCCGCTCATCGCAACAGCACAACCGACTAACATGGCACTGAGGAATAATAAAATAAATTTGGTTCGTTCAACATTAAGCCCAAGGTAATGTGCATCTTCATCCCCTAATTGCAGAATATTGAGCTTATTTCCCTGCATTAGGCAGATAACACAAATAGGAAGAATAACTGAAGCGGCAATGGCCAGTGACGTCCAGTCAACATTACCGAGTGTGCCCATCATCCATAAACTAAATGTTCTTAGCTGTTGATCATTGCTGATATAACTAAGAACACCGATGAATGACATGCACAGTGCATTGATTGCGATGCCCGCGAGAAGTAATTTTGCGAGGTTGCCATTTGATGAACGATTTAAGCTAAAAATAATAAAAGAAACGGTTAGGCTACCAATAAAAGCAGCGGCAACATGGCCATAACCTTGCATCACAGTCGGTAATGAAACAGAGAAAACGATAAATGCAGCAACGGATAAAGCTGCACCACTACTGATACCGAGTAAGCTAGGGTCGGCAAGTGGATTACGAAATAACCCTTGCATAATGGCACCAGATACTGCCAAGGCAAGGCCAACTAAGATGGCAATTAACACTCGAGGAAGGCGAATATTCAGCCATATCTGCCAATCCGAGTCTGTGGCAGAAGCCTGCCACAGTGCTTTTAATGAAAAGTTCATTGCGCCTGCATTCGACGCGATGAGAACTAAACCACCAAGTGCTAACAATAAAACGATAATCACCAAAAATGGGTTTTTAAAGCGACTCATTGGGATTTTTCTAATGCCTCACGTAGTTGTTGCATGACTTTAGGCGTACCTAAACTGAAGGTGAGCATACCGACATCATCAACAACCAAAAGCGCTTTATTTTTTCCTGCGGGGGTCATTGACATTCCTTGTAAGTTCCACACTTTTTCTATTCCGCCTAATGATTTAACCCCTTCCTGAGTAAAAATGATTAAATCAGGCTGGCTTGATAGCAAACCCTCTTGGGATAAAGGACGGTAACTGTCGAAGCTGCTCATGGCATTTTTTGCACCGACTGCGTTAATCACGCTATCTGCTGCAGTGTGCTTTCCTGCGGCTAATGGTAGAACGCCGCCATGGCTCATAATGAACAGGACTTTTTTATCGATAGGTGCCGTATTTATTTGGCTAAGTTGTTGGTTAAATTGATTAACCAATTGTTTTCCTTGCTCTGTTTTACCAACCACATTAGCGATAGTGGTAATTTTTTCTGGAATGGCTTCTAAACTGGGTTTCCCTGTCACCTTAATAATTTTTACGCCACTTTTTTCGATTTGCGAGAGAGCCATTGAGGGTTTAGCTAACTCACTCGCAAGTACTAAAGTCGGACGCATTGACAACACGCCTTCCGCATTAAGCATACGCATATAGCCCACGTCAGGGAGCTTGGTCGCTTGCTCAGGATGAAGACTGGTGCTGTCACGGGCAACGAGCTGTTCTTGTGCTCCGAGTGCATACACAATTTCAGTCACATCACCACCTAAGGTGACGATACGTTCTGCTGCATAAGAACTAACAGAGATAAACAGCGTTGATAAGATTAGAAGCCATTGTTTCATAATAAGTTACCTAGGTTTAAATACGGGGTAATGCGGTGACTTGTTGGCGCCATTGCTCTTGCTCTGGAGTCCCTTCCGTACGCTGCCCATACATTTGTGCGATTTGATTTCCTTGGTTATCGAAGACTTCAAGGCTTGTCACATGGCCATCTTGCGTTGGCTTACGTGTAACCCAGCATTCGGCGATACCATTTTCAATCATGTGCAAGGTGAAATCAGGATTGAAAATATTTAGCCACTTTAAGTCTGAACCTTCACTTTGGTATGGCATGATTTTTTTGATTTCACCAGTGAAAATTTGCACACATCCGCGGTTGCCCACAAAAATCATAATTTCGTTTTGATCTTTGAACGCAGTGTTAATCAGCTGATTGAAGGAATCATTAGGCACTTTCCAAGCCAAATCATCACTGACTGCGGCGAAAACTTGCTGGCGGCTGAGGTTATTTTTCTTCAGGAGAACAAAAAATTGGTGAACGTCTGTCATGTTGCGCCATTCTTGTTCTAGTTGTTGTTTTAGCTCTTCACTAACGGGCTGGCTGGTAAATGGCGCTGCTGCTTCATGGATGAGTTCCGGGTTATCTTGGGTAGCATATTTTTCAATCAGTGCTTGCCATGCCGCCATATCCGTTTCATCGGTGGTGTAAACTTTATGTAGCGCATCACCTTGTTTATCAAAGAATTGGATACTATGGCGCTCACCGTGTTTGCTATCTTCTGTCAAAGCAAAGATAGCGTCCCAATGGCTGAAAAACATTCGTAAATCAAGGGCTCGAGGGTTTAAAATTAAGCCGCCATGTGGGCTAAATGTCGCATTGTCATAGCGACCAACTTGCTCATGAACCACATATTCGTTGCGTGTAATCGCTTTCACTTTTCCAACAGTGGCTAATTCTGTCAACAAAGTGGGGGCATCGACGTTTAAACGAACAGCTTTGTCGTGACCAACACGACTATGCAGGAGCTGAGATTCAGATACATTTAAATAGGCGGCGAGATCGCGAGCGTATTTGGCTTTGTTCTCTGTTTTTGCTTGTTGGTAACGCTCGTAAAGTGCTGAATTCACGTTTATCTCCTTAATATTGTGTGAATTACCATTGGAAGCTGACAAGCAGCTTGGCATTACGTCCATCTTGAGGAATGCCTTGTGATGAGTAGTATTCTTTATCAAAAGCATTGCCTAACACGACACTGGTTTCTAACCCTTTGAGTTGTCCTTCACCTTGGTAACTCACATAGAAGTCATGTATGGCATAGCCGGCTTGTTGTTCAGCTTTAGAGGCTTTATTGAAGTCGGTATGGCGCGTAAACTCGCCTAACCAGCCCACTGAAAAACCGCTGTCTGCGATAGGCACAGCCAAATTACTGGTGACAGAATCAGGTTTAATTGATGTTATTGATTTTCCATTAGATTCATCTTTTCCTTCAGTATGGTTATAAGCCAAACTCCAATTGAAATAGTCGGTTTTATAATCCATCGAGGCATCCCATCCCCAAATTTTTGCACGTTTAGTATTGATTGATGTGGTGTAGTTATTTTGCAGAACATATCTATCAACATTCACATATGTGTTGATGTAATCTTTCGCTTTGGTATCAAAATAGCTGGCTTTAAATTGCAGGTTATCCCTTTCCATCAATAAGTCATCGAAACGCAGACCAAAACCATATTCTGCCGTACGGGTTGATTCAGGTTTCAGATTAGGGTTTGGTTTCCATCGATTAACGATTGGCCCCATTTGGAAGTGGACCTCGTCGTTATACATTTCCATCATAGAAGGGGCTCGGAAGGCTTCTGAATATGACGCAAATAGCATCGACCACTCTGTTGGTGTGATGCTAACGGCCCCTTTAGATGACCATTTGCCTTTTTTCACATCTTCATTGCCATCGGATGTGGCTTTATAGTGGTCATAGCGCGTACCGACAATAAAGGAAACAGGCAAATCTTTTAGGCTAATTTCATCTTGTAAAAATCCAGATGCAAAGGTGATGTCCGCATCGGGGAATTGGGTGGTATTTGCATAAGGGGTTTGTTTTTGCTTATAAGCTTCACTGCCGTAAGTCAGGTTATGTGACGCTAATGGCAAGTTATAAAAGTTAGAGCGGTTATCTGCTTTTATGCCATAAGTTTTTTGTGTACGGCCTTCATAGGGGGTTCCTTGGCCTTTTGCTGTGATATTAACATCGGAGTAATAAGGCGTGACTTTAAAATTTAACCATTCCTGTGAGCCCGGTTTGATTTGATAAGTCATCTGCGCATCACGTTGGCGGGTGGTGCGGTTAACTTTTAGATTGTCACTCCCCGCATTAATTTCTTGCGGATTTTTCGGCTCATTGGCATCGTTATTATAATAACACACTTGGCCAGAAAGCTTTTGTGCATCATCAATTTGCCAAGTACCTTTCGCGAGCAGGTTACCGATGGTTTCTTTGTTTTTCATGTCATCGCCATTACTCATGCGGACATTACCGGTTTCTTTAGTCACAAAACTGAATAGCCCATCAAGGTCATCACTACGGCCAAATGCGGTACCACCGAAACCGAAGCTATGATCGCCTGTAGCGGCTTCGGTAAAGACACGGAAACCGTGGTCTTGGCCTTCACGCAACAAATCTTTGGCATCAACCGTTTCCCAAGCAATCACACCGCCCATAGCACCACTGCCATAAAGCAAGGCTGAAGGGCCACGGATGATTTCAACTTGCTTAATCAGAGCCGGGTCGATAAACGTGCCATTAACATGGCCTGTATCTGTGCCTTGGCGAATACCATCAACTAAAGTCAAAATGCCGCGTCGATCAAACCCGCGCATATAAATATCTTGCCCATTCGCTCGGCTGGTACCGGTGACGCCAATTCCAGGGACTTTGCGTAAAATATCATTGACCGTGCTGGCCGTTTTTGTTTCAGGTGAATCGTTTTTAATCACGGTAACCATCATCGGAGTTTCGAAGCTGTCACGTTCGCTACCTGTGGCATAGACGGTCATCACATCATGATGATTTTTTTTTGGTGTTGGCTCTGTTGTTTGTGCTTGAGCACTTGCTATCACGCCTAAAATGGCACTGGTCAGGACTGACATTCGCAAAACAGGGGACATAATTGTGATACTCCATATAGTTTTTATCTGTATTAAGCAGAGTGAATTCGCATTAATTGATGACGATGCATTGGTCTGGAGGACCTGAATTCGGTATGACACAGGAAAAATTGCATGTAAGCAGTGTCTGAACATAGCAAGAGGAGTGAACACATAATGAAAGTATAAAGCTGAGGTAATAGCAGACTACTGGTTTGTGTTCAGCAGGGCTATTTGGGATTTTGCACATGAAAGCGACCGCTGTGCGATAGTAAAGTATCGAGTGACTATCCTTGCTAATTCGATATTTAGCGGTACAAATGTGGAATACAGACGTCAGTTTAAACTCCATAAGAAACCTTTTCCTATGTTTAGATTAAGCTGGCTGCCTGGATAATTGACCTAGGTGGCTTGCGAATTAAGTTTTGGTGCGACTTACTTTGGGTTCGGTTTTACTTAGTTAAGATCAACTTACCTGTACGCGTTTGTCTCAATTGATAAAGTTCGCCATTATGTTGAATTGAGACCTTACCGGCAGGGCCCAATAATTGTTGGCTTTCTATCACGTCAGTTTTAACGGTTTGTTTTGCCGTTTCGACGGTATTTTCTGCAACTGGGGCTGTCATATTATTTACCATACTAAGTTTGTTGATAATCGAAATGATATTGATAATGATTATCTTTAGAATGATTGCTAATATCAAGCAATTTTCACAATCAAACAACAAAAGAGCCACAAACAACTAAGTTAGTACGAAAAAACAGCATGAATCTAGTGGAAGCCCACTGACAAGGCTATAATTGAATTTCTCCATTCATTGCATGGGTGAATAAAATGAAAATATTACTGTTAGGCGCGACAGGGCTTGTGGGAAGTCATGTTTTATCCTTGGCTCTTGCAGACTCTCGTGTGACTCAGGTGATAGCACCAACACGACATGCATTAGCAGAACATGAGAAATTACAAGCACCTATTGTAGATTTTAATCATCTGCCTGATGAGGCTGCATTATGGGAAGTCGATGCGGTGATTTGTGCACTGGGTTCAACTCTCAAAGCAGCAGGGTCGAAAGCGGCATTTCGTCAAGTAGACTACACTTATCCTTTAACTTGTGCAGAGCTGGCCAAAAAATGGCACTGCCCGACATTTGTGTTGACTTCTGCTTTGGGGTCAAATGCGAAGTCACCTTTTTTTTATAGCCGAGTAAAAGGGCAGCTCGAACAAGATTTAATGTCACTGGGTTTTGATTCTTTAACTTTGGTTCGGCCGAATGTGATTAGTGGTGACCGCCAAACAGCGCGCTTGGGTGAAGTCGTTGTGATCCGTATTATTTCTTTTCTATCACCTATACTGCCAGCTAGTTGCCAAGTTAGCCCCGCAACAAATATTGCGAAAGCATTATTTGAGGCCGCTGTGGCTCCCTCTAAAGGGGTTCATGTTATTTCATCTAAACAGCTGATATAACACTGAGTCGTTCATTTTTATTAGTTATGCTGATTTTTATTTCACATAAAAATGCCGCTGGGGCTTTAACAGGGTTTGTCAGTCTATTCGCTTATATTGGGGCATCAATCGCAGGATATTCATTATCAATCGTTATTGAAAAATACCAATGGAATGGTTTCTATTCCTTACTATTAGGCCTATCCATTTTCTTAATTTTACTGCTAATTATTGTAATGGTAATGACGAAGAAAGAGGTCAGCGTGGAAGGTTGATTCTTCTATAGCGTTATACTAAACCAAGTCTACAATAGTCGGCTTGATTGCTTGCAAACCTACCTCTGAATTTGTGTTAATAAACTCGATTACTTGCATCGCCGTCCATCTAAGGGGCGGCTTTTTACTTAACTTGCAGCCAAATATTATTATTTTACTCAAAATGGACAGCTTTATATTTTTGTGTAAACGTTTACACTAATCGAGATGGATCACAGAATCCTATTGAAACTCGTTGCTATAATTCGTGGTAACGACAGGTTTGAAGGTGAAGTTATGCTTAAGCAGTATTGAGGGAGAAGATAAATGCAACAGGATCAACGATTGATGATAGGGCTGTGGATGGCTGCGGATAGCAATCAAATATCCCCAATGGTGATGAAATTGAGGAGACAGATAAGATGAATACAATGCCATTTAACCCTTCGGATTGCCCCCATCGTCGCTATAACCCATTAACGGGCCAATGGGTGTTAGTGTCTCCCCATCGAGCAAAACGCCCGTGGAGCGGTAAAGATGAAAAGTCATCAATAGAAGATTTACCTCAGTATGATGCACACTGCTTTCTTTGCCCGGGTAATACAAGGGTTTCAGGGGAGGTCAATCCTAACTACCAAGGGACTTATGTATTCCAAAATGACCATGGTGCATTATTAGCACAACCCTGTGCCCAACCTGATAATCAATCTGAGTTGTTTCAATCACAATCGGTGAGTGGTGTTAGCCGAGTGATCTGTTTCTCTCCTGATCACAGTAAAACACTGCCAGAGCTGTCTGTGCCTGAACTTGAAGGCGTTATCGAAACATGGCAGCAACAAATCGCCGAATTAAGTGAACACTATACTTGGGTTCAAGTTTTTGAAAATAAAGGGGAAATAATGGGGTGCTCTCAACCTCATCCTCATGGACAAATTTGGGCTAGTGATTTTTTACCCAATGAAATTGCACGTAAGGACCACTTTCTCGCGCAATATTATCAACGTCATGACCGTAATTTATTAATTGATTATATTAAAGCAGAACAACAAGATGGCTCACGGATTGTTGTTGAAACTCAAGAGTGGATTGCACTTGTCCCTTATTGGGCGGCTTGGCCATTTGAGACGCTGTTACTACCAAAACAACATATTCGCCGCATGGATGAAATGAATGAAGTCATTCGCGCAGACCTTGCTATAGCGCTAAAAAAACTCACAAGTCGCTACGATAACCTATTTCATTGCTCTTTCCCTTATTCAATGGGATGGCACTTTGCGCCTTTTATGAATGAAAGCCAAAGTATCGAACATTGGCAATTACATGCTTTATTTTATCCACCATTACTGCGTTCAGCGACAGTGAAAAAGTTCATGGTGGGGTATGAAATGTTAGCGGAAACCCAGAGAGACATCACGCCAGAACAAGCCGCGCAACGTTTACGTGAGGTGAGTGACTGCCATTATAAACAAAATTAAACCGCTAAATAATTTATCAAATTGTAATTAACTTGGCTGTGTGCTGGGTTAAGCAAATGACGTATTAAGGATAATAAAAAATGGAAACGTTAAAGCAAACTGTTGCCACATCGTTTGAAAAAACCTTTGGTTATCAACCTGAAATATATATTCAAGCGCCAGGGCGAGTGAATCTTATCGGTGAACATACAGACTACAATGATGGTTTTGTTTTGCCTTGTGCGATTGACTACCAAACGATGACTGCAGCAGCAAAACGTGATGATCGCATCATTCGAGTCGTTGCGGCTGATTACCATAATGAGTGTGATGAATTCAGTTTGGATGGCGATATTACATTTTTGCCTGAAAAAATGTGGGCGAACTATATACGCGGCGTAGTGAAGTTTCTCTTACAAAGAGGGTTTTCGTTTAATGGTTGCGATATTGCAGTCAGTGGAAACGTTCCGCAAGGAGCGGGCTTAAGCTCTTCAGCTTCACTAGAAGTTGTGATTGGACAAACACTTAAAGCCTTGTATCAATTAGATATTAGTCAACAAGATATCGCGCTGAATGGCCAACAAGCTGAAAACCAATTTGTTGGTTGTAACTGCGGTATTATGGACCAACTGATTTCAGCTTGTGGTGATGCAGGCCATGCTTTACTTATTGATTGCCGTAGCTTGGCGCTATTTCCTATTTCCATACCTGATGATTTGGTTGTGATGATAATCAATTCAAATAAGCAACGAGGCTTAGTTGGGAGTGAATACAATACACGCCGCCAACAATGTGAAGAAGCCGCCAATTTGTTTGGAGTGAAAGCGTTGCGTGATGTCACATTTGATGATTTTTTGCAGCAGCAACACCAATTATCTCCTATTGTTGCCAAGCGAGCTAAACATGTGATCAGTGAGAACGAGCGTACTTTGGCGGCAGCAAAAGCATTAACGCAAAATGATTTATTGCAACTAAGCGAATTAATGGCGCAGTCACATATTTCCATGCGTGATGATTTTGAAATCACAGTTAAAGAAATTGATACTTTAGTGGATATCGTTAAGTCCGTTTTAGGTGTTCAAGGCGGGGTACGTATGACTGGAGGGGGCTTTGGTGGCTGTGTGGTTGCAGTGATGCAGCAGCAATGTGTTCAACCAGTGATTGACGCGGTAGAAGCGCAATACCAGAAAGCGACAGGTTTACAAGCCGATATTTATGTATGCCAACCTAGCTCAGGTGCGAGTGTGGTGCGTTAAAAGCAAATCAACACATTGAGAAGTTGAAATAACATGATGTTTACTCAAGAAAAAAATCAGACATTAGGTTCACCCAAAGTCGTCGTGTTAACCAACAAAAATGATATGGAAATTACCCTGACAAGTTTAGGGGCAAGTTGGCTAAGTTGTATTTTACCACTAGCGAGTGGGAAACGAGACGTTGTCCTAGGTTCGCCAAATATGGATAAACAGGAGGAACAAGACGTGTATTTGGGGGCGACAGTGGGGCGCGTGGCTAACCGTATCGCGAATGCACGCTTTTCTATTCATGGTGAAAATTATTTAGTATCAGCCAACCAAGGGGTGAATTGCTTACATGGTGGGAAAGATAATTTTAGCTATCGAGTTTGGGCAGTTTCACAGCCTAGTGCTCAACAGGTTATTTTTTCACTTATTTCGCCAGATGGTGACCAAGGTTTTCCTGGGGAATTGAACGTTGAGGTGAGTTATGAATTAACGGATGAAAACCAAGTGATTATCCGCTATAAACACCAAACTACAAAGAGCTGCCCTGTGAACCTAACCAATCATGCTTATTTTAATTTGGCAGGTGAAGGTAGTGATAAAACAGCTCTAGATCACGCTCTTACGATTTACAGTGATTGTTATTTACCGACAGATAAAGCAGGGATCCCCAGTGGGGAGTGGCGTAATGTGACTGGTGGTAATTTTGATTTTCGCCAAAGCAAGCTCATTGGCCGCGATTTTCTCCAAGATAACGACCAAGTTTCTGCCGGGGGATATGACCACACATTTATTCTCGATACAGCTCGTATTGATGGACGGCAAACGGTGGCATCGCTGTGTGCTCCTGAGAGGGACGTAAAAATGAATATTTCTACAACGATGCCCACCATGCAGCTTTATACAGGGAATTATTTGATTTCAGTTGCGGGTAAAACAAAATCGTATACGCCTTTTTCTGGTGTTGCATTTGAAACGCAATTTCCACCTGATGCAGTTAACCACCCTGAATGGGGGGAGCGATACAGCCCGATTTCACAGCCTAATCAAATATATTGTAGTGAAACGTGTTATCAATTTATTTTTTAGGCCTACTGTTGATTAACACCGCTGAAATGCGGTGTTTTATTTTTCTATATTATGCATAGATGAGTCTTAGCTAAATAATTTTAATATGCGCTATGCCATTGTTTTTAATTCTAGCTCATTGTTTAATAAGCCATCCTAATTGTAGAGGTGCACGATGGCGACAATCAAAGATGTGGCAAAAGAAGCGGGTGTTTCTGTTGCAACTGTTTCACGGGTGATTAATCAATCACCTAAGGCAAGCCAAGCTTCTATTGCATCAGTAAAAAAGGCAATGAATAAGCTAGGGTACCGCCCAAATGCGGCGGCTCGCGCGTTAGTGAACCAAAGCTCAAATACAATTGGGGTGCTCGTTAACGATGTGTCAGACCCATTTTTCGGTGTTATGGTTAAAGCTGTTGATGCGGTAGCTCATAAAAATGGTAAACATATCTTGATTTGTAACGGTTATCATAATGCAAAGGAAGAGCGCCAATCTATTGAGCTGTTGATTAACAACCGCTGTGATGCTTTGGTCATTCACTCTAAAGCCCTTGATGATGCAGAACTACTCCAATATGCGAACGAAGTCCCGAGTATGGTACTGATCAACCGCCATATTGATGAGATTGCAACCCGCTGTATTTCATTAAATAACTACAAAGGTGCCTACTTAGCGACGGAACACCTCATTCGTCATGGACACACTAAAATTGCGTACATCTCTTCAAATCACCAAATTGAGGATGCGATACAACGTTTGCAGGGCTATCGAGACGCATTGAAAAATAATGGTATTCAACTGCCTGATAGCTATGTTGAATATGGTGCTCCTTATGGGGAAGGTGGCGAGCAAGCGATGACTAACTTGCTGATAAAATCACTTGAGATCACTGCGGTCGTGGGCTACAACGATTTTATGGCTGCGGGTGCCATCGCGGTATTAGATGAAAATGAAATTCACTCGCCAGAACAAGTTTCGGTTATTGGTTTTGATGATGTATTGATTGCCCGCTATATCCATCCACGCTTAACAACGATTCGTTATCCCATTCAAATGATGGCAGAAAAAGCCACTCAGTTAGCACTTTCCTTAGCAAGAGGGGAAAAAACGACAGTTGAAAGTTTGATTTACTCACCGACACTGGTTCAACGTAATTCAGTTAGGCCTTTGCACGCCTAGTGATTTTATAGGCATAAAATTACCGCATTTCGTGTAAACGTTCTCATTAATATTTGATGAGCTTCACGGAATCATCAAAAAATAGATTACTTTCGAGTAATTCGTCTTCGTTCTTTTCTAAAAACTTGCATTAAAATCTGTTATTTAACTCACTAAGTTAACGTTGTTGAGGATATTGTGAAAATATGTGATTCATTTAACGGTGATATTTTGTGGTAACGTTTACACTGGCTTCGTGATCATTTGGCGAAGGAATTTGATTATGCAAACTGAAGGGGTTGGGTTAAGCACATTAGATTACGGAATATTCATTCTGTATGTGCTTATCATTATTAGTGTGGGTCTTTGGGTTTCTCGAGATAAAAAAGGACAAAAAAAAGGTACAAAAGACTATTTTCTGGCAGGAAAAACATTACCTTGGTGGGCGATAGGTTCTTCACTGATTGCGGCAAATATCTCTGCAGAGCAGTTTATTGGTATGTCCGGCTCTGGCTTTTCAATTGGTTTGGCTATCGCATCCTATGAATGGATGGCAGCACTAACTCTGATTATTGTCGCAAAATACTTTATGCCCGTATTTATTGATAAAGGTATTTTTACCATTCCAGAATTTGTTGAAAAACGCTTTAATAAAACGTTAAAAACGATCTTAGCCGTATTCTGGTTAGCATTATTTATCTTTGTTAATTTAACTTCAGTTCTCTATTTAGGGTCGTTAGCATTACAGACAATCCTAGGTATTCCAATGCATTATGCTATTTTTGGTTTAGCATTATTTGCAGTGATTTACTCTCTTTATGGCGGGCTATCTGCGGTTGCGTGGACGGATGTCGTACAAGTTTTCTTTTTAATTTTAGGCGGTTTTTTAACCACAATAATGGCGGTGAGCTATATTGGTGGTGATGCGGGTTTATTCGCGGGTATGAGCCGTATGGCAAGTGAAGCGCCTGCACATTTTGAAATGATTTTAAGCCAAGACAACCCGCAATTTAGCAATTTACCCGGTATTGCCGTATTAATTGGCGGACTATGGGTTGCCAATTTATATTACTGGGGCTTCAACCAATATATTATTCAACGTGCATTAGCGGCCAAATCAATTAATGAAGCGCAAAAAGGCTTGGTTTTTGCGGCATTTCTCAAACTGATTGTCCCAATCCTTGTTGTTGTACCGGGTATTGCTGCATTTGTGATTGTTTCTGACCCTGCATTACTGGCGGGATTAGGAACAATGGCACAAGAGCATATGCCAACACTGGCCCAAGCGGACAAAGCCTACCCATGGTTAACTCAATTCTTACCTGTCGGCGCTAAAGGGGTCGTATTTGCGGCATTAGCTGCAGCTATCGTTTCTTCTTTAGCTTCCATGTTGAACTCAGTGGCAACTATTTTCACCATGGATATCTACAAAGAATACATTGCTCCATCAACCGCGGATCATAAGCTAGTGAATGTCGGCCGGATTAGTGCAGTTGTTGCGTTAATTGTGGCATGTTTTATCGCACCATTATTAGGTAACATTGGACAAGCTTTCCAATATATTCAAGAGTATACGGGGTTAGTTAGCCCTGGTATTTTAGCGGTATTCTTACTAGGCTTATTTTGGAAGAAAACCAATGCAAAAGGTGCGATTATCGGTGTGCTGCTCTCAATTCCGTTTGCGCTATTCTTAAAACTGATGCCGTTAGGTATGCCATTCCTTGACCAAATGATGTACACCTTCTTCTTTACTGCAGTCGTGATTGGTTTAATTAGCCTGACAACGGCAAAAGAAGATGACTGTGAGGGGGCGATTATTTTAACGTCCGAGACCTTTAAAACGTCGACAGGTTTCAATATCGCATCCTACGCAATTATGGTTATCTTGTGTGTGTTATATGCGTTGTTCTGGTAGTGCAATATTTCTAACCACCTGATAAGTAAATGATAGCACTAGGCGGGAAGGAACACTCCCGCCTTATTTTTTGCATTTATTAACTTAAATAATGACCTAACATTAGTATCGAAATCATTTTCGTTATTCTCGCTTAATAATCTCCCTTCTTTATGTATGGTTAATTGTGTCTAAATTGATTTTTTTAATAACTATTTGTTATAAGTAAATATGCCAAATTGATTTTAATTTGACTTATTTTTAGGAATAATACTGAGACTTATTATTATTATCATTGGAACTATTTTGTGAAAAATTTAGGTTTATTTCGTTTACATCAGGTTGCCATTTTCACCTTGTTAGCGCTGGCTGTTCAAAACCAATCCATGGCAAATGAACAAAATAGCGACAAACAAGACTCTTTCGTTGTCAGTGCACAAGCACTCAAAGTGAATACTGCGCTGCAAGAAACGCCAAAATCTGTTTCGATTATTACGGAACAAGATTTGACTATACATGCTCCGCAAAAAATTGATGAAGCACTTCGTTATACTTCGGGGGTTGTTGCACAGCCTTACGGGGCTGATAATGATACTGATTGGTTCAAAGTTCGCGGTTTTGATGCCGCAACCTATATAGATAATAGCCGGTTATATCGAGATGGCTACTATACTTGGTTGCTTGAGCCTTATGGGTTGGAAAGTATTGAAGTCGTGAAGGGGGCATCAGCCGTTCTCTTTGGCGAATCCACTCCTGGAGGCGCTGTTAATTTAGTAACGAAAAAACCATCTATTAATGCTAAAAATGAAATATTTTTAGAAGCGGGTAATAACGATCACCAAGCGCTAGGTTTTGATCTTTCTACGGCGTCAGCCGATGCAGGTGCCCGCTACCGTTTAGTTGGAACGATGAAAAAATCAGATGGGGAGCTCAAAGACACAGATAATAAACGTATTTATCTGGCGCCAAGTGCGGCATTTGACTTGTCTGATCAGACTGTACTTACGTTAATGGGAACGTATCTGCACGATGATGGTACGCCCACGAATCCTTTTTTCCCAGCAGCGGGAACATTAATTCACTCTAATTATGGCAAAATTAAACCATCAACCAATTTAGGTGAGCCTGATTACGATAAATATAAGCGAACTCAGTTCTCAGTGGGTTATTTATTAGAACATCAATTTAATGATGAGTGGCGTTTTGCACAGCGTGTGAATTATGGTTACAACGACCTAACACTCAGAAGTGTTTATGCCTTCTTTAATGCAGATCCTGCCGTGCAGGAATTGGAGCGAGGTGTTGTTTTTCGCGATGGTAAAAACCAAAGTTTTAGCTTAGATAACAATATCGTCGGTGAATGGGATAGTGAGCGGTTTGAAAATACCTTACTTGCGGGTATTGAATTCCAATATCATCAAACTAAAGGTGATGAACAGGATAATTATGCTTTTGGTAAAATTAACCCATGGAAACCAGTTTATGGGCACTATACCCCACTTGACCCATCAAACAACATTCATCGCACTATTGATAAAACACAAACTAGTATTTATTCACAATACCAAACAAAGCTTGATAGCAAATGGATTGGGGTCGTTGGTGCACGTTATGATTGGGTAAAAACTGAAAATAAAGCACATAAAAAAGCAGAAGATGAGTCTAGAAACGATGGGCAGATGAGTTTAAATGCGGGTTTAATGTATATCGCTGACAATGGCATTTCACCTTATTTAAATTACTCTCAATCTTTTGAAGTTCAATCGACAATCGACCCAACGACCCAAAAACTGTATAAACCACTTAAAGGTGAGCAATTTGAAGCAGGTATCAAATATACGCCTTATTTTATGGATGGTTATTGGAATATTGCTTGGTTCGATATCGAACAAAAAAATGCGTTAGTGACCAATCCCAAGACTTTTATTGCAACTCAAACGGGTAAGGTGACTTCACAAGGTATAGAAACAGAGCTCTTCGCAAGTGTTACTGATAATTGGGATATCAAAGCGACATACACTTATACCAATGCGCAAACAGATAATACGGGAGGAAAAGGACGCAAGCAGGCTGGCATTATCCCCAAACATATGGCGACTGCCTGGGCTGACTACGAAATTCCAATCATGAGTAACCAGTCGTTAAAACTCGGAACTGGTATTCGCTATTATGGTCAATCAAAAGACAACCCAGCGAGCAGTAACCTTTCTGTTCCTAGTGCGACGCTCTGGGATATGGCCGCGATATATCAATTATCGAACAATTGGCAGTTCCAGTTTAATATGAATAACATTCTCAATAAAGAGTATGTTTCATCTTGTGATTACTGGTGCTACTACGGCCAATCGCGTTCATTTGTGTTACAAACAAAGTACACTTGGTAATTTTAAAAAAGGCATGCTAATAGCCTTGGCATGCCTTGAGTCCTTTCTATGTTTCGATTAGCAAATATTAATATCGTTCGCGATCATCGTTCTATTTTATCTATAGATTCGTTAAATATACCGACAACAGAACTCACAGTGGTTCTTGGTCATAATGGCTCTGGAAAATCTACACTGGTTAACCTTCTTTCTGGGCAGATGGCACCGGATAGCGGACAAATCGATTTAAATGGTACGAGTCTTTCTCGATATAAAACGAAAGAATTAGCGCAGAAAATCGCGTATTTACCACAAAAACTGCCAGCCTCAGCGGGGCTGTCTGTGAAAGAACTCGTGCGGTTAGGTCGTTTTCCGTGGCGAGGTGCACTTGGTCGTTGGCAAGCTGACGATGAAATTATTATCCAGCAAGCAATGGAAAAAGCGGGAGTTGAGGGGTTTTCTTCGAGCTTAGCGGACAATTTGTCTGGTGGAGAGCGCCAGCGCGCATGGGTTGCCATGTTACTTGCCCAACAATCACCGGTTTTAATACTGGATGAACCGACTTCTGCATTAGATATTCACCATCAATACCAGTTAATGAATTTATTGAGTGAGCTTAATAAAGTTCATGGGATTGGTGTGATTGTGATCCTTCATGACCTCAACCTTTCTTTACGCTATGCAACACACATAGTGGCATTAAAAAAAGGGAAAATAGAATTTGAGGGAAAAAGTGTTCTTCTTCATGATGAAGCAAGGCTATCGTCACTCTACGATACCCCGATTAAGTTAATACCACACCCTAATTTTCCAGAGTCAGAACATCATAGGGTTGCTATCGTATGCGCTTAAAAATCAATTTGCTTGGCTTTATTTTATTAACAAGTACATTATTATGCTCATTTTATACACGGGCTTATTCTGTTACGGACAGTCGTGGTATTGTCGAGTTCAATTCGCCGCCTCAGCGTGTTGTGGTTTTAGATTGGGATTTACTGGAGCAGCTATTAACCCTTGAAGTTACCCCTATTGGCGCCACGGAATTAGAGAGTTACCAGCAATGGGTTGTTGACCCTGTTGTTCCTTCTTCGGTCAAAGAGGTAGGAACCCGGGCTGAGCCTAATTTAGAGCAAATTGCCGCATTGAAACCTGATGTTATTATTGCAAGTAGCGCGCAAGAAGATTTACTGCCTTTATTGGAAAAAATAGCGCCAGTCGTTTATTTATCAAATTTTGCACGTCAAGATGATTCAGGGCTTGTAGCCATTGCTCATTTTAAAACGTTAGCTCACTTATTTAACAAGACCTCTTTTGCCGATGAATATTTAGTGAAAATGGATAAACGTTTTGCTGAATTAAGATCACAGCTTGAACGAGCTTTTTCCACAAAACCAAATGTTGCTGTTATCCGATTTTCAAGTTTAAGCACTATTTTTCTTTATACTGAGAACTCAACGCTAAATTATGTTCTTGAACAGCTTGCATTAAAGCCCGCTATTTTAGTTCCCGCACGAGCTTGGGGAATAGAGCAGAGACGAATAAATTCATTACAGTTTATTAATGACGGGTACGTGTTATATATCAAACCATTTGTAGAAGAAAAAAAACTAAATGATTCTATTTTATGGCAGTCGATGCCCTTTGTTAAGCAAGGGCGGGTAAATAGTGTTCGTCCCGTTTGGAATTATGGTGGTGTATTCTCCTTGCAATTAATGGCGGAAGCATTAACAGAAAGCTTATTACAGGTTGCTCCTCATAATGACAACTAAACAGTACTCAATACTATTTTTTGTATTAATAGTGTTTGCGCTGATTAATCTTCAGCTCGAACCTGGGGTTATACTCAGTCAACAATTATTTTTAATTATTCATCCTGCTTCAGCCGATACATTTGCTGATTATTTTTATTTATATGGCCAATTACCACGCCTTGCTATGGCATTATTAGTGGGTGCGACTTTTGGTTTATTGGGCAGTTTGATGCAGCAATTAACACAAAATAATCTTACTTCACCACTGACATTAGGTTCATCATCCGGTGCTTGGTTAGCATTAGTGGTAGTCAATATTTGGTTTAGTAATGAGATTGGGTTATATCAAACGCTAGCTGCGATGGTGGGAGCATTACTTGCATTTGGATTGGTAATATTAATTGCAGGTATTCGTAATATGACAGGTATTCCGTTGGTTGTTTCGGGAATGGTCATAAATATTTTGTTTGGAGCTATAGCGACCGCATTAATTACATTAAATTCGCAATTTGCACAAAACATTTTTATGTGGGGAGCAGGAAATTTAGCGCAAGATGGTTGGCAAAAAGTGGTTGGTTTATTACCTTTATTGTTCCCTGTCATTATTATCATCTGTTTTGCACCGCGTATTTTGACATTATTGAAATTAGGCCATGAGGGGGCTAAAGCTCGTGGCTTATCCGTTTTACCTACTTTCTTACTTTTTATTGTTTTAGCATCTTGGTTAGTGGCGGCGACTATTTCAACTGTAGGGGTTATTAGCTTTATTGGTTTATTAGCCCCAAATATAGTACGGCGAATGGGTAATATGAGTGCAAGGCAAGAGTTATTAAACAGTGCAGTTGTAGGCGCTATTTTATTGCTTCTTGCAGACAGCGGGGCTATCGCACTAACAAACTACCTTAATATTGTGGTTCCTACGGGGGTAATGACTGCTGCTATTGGCGCTCCTTTATTGATCTGGTTTAGCCGCCGAGCAATGACAGCGCAAGATCAATTATCGATAGGGCTATTACCAACAAAAATAATACTTTCCAAAACTACGGTATGTGTTCTTATTTTATTGTTAGCAAGTGGACTTGTGTTTTCACTTTGCTTACAAATTAATGGTGAACAATATTATTGGCAACTGCCGTCAAGTTTTCAATGGGATATTAAATGGCCTCGCTTATTAGCGGCTATATTTTCTGGCTTAGCATTGAGTATTGCAGGGGTTTTACTACAAAGAATTATTTATAACCCGTTGGCCAGCCCAGATATTTTAGGGGTTTCTTCAGGAGCTACAGCGGCACTTGTTCTATTTAGCTTACTATTAGGCACTGCTATTCAAACCTCATTTTGGGGTATTGCTTTAATCGGGAGCCTGATTGTATTAGGAATATTGTTGTACCTAGGTAAACGACATCAATACGCACCAGCAAGCTTAATTTTGACAGGGATCTGCCTAACGGCAACGTTAGAAGCTTTTGTTCAGTTCTTTTTAGCTCAAGGTACATTGAGTAGCTATCGGATATTATTATGGCTTTCAGGGTCAACTTATCGCGTGGAAGGGCTGCAGGCCATTATTTTTTCAATCAGTATTGTTGTGTTAGCTATATTAGCGATCACGTTAAATCGTTGGCTAGTTTTATTATCAATTAGTCGAACATTTGCACAGGGAAGAGGACTAAATTCACAATTAGCGACTATATTGCTGTTAATCTTAGTTGCATTATTATGTGCTTTTGTCACTTCTACTGTTGGCCCTATTGCATTTCTTGGTTTAGTTGCACCCCATATGGCTTTTTTAGTTGGTGCTAAAAAGGCGAAACAACAACTTATTATTAGTGGATTGATCGGCAGTATATTAATGGTTTGGGCAGATTGGATAGGACAAATTATTATTTATCCAACACAGATAGCAGCTGGAATATTTGTCGCTATTTTAGGTGGCGGATATTTTTTATTGCTGATGGCGATGAATAAAATCAAGTCATAATTTATGGTATAAATATGGCTAGCCAAATCGCTATTCAAGGAGACCTAACTAATATTGATAAGTCAGGTCATATCGCTATGGCCATAAAAAAATATAAATACGAAAAGAAAATAGTAGTATTTATCTTATCCGTATTATTTCAATATCACAGCTCCAGAATGGAAATAAAAAGGTGAGTTAAGTTGAGCCACGCTCAATTAATTGCCATTCGAGGATTTCATGGCTGTCATCGAGTTTCGGGTGCTTAATTTTATTGAGTAGCAGTTGAACGCTACGGATGCCAAATTGATGCATCGGCTGTACAATAGTACTTAATGGCGGCGTGGTTACTTGACCGAAGGGCACACCATCAAACCCTAACACGGCAATATCATTCGGAATATGCCAACCTTGCTGATGCAAAACACTCATTGCACCGCCTGCAATGACATCAGAAATCGCGAATACGGCATCGGGTTTGGGCGCATTTTGCAGTAACTTTTCCATGGCCTTCGCCCCCGCGGTGTAATCTAATTCTTCTACATATTCGATTTTACAATACTCAAAGCCAAGTTCAGCGAGGGCCTTTCGATACCCTTGTTCCCGTTGCTGCGAATAGAGGTAACGCATATCACTGTTAATTAATGCAATGCGTTGGCGATTTTTCGCTGCTAAATGATAAACGCCAGCGCTAGCGGCTTGTAAATTATCAATAGTAACCGAAGACGCACGAAATTCAGGATCCCCCTCACCACACTGCACCCACGGAAAATCCCCAATCATATCAGTAAGTCCCGGCAAACAACTCACTGCATCCATAGTGATGACGCCATCAACAACCTTACCTCTGAGTAAACTCAGATAAGCGGATTCACGCGTTGGATTGGATTCAGAATTACATAACAAAATATGATAGCCGTGGCGTTCCGCTTCTTCTTCAATACCTCGTACAACCAGTGAACAAAAGGGGTTAGTTATATTAGATACCAACACTAATAGCATGCGACTACGTGAGGTGCGTAGTTGGCGCGCTAATAAATTAGGCTGATAATTACACTGAGCGATGGCGGCGAGAACTTTATCGCGAGTTGCCGGTTTGACAATATGTTGATCATTCAATACCCGTGAAACCGTTGCGGCAGAGACTCCTGCGATTTTCGCCACTTTTTCTATCGACATTGTTCACTTTTCCTTTTGTCTATTGCCATGCACAGTATGCAACATCGTGATGAAAAGTACGATTGATACAAGCAACTTGTGATGCAGATTGCAAATTTATCTTTTAGGTCATTATTGAACCATTCAGCTAGTTGCTGAAAGAAACAATTTGGCTATATTTTATAAATGAAATCGATTTCAGTAAAAATGAAATCGATTTCATTTTGGAGTTTAGCTGCCATTTAGTGAAAAGCCTCATTTTATAAACAATAAAACATGAGAGGTAATGAATGGATATACAACTACAACTTGCGAAATACACTGATCGGAGTGAAGTCGCGCATTTGATTTATCACTCAACGAATGTCTGGTATCAGCAACATGGTTTAGGCGAAATATTTCAGTCTGCGCCTGAAGAGTGCCATTTATTTGTTGATGTATACCAACAACTTGATCCTGACTACCACTGGGTAGCCCGTGATTCACAACTTAATATTCTTGGCTCGTGTTTTTTTCACCCACGAGAAACCCATTTGGGTCTTGGGATTATGAATGTCCATCCCAATGCATTTGGACAGGGTATTGCAAAGAAATTATTGTCCAAAGCAGATGAATTAGCAGGAAATATCCCCATTCGCTTAATTTCAAGTGCCCTGAATTTAGACTCTTATTCTCTTTATCGCCGCGGCGGTTTTACACCTTATGCAATTTACCAAGATATGGCGATTTCAGTACCAGAGCAAGGCGTAAATCTCCCTCGTTTGACCGAAGGAATTGTGCGAGATGCTCGAACCGAAGACTTACCGGCTATTTTACAATTGGAAGCGGATTTATTGGGTATTAGTCGTCAGCGGGATATTGAATATTTTTTGAATGATACCAGCGGGTTATGGCGAATTGCAGTCTGGGAGCATAACCAGCACATCGAAGGTTATCTTGCCTCTATCGCACACCCCGCATCGAGGATGCTAGGACCCGGCTGCAGCTATCGTGATGAGGTAGCACTGGATTTACTCGGTTGGATGTTAGACAAACATCATCGTGGTGCGACGCCAGTAGTTTTAGTTCCCACAGAGCGAAGCGCACTATGCCAAGCGCTATTGCGATGGGGCGGTCGAATTTGTGAACTGCATCTTGCGCAAGCCAAAGGTTATGCGCAGAAACCAAGCGGCGTGGTTATGCCGTCCTTTTTACCTGAAAGTGGCTAATAAAAAATAGAAATTATTGGGGGTCTTATGGGTACAAATAGTCTTGCTCAAGGCGGTAAAAATACTGCCCATGTATGGGTAGTACCGCGATTGGCGTTAATGATGTTCCTTCAATTTTTTGTGTGGGGGGCATGGTATGTCACGCTAGGGGTTGTCATGGGGAAATATGGCTTATCAGCAATTATTGGTGATGCTTATTCGACAGGACCCATCGCCTCTATTTTATCTCCTTTTGTACTAGGGATGGTGGTTGACCGTTTCTTTGCATCACAAAAAGTGCTTGGCGTGCTGCATCTCATCGGTGCCGCTTTATTATGGATGATCCCAAGTTACTTTACGGGGGGGCATAGCGGTTTATTATGGATAATCTTTGGTTATATGCTTTGCTATATGCCAACTATTGCTCTTAGTAACAACGTTGCCTTTTATAGTTTACCGAACAGTGAGAAAGCGTTCCCAGTTGTGCGTGCATTCGGTACATTTGGTTGGATTGTCGCGGGGTTGATTGTCGGTTCAACAGGGTTATCAGATAGTACAGAAATTTTTACCTTGGCGGCAGCGGCTTCGTTGGTACTAGCGATTTACAGCTTTACATTACCACACACGCCAGCACCAGAACGGGGTAAGCCTGTAGCAATGCGCGACTTGTTATGTGCGGATGCGTTTGCCATGCTTAAGCAACGTCATTTCTTAGTTTTCATCATTTGTGCAATGCTGATCTCCATCCCATTGGCGGCTTACTATGCCTATGCGGCGCCATTTGTTGCAGCGACAGGGTTTACTAACGTTGGTGGCGTGATGTCTTTAGGGCAGATGTCAGAACTGTTCTTTATGTTATTGATACCCTTCTTCTTTGCGCGTCTTGGCATTAAAGTGATGTTACTCATTGGGATGCTGTCTTGGTGCTTACGTTATGTCATGTTTGCCTTAGGGATCGCTGAAGAACTGCGCTGGATGATTTATATCGGCATTTTCTTACATGGTATGTGCTATGACTTCTTCTTTGTTATTGGTTTTATCTATACAGACAAAGTTGCTGGCGAGAAAGTAAAAGGGCAGGCGCAGAGCTTGTTGGTTTTGTTTACCTATGGCGTGGGGATGTTAATTGGTTCACAAATCAGTGGCATGCTGTTCAATAGCATTGTTACAACGGAAGGCGCAGCGGCTCTGCCACAATGGCAAAGTTTCTGGTGGTACCCAGCGATAGGTGCGTTACTGATTGCCGCATTGTTCTTCTTCGCGTTCAACTATAAAGAAAAGCCAGTGGAGGGGAAATAAGATGGCTAATTTACGCGTCTTAGTCGTTGGTTGCGGCAATATGGGAGCCTCTCATGCAGAGGCTTACCACCGAATGGAAGGGGTTGATATCTGCGGGCTGGTGGCTCGTGGTCATTCAAAAGACATTCTCAATGAACATTTAGGTGGTGAATATGCCACGTTTGATAATTACGAACAGGCATTAAAAGCAACGCAACCAGATGCGGTTTGCTTAACGACATACCCTGATACTCATGAAGCTTATGCATTGCTAGCACTCAAGGCAGGCTGTCATGTGTTTATTGAAAAGCCATTAGCCACTACGGTTGAAGGGGCTAAGCGTGTCATTGCTGCGGCTAAACAAGCCCATCGACAAGTGGTGGTCGGTTATATTTTGCGTCATCACCCATCGTGGCAACAATTCATTCATCTAGCTCATGAGCTGGGTAAGCCATTAGTGATGAGAATGAATTTGAATCAACAAAGCCATGGTCAGATGTGGAATGTACACCGTAACTTGATGCAATCACTATCACCGATAGTTGACTGCGGCGTTCATTATTTAGATGTGATGTGCCAAATGACACAAGCTCAACCAGTGAGTGTCAGCGCTATTGGCGCAAGATTGACCGATGAATTACCAGACAACATGTATAACTATGGTCAATTACAGGTTCGTTTTGATGATGGCTCAGTGGGTTGGTATGAGGCGGCTTGGGGGCCAATGATCAGCGAAACGGCGTATTTTATCAAAGATGTCATAGGCCCTCGAGGTGCGGTTTCGATAATGGCTCGCCATGGAGAGGGAAATAGTGACAATGTCGATGGGCACACGCGCACTGACTCTTTACGTATTCACTATGCAGAGCTTGATAAAAACAATGCCTTTAAGCATCCCGACCGTTGGGTTGACTGCCAAGACGAGCCAGACCATTTGGCGCTGTGCCTAAGTGAACAACGTTATTTTGTTCAAGCGATTACGGAACAATTTTCATTAGAACAGCATTTACAAGACGCACTCAATAGCTTGCGAATTGTTCTTGCTGCGGATGAAGCTGTGCGTACACAGCGCACCGTGATTTTAGGGAGTGAGTCATGAAAACAATCCAAGGCCCCGGTATCTTTTTGGCACAATTTATTGGCGAAAAAGCCCCTTTTAACTCATTAGAAGGCCTCGCTGAATGGGCATCAAGCCTAGGTTTTACCCATATCCAAGTGCCAACGATCGACCCACATATCTTTGATTTAGATTTGGCCGCCACAAGCCAAACTTATTGCGATGAGCTGGTTGCCATGTTACAGCAATATGGTATTCAGATCAGTGAGTTATCGACCCATATACAAGGCCAATTAATTGCGGTACATCCAGCGTATGACACGGTTTTTGATGGTTTTGCACCAGCGAGTGTTAGAGGTAATCCTCAAAAGCGCCAGCAGTGGGCGGTAGAGCAACTCATCAAAGCGGCAAAAGCCTCGCAGCACCTAAAGCTAACTACGCACGTGACTTTCTCAGGCGCGCTGGCGTGGCCTTATTTTTACCCTTGGCCCCCTCACAATGCACAACTGTTTGATGAAGCATTTACTGAACTTGCGCTGCGTTGGTTGCCTATTCTGAATGTGTTTGACGAGTGTGGCGTTGATGTGTGTTACGAGTTGCATCCAGGGGAAGACTTACACGATGGCGTGACATTTGAGCGTTTTCTCGGCCTTGTCGATAACCACCAGCGTTGCCATATTCTCTACGACCCAAGCCATTTATTGCTCCAGCAAATGGATTATCTCGCGTTTATTGATTGCTATCACCAACGCATTCGCGCATTTCATGTCAAAGATGCGGAATATTCACCAAATGGCCGTAGCGGTGTCTATGGTGGCTATCAATCATGGGTTGAGCGCGCAGGGCGTTTTCGTTCGTTAGGGGATGGCCAGATTGATTTTGTCTCTATTTTCAGCAAATTAACCCAGTACGGTTTTTCCGGTATCGCCACAATGGAATGGGAGTGTTGCCTTAAATCTCCAGATGTCGGGGCGAAAGAGGGAGCTGATTTTATCGCCAATCATATTATTCCAGCGGTTGATCATGCCTTTGATGATTTTGCAGCGGTAGATACTAATCTTCAACAAATCAGAGCGTTACTTGGGATCGTGAGTGATAAATAAAGGATAAGGCGATGAGACTAAAGCTGGGAATGGTTGGAGGTGGGGAAGGTGCATTTATTGGTGCAGTGCATCGATTAGCGGCTCGTATGGATGATGAGTTTGAGTTAGTCGCAGGCGCATTTTCTTCGAACGAGCAAAATTGTCAACGTACAGGGCAACGGCTGCACCTTGCGCCTGAACGATGCTACGCTAGCTATCAGCAAATGGCGCAAAGCGAGGCGGCACGTGGTAATGGCATTGATGTGGTTGCGATTGTCACGCCTAATCACTTGCATGCCCCTATTGCCGTTGAATTTTTGCGCTCAGGTATCGACGTGATCTGTGATAAGCCATTGTGTACATCATACTCAGAAGCTTTGCAGCTTGCCGATGTTGTGAGAGAAACGGGTAGGCAACTGATTCTCACGCATAATTACAGTGCTTATCCGCTAATTCGCGAAGCGCGCAGCCGGATATTAGCAGGGGAACTAGGCGAAATTCGTTATATTGAAGTGGAGTATTTGCAGCAATGGCTAGCAACACGATTAGAGGAAACTGAAAACAAGCAAGCGAGTTGGCGTACCGATCCACAAAAAGCGGGAGCGGGCTGTATCGGCGATATCGGTACTCATGCGTGGCAGTTAGCTTCATTTGTCACAGGGATGTTGCCAGAGGCCATTTGTGCGGAACTCACATCAATGATCCCTGAAAGAGTGCTAGATGATGATGTGCGTGTGCAAATGCGTTATCACAACGGAGCAAAAGGGCGTCTATGGGCGAGCCAAGTGGCCTGTGGTGAAGAAAACGGGCTGCGACTACGCATATATGGCAGCCAAGGGAGTCTTTCATTTTCCCAAGAAAATCCTAACCAGTTATGGTTAAAACCGTTTGATTCGCCAATGTATTGTGTGACACGGGGATCAATGTCTCAATGGGAGGAAAACCGTGCGATGTCAAGGGTTCCAGCCGGGCATCCCGAAGGATATTTAGAGGGTTTTGCTCAGGTTTATCGTGAGGCGGCAACTCGTTTACGCGAGGGAAGCGGTGCATCACCGTTATTACCAGGTATTGAAACTGGCTTACAGGGGATGGCATTTATTGATGCCGCAAAACGTAGCCATGATAGCTGCGGTCAATGGATTGATTTTACGCAATATCGTTGCTCATCATAATCTCTGCGATGGATGGTCTGAGGTTAATGAGTTGGTATAATCTATAACCTTTATGAAATATATTTCGGCACAGAGGCTGTAATAATGATTTTTTCTTTGTAATACGGATAAGCAAAAGCGACGAGGGGGAGTGAACCGGAAAGCTATACTGCTTGATAGAATCAGTTAAAAGGAGAGGATACCTCTCCTAGTGATGTTACACCACCAGCGTGGTGTAACAAAAAATGTTTCAATGTCGGTATGTATCTTGTTACGTGTGCAACTTAATGTCGTTATTTAATCCATTCTTGTTGAATAATTTCGACACTCAATGAGTAATTGATTTAGAGAACAGCTGGATAATAACAATTCCCAGCGCAATGCATGCTAGACCAATTAATGCTGGAAAATCAAGTTTCTGTTTATAAACAAAAAATGATAATGCTGAAACAAGAAATATTCCCGCTCCAGCCCATATCGCATAGGCGATACCAATATTCATACTTTTTACAACTTGGGATAATCCATAAAAAGAAATGGCATAACCAATAACGACAATAATACTGGGTACTAACTTAGTAAACCCATCAGACGCCTTCATCATGGTTGTCGCGGTTGTTTCAGCTATGATAGACACCATTAAGATTGCGTACACTTTCAGCATAAAAACCTCTTTAACTTATTTAGCAAACATTCCAAAATGACAATTTTAAACTATGTTTGAGATAAAAATGTCTAATGGCTATGAAACTCAACGCCTAAGTAAGCGTTTATACCAAGGGACTGGAACTGGGTGTACAATAGCCCGCAAAGCACGTGCATAATCCATAATTAATCCAGGGGTCCATGCCATCATCAGTGCACGCCGACGAATTTGAGCCGCAATCCATAACTCTGGCATGCAAAGTACATTTAAAATCCCGATAAAATCACTTCTCTTTTGCATAGACAAAACACCATCTAATGCAGCCTCCAAACCATATGCAACACTGCTGGAGCAGTTTTGGTATGTTAGGTTATAAATAGGATATTGGCGATATTTTTCCCAAAAACTCAATAAAGAAGCATAGTTATAAACATTGAAAACAATCTGTCTGTCAGATTCACACCATTCGGATGCTTCAGTTTGATAATTAGGCAAGAAACGCCCCGGAACATTATTATCAGCGGTTGCTTTTAGTAGCCTGAAAAACTCTGATGGAGAACGATCAATATCTTCTTCAGGGTACAAGCTGATATAGAGGTGCGGGTAGAGTTCTAGAGATGCATGCCCCGTCGAGATTACTCCTTCAGAATCAACAGCCGCAATATAACGATTAATAATTGGCCGTGGTACAGGGCGTTGGTTTGCGGAGCCTTCGGGGGTCCAGATATGAACAGTCAAAATAGTATCTTGTTCAGTTTCTCTACTTATAGTGGAAGATTGTGGGGTCTCTGTTATGGGTCGCATTGCCCCTTTTTTCTTAAACGACACAGGTAAAGGACGCATCAGTTCAAATATGGATGTTCCTCGTTGGATATGACGGGCTCGAAATGCTAACTTCAGGCATCCAAATCCACTTCCTATCATCAAAAAACCGATAAAAAAAGAAATTGTTGCTTGGTGATGGGTAAACAGAAAAAAGGCAAACAGCATTTCAATTACGCCCCATAATAGGATTAATTGCCATCCAGGAAAACGTACGATCCAAGCTGATGCAACAACAAATAATCCGGTAATAAAAAAAACAAAACCGAACATTGCTGACAATAATACATTGCTATATGTTTGATTAATCAAGATAACCAATGCACAGAACAAAAATAGACCACCTTTAAAGAAAAGTATCGTTTTTTGTGTTCCAATTCCGCTTGAAGCGACACTTAATGTGATCAGACTTTCAAGTAACAATAGAATACCAAACAAATGTATTGGAAAAAAAAGAATACCATCAACACCATCGATGAAAATAAATATACCAATAAAACACCAAAGGAGCCCAATCCCCCAGAGGTAATGTGCTTTTCCTCTGATAAATTCGGCACCGAAAAGTAATAATGCAATTTGTAGCATCACTTATCCTTTGTTATTACATCAATTTTAGGATACTTCACCTAAAATAAACCAATTCCCAACAATCATTACTGGCTTGTTATGACTAAAAATAACACTTCCACGATCTTCTATATTCCACCAACGACCTTCTTTATCTTTCAGACAAAAGGTTATTATTGGAAGAGTGGTTTGAGCTTGCTCTTGTTCCCAATGTCGAGCGAGTTTTTCTCGGTCGTCAGGATGAATAGATTCCATAATTTGCCTTAGATCGGAAAGGGTTGTTAAATCAGCCTTCGGATATGAACAATCTGTATTTCCCCATTCTATAGCACCATTATCTAGATTAAGTTGATATACTAGGTGCTGCGGTTTATAAGCTCCTTGTGTGTCATCAATTCTATGAGTACTTCGAGCGACAACTCGTAAAAAAACCATTAATAATGATATGACGGTCAAATATCCCTGTATTAACCACAGTGACTCATGGCGAAATAGGCCATGAAGATAAAAAGGCCCATGCTGATTACGAGTGTAATAGATTGTAATAGTGGCAAGTATTAATAGTGCTATTGATCCCCCTCTGTTTCCCCACAGCATAGACAGGGTAACAGCAAGCAAAATAGGGATACAGAGTAGCGATAATTTAGCAGTATTACGATGATGATGAAAATAGGAATGGTATATCTGTATCGCAGTATCATTGAATATTAATATAGTGCTAATAATAAGAAGAATAAAAACAATACTTCCCCAAACTATATTAATTTTGAAAGAAGGCACCACCCTTTTGAAATGGGTATTAATTAGCCCCATAATCACTGTTGTGGCAAAGATGTTGCCAGTAATATCAGCAATAAAACCATCCCAAAAAATATCATTAAGTGATGTATTATCAAGCCAATACAAACTGATAGAAAATAGAACTGCATCTGCAAAACTGACAATTATTGTTGCCGATAGCCATAACAATATTAGTTGCAGATCATCTCCTCGTTGAGCATACCTACGGACAATCCAAGCAATAGCAATACAAGAAAGTACTGCCAGAGCGGCGTATATAAGTGAAAGGGTGATTTGCTCACTATCAAAGCCATTCAGAATTAAGTTTAATACAATGAAGCCAATCAGTAATGGTAGCCATTGGCGTTTGTGCATACATAAAAAAGCGGTTGTTGCGACCCCCGCAGGAAACCAAACAACAGAAATATCTGAGTTCTCTGGTGTCAGTATTTCGGAGATTTCACCTGTTACGTAATAAAGTAATAGCCATCCTATTATTACGATTAACGTGGTCTTATTTGATAGTAAAGATGTTTTCATAGTTTATTTCAGGTTATGCATCATAAAGTTATGTTTGGCCTTATCTTAATGCGAAAAGGTCTACATCATTTCTCTTTTCAAAAAATATCAAAATGATATCTTGAGGTATAGCTATTATTATATTTTTTCCTATATTTTTAGACACTTTTTATTTTATTCTGAGTTCGGCGCTGTAGGTACTTCAATGAACATTACGCGTCTAGAAAAAGCCAATAGCGCACCTAATCTGAATTTCTTAAAAAGAAAAACACGGCTTGTTGTTTTCATAGACAGCTATTCGTGAAAGATACCCACGTTATATAAAGCAGTAGCCGAGCAATAATGGCAAAAATTGAGCGTGTCCACCACAATTAAAAATAGCTAACAAGAGTTAGCTATTTTTGAGACAATACCAATGAGATAACACTATAAAAATACTAAAATAAGTATCTGACACCAAATACAACTTCTTGAGATTTAAGGTGTGCTTTCATTTGCTCGTCTTGTAAGCCTCGAGCATTAGCAAATCGGTTCATGCCACTTTCGATTTTACCTAGATCCACATAACGGTAGCCTAAGTCAAAATTGAGTTTATTAATAGGTTCATAGCTGACGCCGCCACCGAGAGAATATACCAAGTTTGTATCAGTGTTACTTGCGTATTGACGTGAAACATTTCCTTGCCATCCAGACGATTTTACTTTTGCGATACCAACACCAACGGTTCCATAAATAGAAACTCCCTGATAAATTTCATAATCACGGTAAGCATTTAGCATTAATCGTTGGGACTCTGTTTTATGGTGATTCAAGCTGGTCGGAAAAGTGGTTGATCCACTTGTATATTCTGCCTTTTTATTGAAAGTATATTCTGCTTCTGTACGCCAACCATTACCAAATTGATAGCCAGCAGCTAAAGAGCCATTATAAAAATCATCTTTATCATCACCCGAGACAAATTGACCAATACCAGGTCTACTACTGGTATCCATATTATCTGCTTTTTGCCATACCTTCGAGAGCCTTGCAGCACCATAATAGCCCTCATCATTCGTAGAGGCTAAGGCATTTCCAGCTGCACTTCCAAATACAGCAATTACTAATAATAAGTGTAATTTAGTCATGTTATAGTTTCCTTTGTGTATTATATCGAGATGGGATTATTGCAGGTAGTGGTTATTAGTAAAGGGGAGTTATTTGATTGATATGTTCAATTTATTTCAACAAAATGATATAGATGTTACTTGGATTACCGCATTCTTCATGAAATGAGTATTTCATCTTCTAATAACAGAGGTTGTATCCCTCGCTACTTTAAAACAAGTTTATGTCAGGTAAATATTTACCTAATGGACTTCCCCAGAATTCTGCTTTATGGCCAGAAGAATATCGCGAACTGGAGCAGCTTGATTTATTCGCTAACAGTCTAATTAGGCAACTGAAAAATCGAAAAATCTACAGAGAGCGAGTACAGGTTGAAATTGAAAAAGTACCTGAAGCACATCGGGAATTTTTTAGAGATAAATTAAATCATTGGTGTGAGGTGATGAAAGTATGAAACGTACACACTTGGAAAAAATAAAATCGTTCCCATCATATAACTACATATTTTATAGCGGAGATAAGGCCGTTTAGTCATAAGGTTATTAGATGTAGTTAGTTGGGGTGAAAATGAAAAAATCGGTTTATAAAGCAAGTGGTTTATGGAACCAAACATCTTTCATAACTCTTTTTGTCGCAACAAGCGAAAAAGATGTACTTTCAACAATAGCATTTTGGGCAAATCTAGGTGGCGCTAGAGTAGATGAGTTATCTATTGAGCGTTATTGCTCATGAAGCCGGTAGAGTCGATTGAAGGGTTTTAAAGTGAGAGATCTGATGCATGTTACTCCTTGAAATAAAAGAAAATGATAGCTATTCAAGGGGATAATATCTATCTGAGATTTTTTTTACTGTGGTGATAATGATTTATGTTAGCAGGTTCTAGTAGAATGCTAGAACCAATATGGTGACGAGGTGGAACAGCATAGTTAATTATGTCGAAAATAGAATTATACCTTTAAAGCTTATTGTAGATCTTGACAGCAAATTCATGGACTGCTTGTGATAAATCTGAGGGGGTGCCTAATAGAGTCGGTGCATCATCGACATAAAAATGAATCGCTTCTTTTATTTCTAGTAAAGTCGGAGGCGGTGATATTTTTTTTTAGGTTCCTGATAGCTTGTCTAAGCTCTTTGACATCCATGGGATGGGAACTAAACCATGTCGGGCGGCTAGCCCAGTACTCAATGGCATGACGAATTTTATCACTCATAACAATCACCTCTTATTAGCTTATTAACATATTATTTGTTGTAACAATACGTTATCGTGTTCTTGGCAGACTATCAGTTGGTTTTCGGGATTATCGCTGACCAAGGACAAGGTGGTACTATGCCGAGCAATCCCACCCTTACCGAAAAAGTTATCGACATCATAAAACTGATTTAAGAGACAATGAATATCTTGCTGTACATAGCTTTCAATACATTGGCTTTTGTTTTTATCTGCGATCCTGCTATGCCACACTGAATTTAATTGGTGACCCGGTAATTGAAATTCACACTGTGCTTTCAATGCATCAGGGAATGACTCTATATCCGTGGATATAGGGCGCAGGAGCTTCGCTTTAATAGGCGCGCGTAAACGCTCGTAGAACCCTTGAGGGGCAAGTAATAGGCTAGCAGCTTCTTCACTTGCCGTGGAATCTAACTGAAATGCTAAAATAGCGTATAATTTGGGTTCAAAGGCGTTTTCATACAGCGCTAACAGCCATTCACTGAGTGATTTGTATGGCAATATTTCAACAGATTCAAGTGGCAATGATAGGCGAGCCGCTTCCTGCTCAATAAGTTCCGTCCAATTAGCCCCACTTTCTTTTGCTTGCCAATACAGTGTTATCGGCTGGGTGAGGGCGTGTTGATGATAAAACGTCGCGATTGGGATAAGCAATTTTTGTATCGCTGTTTCTTGTTTTTCCCATAACGAAAGGGATTTCAAGGCGTTTAGTGTCAATATATTATCTTTATTAATTGGTAAAGAAGATAACGGCACACCCTCTTGTTTCTCTTCATCGATTTGAGTTAATCGTGAATGCGTTAATAATCCAAGGTGCTTACCCGCCCAATAACGCCATTCATTGTGGGCGTCATCTAACATATTCGTAAAAAGTTGATGACGATAAGCCGTGATTGAATAAATAAGTAATCGGATGAACAAGATAATGATCACCGGAAGAACAACAAATAAAGCGATTATTTGATTGTTACTGATTTCGCTAGACAATACGGTAATTGAAGATAAATACACGCCAATACCAAATCCAGCAATACCAATGAGAACAACCAAAAACAACCAAAGCCCCACACGCGGTAATGGAGGCTCTGGTGGATGCTCTAAAGAGGGGATTTTCCAACTCATCATGACTGTTCACCTGACGAGGAAAGGCTCGCAATGAGGGTACAGCCACATTCGGTTTGAAAGCCATTCAATGCCGCTTGGCGACCGGATATTAAAATGCGCGTTGAGCCGGGTAAAATGGCATTGACACCATGTCCTTTTTTAGGACAACTGACTTTGTCACCCACTAAAGCTATCGGTTTGCCGTACATCACCGAACCAGAAGCGGAGATCACTTCGCCGCCATGAGTAGTTTTGTCACCTAATCGAACAAGTGCGCGCATGTTAAGATCCTTTTATTGGTTATCCTGTTGTTTTTTATATTCAAAGGTGCCATCCCATTCTGGTAATTCAGCAGGTGGTAGCGGAACGATTTTATCAATATCGGGGAATGAGGCGGTTTCGTCAGAAGCATCCATTTCTTTGACAATTGCTTCATAACGGGCTGAGCGAGCGGCATCAGGTTTAACACCAAGATAATAATAATCTTTTTGAGTTGTGCTAGGATCAAATGACTGGCTTAATATAGATGCTCCCATCCAGTATCCATTTTGAATGGATATCTGATAGTTTTTTAAAGCTCCATTGAAATCTCTGTCAACTGTATGTAAGTAAAACGCTAAATTATACGCAGCTTCTCCATTTCCTTGCTTGCTTGCACATTCAAGCATTTTTTTTCCAATTTCAGGGCGATAAGCTGGGTTATCTCTGTCTGATAAACGCTTCGAGATAAAAATATTTCCAATGGCATTTTGAGCCTCGGGGCTACCCAAATCCGCAGCTTGACGAAAATATGCTAAAGCTTTAGTACGATCAGCGACGACTCCATAGCCTGTATCGAGGTAGTGTCCCATTTGGTAATAACCATAGCTGATGTCTAATTTGGCCATTTTTTGAATAATATCCCAAACCTCTTGAGCTGCTCCTTTACCTTTAATCGGTGGGACTTTGCCATAACTGATTAAATTGCTTAAGTTAAGCATGGCTTTGGGGTGATTACGCTCCGCGGCTTTGCGGTAGAGATCACCAATTTTGGTATAATCTCGTTGATGTTTATTCACTTTTTCAAGCTCACGGGCTTGTTTAAACCAAATATCCGCTTCCGGATCAACGGGTGGTAATGTGTCTTTTTCATACACGCAGGTGAAGGTTAAATCGGGTTCGGTTTTTTGAATTGGCGGCTCTTCATTTTTATCCATTGGGTTGCAAGCACTCAGCATCAACATGCTACAAATCAATGCACCGCATTTAAATATGCCGCGAGCAACGGATTGATGATGAGATAAAAAGGAGAGATTCATCTTGGTTATTGCCCCTCTGCCTGTTTTTTATATTCAAACGTGCCATCCCATTCAGGGAGTTCGGCAGGGGGAAGTGGAACGATTTTATCGATATCGGGAAAGCGTGCCTCGGGGTTATTTCTAATTTCACTTACAATAGCTTCATAACGAACTGAACGATTAAGATCTGGGGTTATTGGTAGATAGTAAATAGAACTTTCTTTTATATCCGGCTTAAATGCCTCCATAAAAGTCGATGCTGAGGTTCTAGATCCATTTTTTACCGCTATCTGATAATAGCTCAAAGCTGTACTTAAGTTATTGTCTACGTCTTGGTAATATGTAGCTAATTGATATGCGGCTTCTCCATTCCCTTGTTTAGCGGCACAGTCTAGCATTTTTTTACCTATTTCAGGATGATACGCTGGATTAATTTGCATATTGTCCAATCTTTTTGAAAGGAAAATATCACCAATAACATATTGTCCTTCTGGGCTGCCTAAATCGGCAGCCTGCCTAAAATAAGCTAATGCTTTTGTTCTGTCTGCGGCTACACCATAACCAGTGTCCAGATAATGCCCCATTTGGTAATAACCATAGCTGATGTTTAATTTAGCCATTTTTCGGATAATGTTCCATACCTCCTGAGCAGGGCCTTTCCCTCCAATTGGGGGGATTTTGCCATAACTGATTAAGTTACTTAAGTTCAGCATGGCTTTAGGATGGTTTCGCTCTGCGGCTTTACGGTAGAGCTCACCAATCTTGGCATAATCGCGTTGATATTTATTCACTTTTTCAAGTTCACGGGCTTGTTTAAACCAAATATCGGCTTCTGGATCAACGGGCGGTAGCGTGTCTTTTTCATACACACAGATAAAGGTTAAATCGGGTTCGTTTTTTTGAGTCACAGTAACGTCCTTTTTATCAATAGGCTTACAGCCCATTAGCAAAATAAATCCCAATAATAAAGTGATTTTTATCTCTACACTCATCCATTAATCCGCATTTTTTAGGCTGATAGTTTTATCTTCAAAAGAAATTATTGAGCCTTTTGGCTTTTTTTCGTTTTTTTTATTTAATTTATTTTTGGTTATAAGATCATTCCATGATTCAAATTCGCTCGTCAGATCACTTGAAACACCCCCTGTTCTTTTGTGTAATCCCCATAACTTTTCTCTTAACGGTCTTACAATTGGAAAATCATCGGTATCTTGCAATATCACGGCTATTTCACTGTCAAATGCCATACTACGTAAATTAATATTAGCAGAGCCTTGGATTAAAAAAGTATCATCGACTAAGGTTAATTTACTGTGGACATACACTTGCTGCCATCTATCCGAATCAGGAGAAACAAGGGTACAGATCATTGTCTCTAGTCCCTCTATTTTTTCGGGTTGGATATCATCAGGGCTTTTGATGTTTTCATCTGGGATATAGACCCCCCAATAACCCGATTTAGGTTTGTACGATTGATCGTAAACGTGCTCTTTCATTAAATCTCGACGACCAAGTTGTTCTAGCATCTTATAAGTTTGATAGCCGCCTACCTCATTCGAACTCCCTACAGAGGGTTTTTCCGTTGAATTAGTGACAACAAAAAGATAGAACGGAGGCGGTTTAATGCCTTGTAATTTGCTGTCAGTTTCGGCAGCTTGTAAAAAACGTCGGTTTCGTTCTTCAACCATATCCCGTAAATTGGTCGCGATAGATGACAAACGAAAATATTGGTTCTCAAAATAGATGTAGTTACGGGCATGTTTAACACCATGATCATAGGCTTTTAGTATATCGTATTCATCGTGTTGTGGCTGGGTACGGCAAATTTTCCCGCCCGTAGGAACTAAAGGATTATTCGCTAAAAAGGTGTAATGGGCGTTGAGTTTTTTGATATGCTCAGGTGTCGGGATATAGTCACATCGTGAACGATTTTCTCTCTGTGCAAGTTGCTCTACATCGTCACCTTTGCTGGCGAAGAACCCATCAGTTTTTTTCCACGCCGACACAAAGTTATCATTTAAATCATACAGTAGCTCACCATACACACAGTTTGAGGTATCCTGCCAAGCAGTTACGCCGTCGCGACCAAGCCATGACTCTTCCTTATAACTAGTGATGGCATGTGCATCTTGATCCCAATATTCCGAGTGCATATTGTGCCCCATCACAAAACCAATCGCATTTTCAGGCTCTTCATAATCGATTAAAACCGCTTTTTGATGATGTGTTGAACCTGCCGCTAAAGCAGCCCAGCGAGCACTTAGCTCAGTTTCTTGACTCGAAAATTGATGATTGGTTCGCGCCGTAACATCTTTTAATCGCGAATCAGGTATACTCATTGCAATATCACGAGTCCGTACTGACAAGTTTTTGACAAGGCCCATATGAACTTTACGGTTCCAAGCGATATCAAACTGATATTGTTTTTGGGTTTGATAATCGAGCTTTGCACCAAAGACAAGAAAATCATTGAGTTGGGATGGCGATATCACTTGTTTCCCCCAACCGGGAAAGCTTTTTTCAAAATGTTTTCCCACATGATCAAACCACACAAGTACACGCACTTGCACACCTTCATTGGCCTTTTGCTCTAACAACTCGCCAATCATCGGATATTGACCTTCTCGGGCATTCGAACTACGTTCAAAATACATAGAGGGTTGAAAGCCCCATGTAATAATATCAATACTTTTTTTCGATTTTCGAATGGCTTCCGCAACGGCGGCAAAGGTTTGTTGTCCATTAATTAATGGTGCATAGGTAAATAAACTCATGGGGTATTTCGTGCGTTCAGGTATCCAGCTTGGCGTCATATGTGCCACCATGCAACTTGATACTGGTATATCAATCATCGGTGGCGTTGCTGATGTTGGGAGTTGAACTCCTAGCGGGAATTGACTCCAATTACCTCCAGACATATTACTTATCCTTTTTGAATGCGGTTAAAAACTCTGAAAGGTTTTGACCCCAAGCATCGCCAATACGTGCATTTTCACGCTCTTGGCTAGGTGCGCTTGGTCTAAATCCAATATTGACTGTAGGCTCGTTACTGTCATCATCTTCAGCAGGTGGTGGCACTGTAATGTCATAACGATCGCCACTGAGTAGGTATAGTTGATAGCTATCTGTGGGAATATCATGGTCAATTTGGACATTACCTTGCGCATCACTCATACCTTTTAGGAGTAGCGCACCATTGGCATACAGCTCATACGGCTCAAACGCACGCGCCTTCATCGGACTCTGCGGAGAGGAGCTCAGTTGAAAGCGCAAGGTTTGTTTTGGCATTGATTGCGGAAACTGTGGATGAGTGACATCCATTGAAGCCGCTCCTTCAACCACCCAGTTAGTTGCTTTGACGGTTTGGTTGCTGGGGCTGCCGTACTCAATCTGCCCGCCTTTCAAGCGAATATAAGCACCACCGCAAGTCAGCAATAACTCATCTTTAGCGGCGACGACAGTTTTACCGCCCGTGCTGGTGATGGTCATGTCTTTGAGTGAGGTCAAATGCATTTCATCACTTTGCGCTTGAATTTCCACTTTACCTTTTGCTGCAAAAGCTTTAATTCCTAGGGTGTGCGCAAATAAACTGATGGCTTTTCCTGCTGCTAAGGTGATTTTTTTACCTACCGAGATATCGGCCTGCTTATTTGCCGTCAGGGTGATATTTTCGCCACTGTTAGCCTGTACGGTTTTGGGGGAGGTGAGAGCAATACCTGCAGGGGCGCTGAGTAATAACGCCGCTTGCTGCAATTTATCAATAGATTGAGTCAGTAACGTTTGTTGCGCTTTTAAATCTGCTAGTTCGGCTTTTGCCACCTCTGCCGCTTCGCGTAGCGAACTGACTAAATTCAGCGCATCATCAAGCTGTTGCTTGGCTTCGCGCATATCCAGTTGTTCAGACGAGGCTTTCGTGCGTAAATCTGTGCTGATAAACAGCCCTTTTCCTGCTCGAATAGCGCCCCAGCTGTCGGTTCGCAGCTCAAAGCCATCACCGCGCTTTTCACGCCCTTGATTAACCAGATGCCCTAAATTGAGTTGCGATTTCCCCCCGTATTCGGTGCTGAATTTGATGTGTTCTTCCCCGCGTTTGTCTTCCATGCGTAGCTTATTATTTGCCGGAGTACGAATGACATTGCGGGTATTATTTTTGTCGGTGATGTGGTCGGGACGATGCGAGTCATGCAAGGCATGGGCAATGTACGGTCGGTCTGGGTCACCCTCATGGAAGGCAATGGCAACTTCTGTCCCTTGGATTAACGGAAAGTGCATCCCGTAGGTATCGCCCGCGTACGGTTTCGCTAGCCGCACAGGCATACTTTCATACCCCGTCGGTTTTTCATCACGATCCGCATCGAATTTAACCCAATAAAAGCCATGCTCATTCTGGTGGGCGTAGATATCGTGAGGTTTAGCACTGGTGACGCGTGCCATCAATGTCCCTGCAATCACAGGGCGAGGCTTCAAGGTCGGACGCCAGCACAGAGCCTCGGTGTACGACGTTGCTTCAAATTGCACGACTAAGGCACTGCTGCGGCTACCTGAAAATCGCAATCGAGTAATCAGTATTTCAGATTGAAAGTCAGACGGTAATGTTGAAGGCAGTTGGTTATCGGTAATTTTGAGCACCAATAATGGCGTTAGCATCGGTGAATTACTTTTACCGTGCAGCTGAGTTTGACGAGCCAGAAAACGCTCATGGTCAAGGCGTGACCAAAAGTGAGCGGTTTCCGTTTCTGGTTGGTACTTCTCACCGCGCTCAAGATGACGAGGTTTATAATGATAGACATCACCGTAGTGGATGTCCTCTCCCTCACCTCGAGTCATATCCGTTTCAATGGATTGCAAGGTTTGCATCGCTTGGCGGTGATTATAATCTTTGGTGGTGACACTGCGCTCAACCACTTGATGACGTAGTGATAACCCCCAGACACTTTCTACACCCTCGTCATTCATCCCTGATGGGCTATTGAGAGGTAGCTTGAGGTCATACACATAGGCTCGTTGGCTATCCCCAAAATGAATAACTTCGGTTTTGGTATCCGGTTGCAAACTGAATGAATAGAAAATCCCCACTTCACTTAGCAGGCGTTCAATAAACTGCCAATCACTCTCATTGATTTGGTTAATTTGCTCTCGCTTGGGGTATTGGTGCTGCAAATGAAATTCAAACTCTCAGCCTTTCATGTCATGCTCACGTAAGATGAGGTCAATGACGTCTGGCACGGATTTATTTAAGAAGAAGCGGTGAGTGCGCATTTGGTGGCGTAATAAGGAGACAAACGGTTCTATCACAATTTGGTATTGTGCTTCATCAGCGGAGCCAGACAGCCGCTTGAAGTGCGTGATCACGCCATGAACACGTTTTTGCGGCTCATTCAATGTGTTCAGCATAGCCAATGGCAGGGTAGGCGATGAAAAGGTAAAATCAGCACTGCGGCGTAGAAATTGTTGCGCTTGCAGGTTTTTGTTTGGGGAGGTAAAGATAATCTGATAACGATAAGTTTCACTAATGGCTTCACGTCCCGTGAAGTGCTCAACATCTAAGTGGGTCTGGCAACCTTGTACAGCAAGCTGGTAGCGATTATGGGATAAAAAAGGTCGTAGTGCAGTATCCATTAAGCTCATCTTATTTCCTTTGTGTCCACCGTGGTAACCGAAAGTACAATAAGCCGCGAGTGAGGTTACCCACTTTAATGTTAAGTAATTTACGTTAAGATAACGAATTGTCACAAACAAAAGCAAATTGAATGTGAAATAGTGTTTATTGTTTAGCATAAAAGAGATTTATCTGAATTCATCTACACTTATGTTGAGTTTCATTCCTTGCATTTCATTCAGATGTTGCTGACAGGATAGTTGAGTATGACAAATTAACTAAAGTTGTATGTATGATTAAATTTAGGGGTACTGGATAGTGTGGAGATTTAGCAAACATTCATTATGAAAAAAATCATTTATCTGTTTTCTTTCGCTGTTATTTTATTACTTGTTACTAAGGCTGTTACCTATATTGACTTTGCGGAAAAAGATCTGGTTAAGTCAATTATTCCTGCTTGGATTCAAGGGATTGGCAGTATTTTGGCAATTATTATCGCAGGCATGATTTCAGCTAGGCAAATTAAACATGAAAAGCAGCTTGAAAAGATAAAGTCGGCTCAGTCAGACTTATCGAAAATGCGTATTGTAAGAGCATTGCTAGTCCGTTCGGTAACGCTTATGAATGAAGTTCGTAACGCCATTGAGCGAGGTGATGATAGGGATTTCCATCAGGTGTCCCAATGGACGATGCGCAACACAAAACGTGCAATGGAAAATAATTGCTAAGGCGAGGCATTGAGCATACTTGTTTTTGGTCTTTTGGCTGTGTCCTTTTTGTTGGCTTTCTTCTTGATAGTCGCTAATCAGTTTAGATAAGGGGTAACGTGGCTTATCATCAATGATTGATTCAGCCTCAAAGGTTACGGGGGTGGTTAGCCAGTCAGGTGTTGGGTTTGATAAATACGTATTGAGTCGTTGATAGTGCTGCAAAGACGCTTGGTCAACCATAAGAGCCAGTTGCTGATAGTCTTGTTTTGGTTAAGTTAGAGGTGACATCCGATTGTTGCTCTTGGATTTCATCTAATAACGTGGTAGCTATTCTCTGGTTTTTGGCATTATCTCTATACTCTTTTTTAATAATACGTTTGTGATGAAACTCAATAAGCCCCGTTGCGACGTGCTGTAAATCATTGAGCTCATCAATTCCCTTATCAAGGTTGCCATGAAAATCATCCATTTCACGCTGCCACCATCTGTTGACTAATAATTTGAGTTGCTACTGAAAAAAGGCAATGTGTTCCTTGGTCATTTTCGGGCTTCCTGAATATTGGACTTGCCAGTGATTATATTGACTATTGAGGATTAAGGCTAATGATCGAGCTGTATGCAGTTGCTTAGTTTGAGGCTTAAACGCATGTCATAGCGAGTGTTTGTGGTCGGGATGGTTTTACGAAACCACCACGTATTAGCACGTTGGTAAAGGTAATGGGAGAGTTTTAATGTCGTCATGCGGTACGTTCCTGCGCTGGCGGAGTCTGAATTCATCGCGTAACTAAATGATTTTATAGTGCTAATGTTCAATTCAACTTTTCAAAAGTGCCTAATAAGGTGCCTAAAAATGAATTAGTTTATTTCTTGAGTCTATGATTACTTAAATTCACGTAAAAAACTATATTTTTTTCGGTTAGCTTTAAATAAGGTATAATTTTTCATATTGGAAATATTCATAGTGGCTGTAATACTATTAATTTTCTAATAACCTTCAAGGTTTATTCATTATTGGCTCTTGTATAAAACATAATGGATGTTGTTCAGGATATGAATAATGTTGTTTAAAACCTAGAATAACATCCTTGGTTTTTACGGTATTGAATATTATTGGCCATAATTTAAATTAACCAGAAACTTTAACTTATTGATAATTAGTGTGAAATATGGGTTTTACTGAAGGTAAATTATAATTAGTCTATTATAAATTAAACTAAAAAAGGCCCACATGCCTAATGCGGGCCATAATATTTTTCGGTTAACATAAGTTTTAATATCCATCTTCATTAATTGAGACGTATTCATATAGATATTAATAGTACCTTCGATAAATTCATTGGTGTAATTTTAACTAATCTGTTGTTTTTTTTAAAAGAAAATCAGAAAGTTCTGGTGATAAATTTTGGCTGCCCATTTTAGGTGATGGCGTTTGCTGGTTACGATTTGGCTGGGGAACGTACTTTGCTAGAGTGAGTGCCGTTGAAATGGTTACTGCGAGATTATCAATCAGTGGAACACTTACTCGCTCATGAAGGATTGCGGGGAAACCTGCGAGTGCAGCTCCCCCCAAAATGACACAGGATGCCCCATCTTTTTGTGCACAGGTATCGCTGAGTTTCACTATCATTTCATAAGCTTTATCTGGATTGTTAACGATTTCTGCACCTGTCATTGAAACAGTTCTCACGGAAGCTAACCGGTTTGCTAGGCCAAAATTTTCAACTTGTTTTTCCAAAATAGGCTTCCATTTTTCGCCTCCCGAGAGAATTGAAAATTTACGTCCAAATAGCAGGGCAGTGGACAGAGATGCTTCGAGTAAGCCGATGACTGGAAAAGGCACCATCTCTTGTAAAATAGAGGCTTCGCCGCAGCCGAAACCTGCAATAATCGCGGCATCAAATTGTGCGTCTTTTTTAAGTTGTTTAGCCATCATATCAATGAGTGAATGCATTGCGATACCGATAGCAACCTCGCTGCCGATATAGTCAGGCCCAAAACTGGATGTTAGCCCAACAACCTCGACATTATCTCCTGCAGCTTTACGTGTTTCAGAGACGATGAGCTGAGTAAATTTCTCAGAAGTATTTGGATTAATGACTAATAAACGTATTTTTTTCATTAAATTATTGGCCGTTGAGTCGGTAGATGCGATAGTTTTTTGGGTAACCGCTATAGTCGCTAAAGCCGATGCTCCGAGTATAAAATTTCTACGGCTGCTATTCATATTCATTTTGAACTGTCCTTAGTTGAAATAACATAAATGTGATTATTGAACGGTATCTAATAAACGAAATAGGACAATCTTGTATTCTTGCTGTAAGGCAATTTTAAATTCTAGATCTCTGGTATTATTGATTCTGGTTTTAAGAGAAGAGAAAATTTGTTGTTTAGAGGCTTTTTTAACGGCCAATAAAAAAGGGAAACCAAATTTTTCATTATATTCTTTATTTAATTTAGCTAGTTCTTTGGCCTCTTCCTCTGTGCATTCATTGAGCCCAGCACCTGATTGTTCCCCTTGTGATAAGGCTGCGATGTTATTATTGCGCAAATTTTTACACGCTAATTGAGGATGAGATTTAATGAGCTCTAATTGTTTCTCTGCTCCCGATTTTTCAACCACATTAACAAGATCAATATACATATTAACAAACCCAGTAAAAGGGCGTTTAGAGGCACTCTCGACAATAGGCCACGTTGTATCTTCAAAAATATTCGAGAATGTTTTTTCGTAATCATTAACACTCATTTTATTTACTTCATCAATATTATAAACTTGACTGGCAGTTACATAGTGTGCAGAAAGTAACAAAGGCAAAGAAATTAAAGCGCATTTAATTAATTTCATATCTATTCCTTTATATAATGGTAAAGTTGATTTTAATTTTAAAGAAATCAAAGGCATTATTTATTAATGCCTTTGATTGCGAGTGAGACTATTCTGTTTTCTTACAATTCAAATAATTTAGAATATAGATAATGAATTGCAAAATAGTTATTTGAAATTATAGTTCAATATCACGGTTACAATCTTTAGAATAAATATAGCTAAATTCTTCGTCGCCAACAGCATAACCTGCTTGCAGTGCATATGATGCCATAAAAATATAATCGCCTTTCTTGACAGGAACCCAATCATTATTGAGGTTATACATACCTTTACCCGATAATATTAACGCACCATGTTCTTGATAATGGGTTTCGATATAACCGTGGCTAGCACCTGGTTGGAAGGTTAGAATATGGATATTCATATCAAAACCAAGGTCTTTAGGTAATAAGTCTTGTAAATGAACGTTGTGCATTCCTTCATAATCAATTTTAGGAAGCTCATTGACGTTACCACAAACCACGTGTGCTTTATGGCCCTCTGTTGGTTCATAAACGCGTTTGTATAAAAATATTTGTGAAGGGTTACCCTTGTTATTATTTTTAAAGCGCATGGTGACACCCGCTGGGCAATACAGGTAACCACCTTGGGTTAATTTATGTTCATCTTTATCAGAATAAGCAATTAGTTCGCCTTCAATGACATAAATAATACATTCAATTTTACCGCCACCAAAACCCGCTAAGTTACCACCTTCATTGAATAAGGTTCCGACGTAGTCAACAAAGCTAGCTCCTAATTTTGGGGTGGATAAAATTGTCATATTACAGTCAGTAAAACCGGGAATGATATTACAAACAACCCCGTTAGGTGGAATGATGGCATAATTATCTTTTTTGATAATTGCACGTGACGCCAAAATATCATTTGGGTAGCCAATTTGATTATCTAAATAACCCATTTTAACCTCTCCTAAGTAATTTCATTATTTGTTGTTTTGGCTATATGTTGCAGAACATCTATTCCAGATAGGCCAATTTATATAAAACTTCCGTCAGTAATTTCACTCCTTCAGCGAGATCGCTTAATGTAGTGGCTTCCGCAGGATTATGGCTGATCCCTTTAATGCTGGGAACGAACATCATGACGGTTGGAACAATAGGGGCAAATATTTGTGAGTCATGGCCAGCACCACTGTGCATGACTTTATAGCTATATTGATTTTCATCACAAATTTTTTTTACGAAAGTAACTAGCTGCTCATCCATTGGAATTGGTGCTTCGTCCATCCAGAGATCGATTTTTACCTCAATACCCATTTCAGCGCAAATTCGTTGAATATCGTTCTCTATCATAGCGGTGAATTCAACTAGCGTTGCTTTATCGGTATGGCGACAATCAATCGTAAAATCAGTTTGGCCTGGGACCACATTCACCGTATTTGGGTGGGGAACTACTCGACCAAACGTGAGTACTAATGGGTCACCATACTGTTTGGCTTTTTCAGTGGATTCATAGCAAATACGGCTGAAGGCACAGATAGTATCTTTACGATACCCCATTGGCGTTGTGCCTGCGTGATTGGCTTCACCTTTTAAGGTTATATTGTAACGACGTTGACCAACAATGCTATTCACAACGCCAATTGTAATATGTTCACGTTCAAGAACGTTACCTTGTTCAATATGTAATTCAACAAAGGTTTTAATATCACTGCGAGGTTTTTGGTTGGCGGGGCGAAATTTAAAACCAGCTTGCGACATTGCGTCGACAAAATTGACCCCTTCAGCATCTGAAATATGTTTAACGTCTTCCTTTTTGGCGATACCGACAATATTTTTGCTACCCCAGTACACGTAAGGGAAGCGGCTACCTTCTTCTTCCGCTAAGGAAACAACCTCTAATGTTCTGAGTGGCTGGCCATATGTTTTTTGCAGATAATCTAAAGCTATAAAGGCGGCTTCAATTCCGAATTGCCCGTCTAGATTTCCACCATTAATAACGGTATCGATATGTGATCCTGATAAAATCACTTGATCTGGATATTTACGGCCCTTGAGTTGACCAAACAGATTGCCAATATCATCGTAATAGGCATATAGACCTGAACTTTCGAATGCATTTTTTAACGCTCTTTGTGCACTAACCCATTCTTGAGTATAAAGCAGGCGCGTCATGCCATTATTTTCTACCGCGCCGTGTTGAGACAGCCAATTTGAAGTTTCTTTAACTTCTTTTGTAAAGTCCTTCATATTCATACCACCTAGTGATTTTTATACTGTGTGCTGTAGCAACAAAACAGTTTGTGTTGTCACTAAAGCGCGATATTTGTTTTCATAGGCAAAAGAAAATAATTAATGGTTCTACTGTATCTTTGTTATATTTGGCAAGGAACCCCTAATCTCTTATTTATCGAGTGATTAGGGGTAGAACGATGCAATAAATATTGGCAGGAGATCCGATTAATCATCGTATTTCCGTATTTATTTAGCTGGCAAATGGTGATTTATTGTCATAGGATTTTTGGTAAATATCATCAGAAACCAAATAATCATAAATTTCATCGACAATATCGATACCATTTACTTCACTTTGTTTTTCTCTTGCTAAGCTATTTTGTCCTGGGAATTGAACCTTATCGAAGCCTGGAGCAGGCTTAACGGCATTGAGTTCATTCATGACTTGAGTGATGTGTTTGCGGAACATCACAGGGTCAGTAAAATAAGCAGGGTTGATAACAATATGTAATTGGCCCAGCTCTCTTCCTTGCGTTAAATCGTGGTACATGGAACTGACGTGTTTACCAAAAGGCAGTCCAAGTAATACACCGGAGAGAATATCGACCATCATCATCAAGCCATAACCTTTAGGCCCTGCAATTGGGACTAATGCCGTTACTGCAAATGGATCTGTTGTTGGGTTACCGTCTTTATCTACAGCCCAAGTATCTGGAATTTTTGCATTTTTTGAACGAGCATCTAACACTTTGCCCCAGGCTTGTACGGTAGTCGCCATATCAAAAGTGATATTATCTGTTTCACCCGGCGCTGAGAATGCGATAGGGTTAGTACCATAGTAGGTTTCAGCACCACCATAAGGAACCACCATCGGGTCTGACTGACAAACTGAAATACCTATCATGCCAGCACTAGAAGCCTGTTGAACAAAATAAGATAATGAGCCGCTGTGACCTATACGGCGCACTCCTACCACTGCAATCCCATTTTCTTCTGCCATTTTAATGGCTTCGTCCATACTCAGTTTTGCAGCAACGTGGCCTGCGCCGTTATCACCGTCAAAGACAGCACTACAAGGACCTGTTTTATCAAAAGTAAAATTAGGTGAGTTATTTGTGCCACCTTTCGAAATGCGCTCTGCATAATATTCGACACGCACTGCACCGTGGGAGTGAATACCCTTTGCATCGGCATGGACAAGAACATCAGAAACGATATCAGCATGATCTTTAGATAATCCTGCTGCATGGATTTTATTAGCGATGAGCTGATGGAGTTTTTCTTTAGAAACTTTCATACATAAATAACCCTTTAGTGTTTTCGAAGTTTAATAAAACTCTTTGCTGATACCAATGTAACAACTAAATTATCTATAAATGTGATCTAGATTATTTTTATTTGATTTTATAAAAAATTATGCAAATAGCCCCTTAATTATTAGAACGAATCTAATAGTTTTAAATTTGGTGTTTTTTCTTTTAATGTCCAGTGTATTTTAAAGGAATTTCTAACAATATATAAAGTGTGAGCATTCTCAACTTATTTGTAAGGTTTATTTGTAATTTTATTTTTCAATAAATGCCTATTTACTTTTTCATCTCATATATTGAGTAAATAAAACTTCAATTAATAAAAGTTGTTTAAAGGATGTCACTATGATCCATGCTTTCATAAAAAAAGGGAGCTTCCAAGATTCAGTGAGCTTAATGCTGATATCTCGAAAACTAAGTGAATCTCCAAATGTTTCAGAAATCTCCGTCATGATGGGAACACCAGCAAATAAGTCGTTACTTGATGCGACCGGATTTTGGCATTCATCCTTTGATGACGCAACACCGAATGATATCTGTGTTGCGATTAAAACCGAATCTGCAGATACCGCTATTGTTGATGAAATTGCACAAGCGCTGGATGAATCACTCAAAGCATTGGCTCAAGGACAGCAGCAAACGGGGAAAAAACTCCAGCGTGTTCGTAGTTGGCGAATGGCCAAGAATAAGCTTCCAAATGCCAATGTTGTATTAGTTTCTATTGCAGGGGAGTTTGCCGCAGAGCTGGCTGACCAAGCATTAGATGATGGCTGTAACGTCATGATGTTCTCCGATAATGTGTCGCAAGCGGATGAGCGTAGATTAAAACTGAAAGCAAGCGAACGTGGTCTGATAGTGATGGGACCAGACTGCGGTACGGCTTACTTAGCCGGGGCACCATTAGCGTTTTCTAACGTAGCACCACAAGGAAACATCGGCATTATTGGGGCATCGGGAACTGGTATTCAAGAGCTGATATCTCAAATTACGCTTGCGGGACAAGGTATCACCAATGCGATTGGATTAGGTGGTCGTGATTTAACGGCGGAAATTGGTGGAGTCAGTGCCATGACCGCCATTGAATTACTCGCATCTGATCCGCAGAGTGATGTTATCGCCTTTGTTTCTAAGCCTCCAGCCAAAGAAATCCGTAGCAAAGTGATTGATAAGCTTAAGGCTCAAGGAAAACCAGTTGTCGCATTATTCCTCGGGACAAAACCCGAAATCAAACAGGATGGAAATTTATACTTTACTGAAACATTGGATGAAACTGCACGTGTTGCGGCCATGCTTGGCCGTGTTGAAAAAGCAGCAGCATTTCAACCGCAAGCAAAGGGCAAGAAAATTTCAGGCCTATATGCTGGGGGGACACTCGCGGCTGAGTGCGCAATGTTATTGGCAGAAAAATTAGGACTGCAAACAGACGCAGCTCACGATCAGGGAATGATGCTTAATCAAGATGGCCACAGAATTATTGATTTAGGTGATGACTTTTATACACAAGGCAAGCCTCACCCAATGATTGACCCTTCTACTCGCAACCAGCAAATTGCTGCGTTTGCTCAGAAAAATGATGTTGGGGTGTTATTGCTGGATGTGGTTATTGGTTACGGTGCTCAAATAGATTCCGCGCAAACACTAGCCAAAGAAATCAAAGTATTAAGAGAAAGTCGTCCAAGTAGCTCACCGATTGCGGTTATCGCTACCGTGACGGGGACTGAGCAAGATCCTCAAGTGCGCTCCGAACAAATCGCTTATCTAGAAGAGGCCGGTATTGCGGTGATGAATTCACTGCCTGAAGCGGTGACGCTGGCATGCAATATTATCTCTCCACCTGTGATTGTATTCCCCCAAAAAGAACAAGATATCCTGCAAAGCGTTTCGGTCATTAACGCGGGCGTACGCAGCTTTGCGGATGACTTACAAGCCAATGATATTCCAGTTGTTCACTACCAGTGGGCTCCAGTCGCTGGTGGGAATAAAAAATTAGCTAATATTCTGAAAAAATTGAAATAAGGGTTTGGATATGTACTCAACGATTGAAGAAGCAAATACCGCAGTAATTGAACGTATTCGTGCCGCTCGTCCTTTTTGGCAAAGTGTTGAACCTGCAAAAGATCTCATCCCAACTTTGCAACAAGGCAAAAAATTACTGCATGCGGGCCCACCTGTAACTTGGGAAGAAATGAGTGGTCCAGTGCGTGGTGCTTGTATCGGTGCGTGTTTATTCGAGAAATGGGCCGATAATGAAGATCAAGCACTTAACCTATTGAATAATGGCGAGATTGAATTTATTCCTTGTCACAGTGTAAAAGCAGTGGGGCCAATGGGGGGAATTACTTCCGCCAACATGCCTATGTTAGTTGTCAAGAATATGACCCATGGCAACGTTGCATACTGCAACATGAATGAAGGAATCGGTAAAGTCATGCGTTTTGGGGCATATGGTGAAGATGTGCAAGTACGTCATCGCTGGATGCGTGATTCATTAGGTCCTGTTCTGAAAAAAACCTTACAAACGTTAGAAAATGGCATTGATTTAACGGCGGTGATGGCACAAGGCATTACCATGGGTGATGAATTCCACCAACGCAACATTGCCACTTCAGCATTGTTATTAAGACAACTGGCACCAATCATGAGTGCGCTGGATATCGATAAAACTGAACTTCAGCAAGTGATGCAATTTTTAAGTATCACAGACCAATTTTTCCTCAATCTTGCAATGGCTTACTGCAAATCGGCGATGGATGCTGGCGCTGAAATTCAGCATGGCACCATTGTGACCGTATTAACGCGTAATGGTAAAAACTTTGGTGTGAAAATCAGCGGTATGGGTGATCAGTGGTTTACTGCGCCAGTTAACACACCGGAAGGTCTCTTTTTCTCAGGTTACAGCCAAGCTGATGCCAACCCAGATATTGGTGACAGCGCAATCACTGAGGCGTTCGGTATCGGCGGTGCAGCGATGGTAGCAGCACCGGGTGTTACACGTTTTGTTGGTGCAAGTGGTGGTATGAGCGCCGCATTAGATGTGTCTGAGGAAATGACTGAAATTTACTTAGAACATAACATGATGCTGCAAATTCCGACTTGGGATTTCCAAGGCGCGTGTATTGGGCTGGATGCGCGTAGAGTCGTAGAAACGGGTATAACACCGCTCATCAATACAGGGATCGCACATAAAGAAGCAGGGATTGGTCAGATTGGTGCGGGTACGGTAAGAGCACCACTGGCTTGCTTTGAAAAAGCGATTGTTGCGCTAGCTGAAAAAATGGGTATCAGCGAATAAATCGATAATTTTCACTCTGAAGGAGTTTAAAAATGATCATGCAAGCACTGTCCGTTAGCGCTCACTTACCTAAAGAAACAGGAATATTGAATTGCGTTGGACGCTTTAATCATGCACTTAATTTTGTCACTCCTTCAGGTGAATTATTGACATTACATCGCTATGGTCGAGGATTAAGCCCAATGGGCTGGATGGTCTCTGATACTGATTTTCAAGCTATTTTTAATGATGAGAATGAGTTTGTTGAGTATAAAAACGATCGATTGGTCAGCCCTAACTGGCAACTCATTGCGCCAAAAGAACACTTATCGCTCAAGTTGGTGCCACAAAAACTCCCTGATGGAACGTTTACAGCGCTATGGGATATCTTAAGGCAATCGAAAGCGAAAAGTGGTTTACACGGCAGTTTGAGTGAAGCGACAACCGGCCCATTATGTCGAGAGCTAAAAGAATTAAAAGCAAACTATCAACGATACCTTCAAGGTGAACGTATTGATTGGCAGTCGATAATTGGAAGAGGGCCGGGGTTAACACCAAGCTTTGATGATATCTTAATAGGTATGCTATTGGTCACCTTTCTTAATCCAGAGATTGACAGCGACAGCTTACCAAACTTTTTTCAAGATACTCCTTCTTTAGGGTCATTAACGACTCTGGTCAGTGTGAACTATTTACGTTTTGCTTCCCAGGGCATCTTTTCTACTCCACTACAAACATTAGCAACTGCGTTAGTGCAGCCGATGAAATTATCACAGGCGGTTCGCTTGCTGCTTCAGGTCGGCCATTTTTCTGGTGCGGATACGTTAATAGGCGTGTGGTTAGCGGGTATGGATGAAATGGGTTAACGTTCGCGAATAAACAAGGACAAACATGGAAACTATTGTTATCGCCTTAGGTGGCAATGCATTACTGCAGCGTGGAGAAGTGCTTTCCGCTGAAAATCAATACCAAGCTATCGCATCGATTGCGGGTACTTTGGGGCAACTTGCACAAAAATATCGTGTGGTGATTGTACATGGCAATGGGCCTCAAGTCGGGCTATTGGCCTTGCAAAATTTAGCTTATACCGATGTTCCTGCTTATCCTTTGGATATTTTAGTGGCCGAAAGTCAGGGAATGATTGGATATATGCTGATGCAAGAACTGGGACGCAAGCACCCTAAACAGCCAGTAGCAACGCTGCTCACTCGTGTTGAAGTTGATAGCAATGACCCTGCTTATCAAAACCCCACTAAATACATTGGCCCTGTGTATGACAAGCAGGAAAAAGAAAGCTTAGAAGCTGAGCTAGGTTGGGCGATTAAACCCGATGGCAAATATTATCGTCGGGTTGTTCCATCTCCTCAACCTAAAGCCATTCTGGAAATTGATGCCATCAAATGCTTATTAGATCAAAAGCATATTGTCATCTGTAATGGTGGCGGTGGTGTTCCTGTTATTCAGCAGGATAATGGATTTTGTGGGAGTGAGGTGGTTATCGATAAAGATTTATCCTCCGCACTATTAGCAGAAGTGCTTGAGTCTGACCACCTAATTATTCTAACCGATGCGGATGCCGTCTATCGGAATTGGGGAACTCCTGAGCAAAGCGTGATTAGATGCGCAACGGTAGCAGAGGTTGCCCCTATGGCAATTGATGATGGTTCTATGGGACCGAAATTGATGGCGGTCAGCCGTTTTGTACAGCGTTCTGGTAAACCTGCTTATATTGGTGCGTTAAAGCAAATAGATGCTATCTTGAAAGGAGAGGCAGGCACTAGAATTATACCATAGTGATTAATTGCTTTGATAATCAAGGAAGTATTAATGAAAAACGTTTCATTTGGTCATGATGTTTTACCCGCAATTGGCATGGGTAGTTGGAATTTGGGGCAGCAGCGGAAAAGTGCAAAAGAAGAAATTGAAGCGATACAAGCAGGCCTTGATGTAGGCTTAAAATTAATTGATAGCGCTGAAATGTATGGCAATGGGGCTTCTGAACAGTTAATTGGTAAAGCAATTTCAGGACGACGCGATGAAACGTTTTTAGTATCAAAAGTTTATCCCTTCAATGCCGGAGGTAAAGCATTAGTTAATGCTTGTGAGGCATCTTTACGCCGGTTAAAAACGGATAGGCTTGATCTTTACTTGCTGCATTGGGCTGGCGACATTCCTCTCGAAGAGACTATTAATGGTTTCGAAAAACTGCAATCTGCTGGGAAAATTCGTTATTGGGGAATATCTAACTTTGATATCAATGAACTGCAAGATATGTACGATCACCTCGCGGGTGGACGTTATTGTGCGACAAATCAGGTGCTATATAACCTTGGTAGCCGCGGTATTGATTATTCATTACTTAACTGGTGTCGGCATAAAAAAATGCCATTAATGGCTTATTCACCACTCGGCAGCGGCAATCAATTACTTAGACATCCAACGTTGAAGATGATTGCGCAAAAATATCAGGTCGTGCCAGCAACGGTTGCATTAGCGTGGGTGATCCGTGGCGATGGGATCGTTGCTATTCCTGAGTCAGGTAGCAGGGCGCATATGTTGCAAAATGCGCACGCTTGCCAGTTAGTATTAGACAACGACGATATTGCTTTATTGGATGAAAGCTTTCCACCGCCAACACATAAGCAATATCTGGATATTTTGTAATTCATTCAACGTTATTTTGTTGCTGGGTCAATTGGGCTCAGCAAGCTTTGGATGATGGGATCGCGCAGTTTGAACAGTTTCACGACCGTTTTTAATACTTCCCCTTGCTGATTGCTATTCCAAGCTAAGGATAAGGGGGACGGTCTTCTAGGCCTTTTTATTGATTTCTCAATCAGTTGTTGGTTTTGAATATAGGGTTTGCAAATAGAGGCAGGTAAAAAGCCGATCCCCGTTCCTTTTAGGTGACAGAGTACTTTGGTTTTCATATCAGGCACTTTGATTTCTCGTTGGCCTGATAATAGCCATGCAGTGCGTTTGGATAAAACTTGCGAGGTATCTTCCACATTGATAGTCGGGTAACAACGCAGTTGTTCATCGCTAAGAATACCATCAATAGAGGCAAGTGGGTGTTGATTGGCAACTGCAAAGACCCAATTGATTTTGCCTAAAAACAAGGTATTCATGTCGCTGTCCAATGATTCAGAACCTGGGACACCGATTGCAATATCACATTTGTTACTGAGTAGGGCATCCCATACCCCCATATACACTTGCCGAGTGATATTAAGGCGGGTGAAAGGAAAGCGCTCGGTTAGGTGTTGGAGTAGGTCAGCGACGGCATTTGGCTCATAGAGTAAGTTATTAATTGCAATCGTAATTTCTTGCTCGACACCTTCATTAATCAGCCGTAACTGATTTGGCATATTACTTAACCAGTTATACCATTCGCGGCAATGTTCAAGGAGATATTCCCCCGCAGATGTTAGGTTAACGGTTCGTGTCGTTCGAGTGAAAAGCTGGACTCCAACATATTCTTCTAAGATTTTGATCCGGTAACTGATAGTTGCAGTACTTTTGTAGAGTTGTTTTGCGGCTTGAGAAAAGCTCTGACACTGCGCAACAGTGATAAAGGTTGTCATCGTTTCTTGATCTAACATGTTTGTATCTCCCTAAAGTCAAAGGAAAAACCAATTTATAATATTTTTTAGATCTGCATTTTGTTTCACGTCATCCATTAAGTAGGCTTCATCATAATTGAAAGTGATAAGTATAAATTCTGGAGAATTGTTAGTAATTATTATCTTACTGAATATTAAGGAATTATATATAAAATTAAAATGAAAAACTGTGACCTGTGATTTTTTATGGAAAAATTTTCCAAAAAATGATGTTAAATGTAATACAACCTGATAAACTGATTTTGTCATGTAGGTGGTTGTACAAAATAGTGGCTTAAAATTTTTAGTGTGTTAGGAGAAAATAATGGAACTTGTTCTATCTGATCTGACACCGGAAGCGTTTGCCCCCTATGGAGACGTCATCCAAGTTGAAGGATCTGAATTTTTTCATATCAATGATGGTACGACAGAACGTTATCATGCTTTAGGTAAGGCAGAGATTACAGATGCAAGTCCCGTTCTGATGAGTATTAGCCGTTCAGAACCTATTGATATGCCAATGAATGTTAAGCTTTTAGAAAAGCATCCGCTTTCCAGCCAAGCTTTTATCCCAATGAATGGTGAGCGTTTCATTGTGGTGGTTGCTGAGCCAGGGGATGATATCCCAGTTGATACCTTACGAGCATTTATCACCAATGGTAAGCAGGGTGTAAACTATCACCGTGATGTTTGGCATCATCCGATTTATGCATTTCAATCACAAACGGATTTTTTAACGGTAGATAGAGGCGGTGCTGACAATTGTGTCGTTAAGGATCTCCCTGAGCCTTGTCAAATAGTTTTTCCTTAACTACTCTATTGGGCAATAAGGGCTAGGTAATATAATTCCTTTCTGCCGATAGCAAACATAAAAGGTAAAAATAAATGACTGAACCACGCACAAAAGGAAGACCACAGACAGATAAAAGTTCGCCAAAAGGTGCGCAAGCACTTGAGCGCGGGTTAGATATTCTTCAATTTCTGGCTAACTCAGGTGGTAGCTCATCAGTCTCTGTTTTATCTGAGCAGTTAGGTTTGCCTTTATCAACGACATTTCGCTTGCTGAAAGTCCTTGAGCAATCAGAGTTTATTTTTCAAGACTCACAGCTTGGCTGGTGGCATATCGGTCTGCAATCATTCACAGTTGGGGCCACATATATGAATGATAGGGACGTCGTATCAGTTGCTGGGCCATTTATGCGCAGGCTAATGTTGCTATCAGGGGAAACGGCAAACTTGGCTATTCGTAATAATTTAGATGCTGTTTTAATTCGCCAATGCGAATGTCATGCGTTAGTGAGAATGTGTGCACCGTTGGGGAGTCGTTTACCATTACATGCATCAGGGGCTGGGAAGGCATTATTGTTCCCACTTGATGAAGAGGAAATGTTAGAGCTTGTCACACGCTCTGGTTTACAAGAATTCACCCCTAAAACTATCACCAGCATTAATGTGTTGAGAAAGGCGTTAGGGCATTATCAAGAACTGGGTTATGTCATTGATAATGAAGAACATGCTCTGGGTCTTAATTGTTTAGCGGCACCTATATTTGATCGTAATAATTCAGTGATAGCAGCAATATCTATTTCGGGCCCTAGTGCAAGGGTAACTGAAGAACGTTTTACTGAGCTAGGGGAACTGGTTCGTGACGTTGCTGCGGATATCAGCGCGGCATTAGGTGAGCGCCAATCATAAAGACCAGAGATCAGCGGGTGTTAATCATCCGCTAAAAAGAGGCTATTTAACAGGTGGTTAGCAGGTGATCAATGAGCTGACCAACCAACGAGTACAGAATACATAGATAATCCGTTTTTAAAACGGTTTTTTTAGACAAAAAATAAAGTTGGAAAAATTTTCCAAATAGGAGTTGTTATGGCTAAGATGCGCGCAGTTGATGCTGCAATGTATGTACTGGAAAAAGAAGGGATCACAACCGCATTCGGTGTTCCTGGAGCCGCAATAAACCCATTCTATAGTGCGATGCGTAAGCATGGTGGGATCAAACACTATCTTGCTCGTCACGTAGAAGGTGCTTCTCATATGGCTGAGGGATACACGAGAGCAAATCCGGGTAACATTGGAATGTGTCTTGGTACATCAGGTCCTGCGGGAACGGATATGATCACAGCATTATATTCCGCCTCTGCTGATTCAATTCCTATTTTGTGCATTACAGGCCAAGCACCAAGAGCTAAATTGCATAAAGAAGATTTCCAAGCAGTCGATATCGAATCTATCGCAAAACCGGTCACCAAAATGGCTACAACGGTGTTAGAGCCCGCATTGGTTCCTCGAGTATTGCAGCAAGCTTTTCATTTAATGCGTTCTGGTCGTCCTGGACCCGTATTAATTGACCTACCTTTTGATGTGCAAGTCGCTGAAATTGAGTTTGACCCAGAGACTTATGAACCATTACCTGCTTACAAGCCAGCGGCAACAGTTGCTCAGGTTGATAAAACACTGGATATGTTATTCGCGTCGAAAAAGCCACTGATTATCTCCGGTGGCGGCGTTATTAACGCGGACGCGGCAGATAAGCTGCAAGAGTTAGCTGAAATCTGTAACGTGCCAGTCATTCCAACTTTAATGGGTTGGGGAACTATCCCTGATGACCACAAATTAATGGCAGGTATGGTGGGCTTACAAACGGCTCACCGTTATGGAAATGCCACTTTATTAGAATCTGATTTCTTATTAGGCGTCGGTAACCGCTGGGCGAACCGACACACTGGTTCTGTAGAAAAATATGTTGGTGACCGTAAAACAGTACATATTGATATCGAGCCTACACAAATTGGCCGTATTTTCTGCCCTGATTTAGGGATTGTCTCCGATGCTAAAGCGGCGTTAGCGCTCTTGGTTGAGCGAGCAAAAGCACGTAAACAAGCGGGTGCTTTACCTGATTACAGCAAATGGGTAGATGAGTGCCAAGCGCGTAAACGTACTCTGTTACGTAAAACGCATTTTGACAATGTACCTGTGAAGCCACAGCGTGTTTATGAGGAAATGAACAAAACATTTGGCCGCGATGTTTGCTATGTCACAACCATTGGTTTATCGCAAATTGCAGCCGCTCAAATGTTGCATATCTTTAAACCGCGTCACTGGATCAACTGCGGTCAAGCGGGCCCATTAGGTTGGACTTTACCTGCTGCATTAGGGGTATGTGCCGCTGATCCTAAACGTAAGGTCGTTGCCGTATCAGGGGATTATGACTTCCAATTTATGATTGAAGAATTGGCGGTCGGGGCTCAGTTCAAATTGCCATATATCCATGTATTAGTGAACAACGCTTACTTAGGTCTGATCCGTCAATCACAACGTGGCTTTGATATGGATTATTGCGTCCAGCTTTCCTTTGAAAATATCAATAATGATGCCATTGGTGAATACGGTGTTGATCACGTCAAAGTGGTTGAAGGCTTAGGTTGTAAAGCTATTCGTGTCTTTAAACCAGAAGATATTGCGCCAGCATTCAAACAAGCTGAAAAACTCATGAAAGAATTCAGTGTGCCTGTTGTTGTGGAAATCATTCTAGAGCGCGTCACAAATATCTCCATGGGAACCGAGTTGGATAATGTGACTGAATTCGAAGAGATAGCAACTTCTGAAGCCGATGTGCCAACCGCGACCGCATTTTATCAATATAAATAAGGATGCGAGAAAATGACCAAGTTTGCAGCTAACTTATCCATGTTATTTACTGAAGCAGAGTTTATGCAGCGCTTTAAATTGGCGGCTAAAAATGGCTTCAAAGCCGTAGAATATATGTTTCCTTATGATTTTCCAGCACAGTCTATCAAGCAAGAGTTAGATGAAAATAAACTGACTCAAGTTCTTTTTAACCTTCCAGCGGGTGATTGGAATGGTGGCGAAAGAGGCATTGCTTGTTTGCCTGAAAGACAAAAAGAGTTTCAAGAAGGCGTCAAAAAAGCAATTGAATATGCAAACGTCTTGAATTGTAAACAAATTAACTGCTTAGTGGGGCGTAAAGACTCATCTCTTAGTGAAGAAAAAACGATGGAAACCCTCGTAGCAAATCTTCGTTATGCGGCTGAGCAGTTAGAAAAAGAGAATATACGTTTACTGGTAGAAGCCGTGAATACATACGATATTCCAGGTTTCTATTTGAATAAATCAGCTCAGGTCGAAGATGTAATTAAGCGTGTCGGTCATGCCAATATTTACTTCCAATATGACATTTACCATATGCAGCGAATGGAAGGTGAGCTAACTGAGACAATGAAACGTTTATTAAAGCATATTTGCCACATTCAACTCGCAGATAACCCTGGCCGTCATGAGCCAGGAACGGGTGAGATTAATTATACCTATTTATTTAAACAGCTAGAACAGATGGGCTTCACAGGCTGGATCGGTTGCGAATATAAGCCTGCGACGACAACAGAAGCGGGTTTAGGCTGGATGAAACCGTATTTATAATTAGGAGAGTATCATGAAATTAGGCTTTATCGGTTTAGGAATTATGGGTGGCCCAATGGCTGCTAACTTATTAAAGGGTGGTCATGAGCTAGCTGTAAATACTCGTGGGCAAATTCCGGCTTATCTTACAGATGAAGGGGCAAAGACATTTTCATCAGCTAAAGAAGTGACTGAAAACGCTGATATTATCTTTGTTATGGTGCCAGATACCCCTCACGTTGGGGAGGTACTATTTGGTGAGAACGGCTGTGCATCTACAGCGTTGAAAGGCAAAATCATTGTGGATATGAGCTCCATATCCCCGATTGAAACCAAAGAATACGCAAGAAAAGTCAATGAATTAGGTGGCCAGTATTTAGATGCTCCGGTTTCCGGTGGTGAAGTTGGCGCTAAGCAAGGCACATTAAGCATTATGGTGGGTGGTGAAGACTCGACTTTTGCTAAGGTAAAACCGCTATTTGAATTAATGGGTAAAAATATCAGTTTGGTGGGCGGAAATGGGGATGGGCAAACCTGTAAGGTTGCCAACCAAATTATCGTTGCATTAACCATTGAAGCTGTTTCTGAAGCATTAGTTTTTGCGTCAAAAGCAGGGGCCAATCCTGCACGCGTTCGTGAAGCATTAATGGGCGGATTTGCATCCTCGCGTATCCTTGAAGTTCATGGCGAGCGCATGGTAAAACGCATATTTGACCCAGGATTTAGGATCTCTTTACATCAAAAAGACTTAAATCTTGCTTTACAGGGTGCGAAGGCATTATCGATGAGCTTACCGAATACCGCGACCTGTCAGGAACTCTTCAATTTATGTGCCGCACATGGCGGTCAAGATAATGACCATTCAGCCTTAATCAAGGCAATTGAAATTATGGCTAACCATAAATTAGGAGACTAATACTTAGTCTAATTGTTTGAATGTAATGATCCTCATGTTTTAAGTGTAAATGTAAGTAGTAAACAGTTTAACTAGTCGTTTATTTGCCCCATGTATCTGGGGCTTTTTTTTTGCATAGCATTAAGTGAATAAAAAAGAGGTAATATAATTAATGCATATTACCTCTATAAAATCTTACTTATTTATCTTTTCTATTTTATAGCATCCCACTTAAATATATTTTCAAGGATAATAGAAATAATAATTCCCATTAATAACCCATTTGTGATGATAGGCCTTACTATCAATGGAATATCTTGCATGTAAGTTGGAGGAACACTCATCAAAAATATGCCAATAAAAATAGGCAAAGCAAGCCGATAAATATTGCGCGGGTTTAAATCTAAAATACGAATAAATAACAAAGAAGACCAAAGCAGAGGTAAGTAAGTGACCATCATCACGGTACTACTGATCACTAAAGGAAAGGTAGAAAAGAACCCTGACAAAACGGGAACGAAACTAATAACAAAGAATAACAAACTACCAATAATAAAGGGCTTTTTACTAAAATCGTTGGTTTGAGTAATGAGCCCTATTGAAGAAACAAATGGCGCGAAAGGCACAATTCCTAGTGGTGAACAGGCAAAAGTGAGCGCACCAGAACTAATAAAACTACGACGATACATGGCTGGCGTTGCTGGCGAATCTGGATGAAATAAATCTGTTCCCTTAATCGCGCCAAACGTATTGGACGTATTTAGTAGTGAGGCAATAACACAGGTTGTGACAATACCATAATTGATAGTTTCAATTTTTCCGAGAGGGAATAGCTGCCAGCCAATGCCACTCACGCCTGTTGAGCCACTTCGAAAGATAACTGAAAATAATAACCAACCCAATATTGAGCCAATCAGTACAGCATATTTATTAATATGACGAGGGAGTAAGACAATAATTCCAATGATCAATACCATGATAAATAAAGCTAACAAGAATGTATTGAAATTAATATGGACAATATCTGTTGTGGCACTAAAAGGTAAGCCCAACATACCTTTTAAAAAAATAGTAATTAAGTTAGCGCCGAGTAACAGCATGAATACTGCCATCACACCAGGCGAAAATAGCAGAGCCAAATACTTTCCTGCCCCACTCAAACCGATAATGACAGTGATGATCCCTGCAATGGCAATTCCGACTGCAAAACTACCACCAATAACCTCTAATGGTGTTCCTTGAGCAGACTCTGCAAATGCAACAGATAAAATCGTTCCCCACCACAGCCCCGCAGGACCTTCCATGATAGAGCGCTTGTGTCCGAAAATAGCTTGAATTAAGCAAGCCAGTGATGTGGCTAAAAAAGCATACTGGGTAATTGTGTAAGTGGTGGCATTGCTCAGATGAAATGCAGATTGTAATGTAGGAGGTATAACGACTGTATTACAGAAAATAAAAAAGAACCATTGCAAGCCTGATAACATATTATCTTTGTTCAAACTAAACATAAATTACATCCTGTTATAAATAACAATACAGCACACCCAGTAAAGAGTGTGCTGTATTATTTACATCATATTACTGTTGGTGTTTTAAAATAAATTGCCCGATAGGCGTTTCACGAACACCAGTATTAATATCGTAGATAGTTTCTCCGCGTAAAATAGTGCGTGCAACTTGTGCACCTATTTTGCGCCCTACATAAGGGCTGACTTTATGGCGATACTCTAAATCTTGAGCTTTTAATTCATAAGGTGAGTTTGGCTTGATGAACACGAAATCTGCATCTTTACCAACGGTAATGGAGCCTTTATGCTTAAGGCCGAAGATCTTAGCTGCATTAGTTGCCATTAATTTGGCAAATAATGGGAGTTCCATTCCACGTTTTTGCACTGCTTCATCAAACATCAAGTCAACACAGCTTTGCATCCCTGCAATTCCACCCCAAGCTTTGAATACATGACCCGCTTTCATATCTGGTGGGCATGGTGAGTGGTCAGAACCTAAACAGTCGATTTCACCATTAAACAGTTTTTCCCACATGCCTTCTTGGTTCGCTTCATCACGAATCGGTGGTGAGCATTTTGCTAAATTACCAATTTTTTCAAACTGATTAGTTGTTAAGGCAAAATAGTGAGGGCAAGATTCTGAGGTAACATCCTGTCCTTCATTACGTGCCTTAGTCACTTCAGCAACGCCTTCAGGGCTACTGATATGGCAAATATGTATTGGGCAATTAGCCACTTTTGCCAGATATAGCACGCGGCGAATTGCCTCAATTTCAGTATATACAGGGCGCGAGGCTACATAGTCGTGAGCAGTTATGCGTCCTTGAGCTTCAGCTTCTCGACCTAATTCATCACAGATTGATGCATTTTCACAGTGAACTAATACACGAGAGTCGTTAAATTTACTGATAATTTCTGCACCACGTAAAAACTGAAAGTCATCAACATCACGGAAGTCATTATCAATAGTTTTGTCACCACAGGTGGCAACAAAGCATTTGAAGCCAACAACACCCACTTCATCTAGCTCGTGCAGTCTATCGAGATTATAAGAGACTAAACCGCCAAATTGGGCTGCATCTACTGACAGTTTACCTGCGGCAGCGTCGAATTTTATTTGAATACTTTCACGGTCAACGGTTGCAGGTAGCTGATTTAATGGCATTTCGATGATAGTTGTGATGCCACCTTTTGCTGCTGAACGCGTCCCTGTTTCATAGCCTTCCCAATGTGTTCTTCCTGGTTCCGAAATGTGGGCATGAGAGTCAACCATACCTGGTGAAACGACTAGGCCTTCGGCGTTTATTTCTTCTTTTGCACCAGATAAACCAGAGCCAATAGCGGCAATTTTGCCATTTTTTACCGCGACATCTGTTTTAATTGCTTCGTTTTCAAGAATGACAGTACCGTTTTTAATGATTAAATCGTATGACATAGGGTATTCCTTAGATAAGATTATAATTTCATTTATTAACATTACTGTTCAGCGTGTTTTCAATATATTAAAACGGGCTGAATAGGGTATTTAATTCAGATTACATTGGGTTTTTTATGCCGATATCTGAATCATTCGTAGCTTTTACTTTATTTTCAACCACCTTAGTGGTGTCTTTTTTGAATAAAGAGTAGAGAACAAAGGCCAATATGACGCCAGCAAACCAAGACACTCGTGATATAGGCTCTAATACAGGAATGAATTTTCCACCAAGGGAGAAAATAACTGCAATAACAGTGACAACGAAAGCGGTAATATTAAATCCGTGCTCATAGAATTTATAATCGCCTGCACGGGTATATAAGACATCTAAATTAATATTTGTACGCATTACGATGAAATAATGCGATAGCATGACACCAATAACTGGACCTAAAATACCGCCAATAATATCCAAGAAAGTATAAATACTGTCCTGATTCTCAATTAGTTTCCAAGGCATGATTAATACGCTGATAACGCTGGCAATAATAACGCCGTGACGATAAGTGAGTTTGGATGGGTACAGTGCAGCAATTTGGTATCCTGCAGGAATAATATTACCAGCAGCGTTGGTGGAAATTGTCGCCATCAGAATAACGACTACCGCAAAGAGTGAGGCATATAAACTATCCCATTTTTGAACAATATCAAGTACGTTCCATGTATCAACGCCGTAGTGAATACTGGCGCCGGCTAAAATACATACGCTACTAATGGCAAAGAGCAAGTAAGCCACTAACAGGCCAGCGGTTTGTCCAATGGCTTGTTGTTTAAAACTAGTCGAATATTGAGTGAAATCAGAAGCATTTACCGCAGGAGCTGCCCAGACAGCGACAACACTATTAATAACGATAAAGAAAAAGAATACTTTACTTGGCGTTTCACTAATACCATTTGGGATATAATCCAAAATAGGTTGAATGCCCACTAAAGAAACTGACCAAATTGCCATACCACCAAACAAAATATAAATACAGGGGTTAAGAATGGCAGTAAGTTTATTTAATACCTTGCCTCCACCTAGTCCTATGGCAACATTCATTGCCCAGAAAATGATGAAAACAATAAAGGCTGGAATGGTAACCCCCATATAGGTTTCACCATTGCCTATATTTAAAAATTCAGGCCAAATTTTCCCGATTAATATTAATAGCGCTAATGAACCAGTAAAGCATTGTAAGCCAAACCACATAATAGCAGCAATACAGCCTCTTAATACGCCAGGAAAGAGTGAGCCTTTAATTCCATAAGATGCCCGAAGTAGCATCGGGAATGGGATACCATATTTAGACCCCGCCGCACCATTCATTACCATAACGAAAGCGATGCATATTGCGCTTAGTGCGATGGCAAACATAATGTTCAAAGTAGAAAGGCCTAGAATAAAAAAACCGCCAACCATTAGATAATTTGGGACATTGTGTACGGAACCCATCCATAGCGTAAAGTAGTTAAATGTTTTCCATGTTCGTTGCTCCGGTGTTTTAGGTAATAAATCATTTGTATAACCACGTTCACGATAAATCTCTTTTTCTTCTGAATAGTTCATATATGAGTCCTTCCACGCATATAATTTAAATTTGAAAGCGAGAGATTTAACTAATCGAATTTTTAATAAAGTAATAAAGTTATTGTTTTAATTTTTTAAATAATATTATTTTTTATATATACATCAACTTAATAACTAATGGTTTATATATAGTTATTAGCGTCAGTTTAATTAATTATATTGACTACCCAGGAATTAATTCTTGAACTCAATATAGCCACCGTTAACTGATGGATGCAATATAAATTTAAAAAATTTTTCCAAAAAATAGATCTGGAGCGCTTTTTTTAACAAAATAACATAATAAACAATACGTTATAAAATATTTAGTTTTTTATTATTTCTTTTTTTGTATTTTTTTTGAGATGTTTTGTTCAATTTAAGTTAATTTACTCTATTTCTTCTTGATTTTAATGAAGTTTGATTCATTTTAAGTTTGTTTTAATGCTTTATTATTTTTGATTTAAATGCAGCTTATTGATTTTTTTATGAAAAAATAATTGGAAAATTTTTCCAATTAAATCTTTATCAATTATTTTTTTTTGATACAATGACGAATAGAAGTTAATGGCTATACTCAGTGCTAAAACGTTTTTTAGAAAGTGGTGCTGAATATAATTCTCTCAATTTAATAAGCTAATCTATTTATCAGTAATATGCGCGCATTTGTAAAAATGAATGTGTATTTTGATAACCGATAATATTTTTCGAAATTAACAATATTATTTAACTGATTACTTAACCGTTCTATAGGTAGCCATATATGAAAATTATCATAGCCCCTGATTCTTTCAAGGAAAGCATGAGTGCAGAATGTGCCGCAAATGCCATAACTAAAGGATTTAAAAGTGTATTCCCTGATGCCCAATACCTTTGTTTACCGATTGCTGATGGTGGTGAAGGAACTGTTGATGCATTGATTGCAGCCGCAGGTGGTGAGCGAGTATCACTTGAGGTTAAAGGCCCATTAGGGGATATGGTAAGTGCTTACTATGGTTTATTACACAATGGCGAAACCGCTGTTATTGAAATGGCTCAGGCCAGCGGATTAATGCTAGTTAGTCCAGAGCAGCGTAATCCAATGCTGACGACGAGTTACGGAACAGGTCAGCTAATTCAAGATGCGCTTGAAAAAGGGGTGAAAAAAATCATCTTAGGGATTGGCGGTAGCGCAACCGTTGATGGTGGTGTCGGTATGCTTCAAGCCCTAGGTGTTGTTTTTTATGATAATCAACAAAATAAACTTGGTTTGGGCGGTGAAGTTTTAAATCATATCGCAACGATTGATACGTCAAGTCTGTCTCCTCAATTGCAACACTGTATGATCGAAGTGGCTTGTGATGTAGATAATCCTCTGGTTGGAGAGCGGGGTGCTGCGATGATATTCGGGCCACAAAAAGGGGCAACGGCTTCAATGGTATTGGAATTGGAAAAAGGTTTAAATCGTTTTGTTGAGCTTATCCAACAAATTAAAGGGCATGATTTTAGGCATTTATCTGGCGGAGGTGCTGCTGGTGGGATATCTGTTGCTGCCGCTGCATTTATGAATGCTAAGCTTAAACCCGGCATTGATATCGTTATTGATGCAGTGAAGTTAGAGCAAGAAATCTTTGATACCGATTTGGTTATTGTGGGGGAAGGTAGCATGGATGGGCAAACGGCAGGGGGGAAAGCGCCTTTAGGAATAGCCAAGGTTGCGGCCAAACACAATGTCCCTGTTATTGCATTAAGTGGTGTATTAGGTAAAGGCGTTGAAGCACTACACCAAGAAGGTATCGATGCTTTTTTCAGTATTTTGCCAAGATTAAGCCCGTTAGATGAGGCATTAAAGCAGGGGGCGGAGAACGTGCAACAAGCGGCATATAATATTGCAAAAGTTTTACAGTTAGGTAAGTTATTGTAATTAATTTTATTTTTGTTTTTTTTGGATGTTGAGTGTTCGATAAAATTAATAACATTTAGTATAAAATAGATAAAATCCGTTTTAGTGTTGTGAAAACCTGTTTTGATTCAGGGTAGTTAGAAAGTGGATAGGGTTAATACCAATCCGCATTTGGTTATCTATAGAGAAGCGTCGTAAAGGCAACCGTAATGCCAGTAATATCTATCAACTGAATGTTGAGAAGCTGGCTTCAGCGGCACGTATTGCATTTCCTCAACCAGCAGATTTTGACCCGTCAAAATCTGTTCCCTCAAAACCTGAGCCGTCAGAATCTGGGGTGATCCGTCAGTAACTTTAAAACAAGATCCATCAGTAACTAATCCTTCATCGCAGAATTCTAACGAATCCAGCGATTAGTCAAAAATTGATTTTTTAAATCGTTACCCAGAGGTAGTGATTTACAGGACTAACTTACAGAAATGGGGATCTGCGGATGACCTTAAGTGCGCTGAATGGCTGTTTAGCCGCAAGTGTGAAGTATTCAAAGAGCTTGGACTGCAAGAGCCGAAAGAGCCAAATTTCACAGAGTGGGCTAACGATGTTCGCTTGATGGTTAACCAAGACGGGCGCACTCACAAGGAGATTTGCCAATTCTATAAACGTGTTAGCCAAGATGCATTCTGGAAAAAGAACGTTCAATGTGCGAAAACATTACGTACTCAGTGGGATGATTTATAGGCCGGCAGCATGAAATTAGTAAATGCACTAAAGAACTTCCATCCTAAGTCACCCACATTTAGTGACTCAGCCAGTTGTACGTCACCAGACCGTTTAACGGGTACTGATATTATGGCTGCGATCGGGATGACCGAATCACGAGCTAAGTTTGGGATGACAGCCTTTCTGGCTAAAAATGATGTCAGTGAAGAGGATAAATTTTCTACCGTGGAGGGCTTGACTCAATATGCGCTAAAAATAGCGCCTAAATTAGTTCGCAAAGCTGCTGGCAATAAATTGGGCTACTGTTTAATTGTTCTGTCTAAAATGACTTTTGAGGATTACGCTCGATCAGCAGGTTCGGTTTGCCAGTGTTCAGCATGTAGTGGGAAATGAATGCTTGATAAAAAAATTACTACAACAAAGTATTCAACGAGGGAAGCTATTTTTCCGTCATTTTCCAAGAGCCAGCCCAAGCGATATACCAATACAGAGCGCGATGTTGTGGAAACTAAAAAAGTGATTTGTGAGTCATGTAATAGTAAGAGCCAATTAATAAACCGTTGTCGTTGTAAAGGGAGGGCAAGGTCTTAGATGAAGTTCAGAGTGAATTACAAGTGACACCAGTTTATAAAGATTGTTCTCGTTGTGCTGGGCGTGGCTTCAATCGTGTACCGTCATCTGTAGCATTTAAAGCAATAAGACATTTAGTACCTGACCTTAATGAAAGAACATGGCGTAGAAATTGGAAGCCGTTCTATGAAATATTGATAAGTAAGTGTTTTGTTGAGGAAAGTATGGCAGAACAAGCATTTAGTCGAACAATTAAATAGTTTTAGTAATTAATTAAATTCAAATTATTTTAAAACTGTAAATTTAATGTTATTTGGTGTAAAAATAAAAACTTGTAAATTTACATGAGGTGGTATTTATGTGGAGTAATAAGATAAATTTAAAGATAGTTGTTTGGGGAACTATTATTGGTGGCTTCATTAGCTCATTAGTTAAATGGGGCTCTGAAGTGAATATGCCCCCGAGAGTTGCAGGAGAAATATCACCACCAGCAGCGAATATTGATGCGTGGTTTAGTTGGTTAGGCATCAATTCTCATTCTCTTGATTATTTTTATCAGGGATCATTGGTCGGTGGTGCTGTAACCTTATACCATTGGTTATTTAGTTTTGCGTTCGCTTTTGTATACGTCTTTATATCAGCTTATCTGCCTAAAATTCGAATGTTTTATGGTGTATTATATGGTGTTTTGATCACAATATTTGCTCATGGAATAATGATCCCATTATTTGGATTTCGTCATCCCTCATATAATGAGGGTAAAGTTGGTTGGCTCTGGAATTTAAATGGTTATGAATTAGTTAGCGAGATTTTAGGACATATTTATTGGGCTGTATCTATAGAAATATGTCTCATTGCAGTTTTAGCATCTTTTGCTCGCCCTATACGTGGTAGCTGGACTGTACGATAAAAAATACTTGCACTCACTGGTATAGAGTGTTGCATTTTGTCCGGAACTGGCTTATTTTTTTCCGAAAATGGACATTCTATAACTAGTCGCATAAAACCAATTCAAGGCCTGCAATCGCGGGCTTTTTTACATCCAATATATTCATAAAAAGTACTAGTGCGCTACGTAAATTCGATGTTATTGTGATAAGAGTGAATACGTTGTCACCTAACTTATAGAATGAAACCTTGCGATGTGATCTGACCCCATAAAGTTGGATGATTCATTAAGCGGGGTTTTTTATTGCCTCATTATTTAATCTTTAATAATATTATCTATCTAAATTAAATAGATATCTGATGTTCATATTTAATGAGGGGGTAATTAAATGAGTAAATTATTCTCAGTAGTACTAGCCATCTCAATTATGGCTGTATCAAGCAGTGCTTTAGCAGCAGAGAGAGGTCTAAATAAGGAAGAAGAAGCAAAGGTAGTTAGCCTAATAAAAAACCACCTTAAATTACCAATATCTGCAAAGTTCAAACTCGGTAAAATGATTGCTAATCCGTATGATGCATATTGCGGTTTAGTCGCTAAATCCAATAAAGAAACAATCCCTTTCATCACATCAATGCCTGAGCCTGTAGGTAACATTGACTTACGTAGAGTTGTTCTGGTTGGTGATAATGAATATAAGTATCGCAGTGTTATTGAACAATGTGAAGAGTATGGATACAAATTGAACTAATGCAGATCGGTGAGTCTTGAAAAGAATAGCATCCCGAAGTATAAATATATCATATTACACGTGTTATAGACCCGTCAGTAATGTCAGGTTTTATACCTAAAACAAACATAAGACTTGCTGTTACGATTGTTCATAGTTACATGTGTAGTTATGCACAATAAAAGAAAACCCCACCAGAGGGGTGGGGTCTTTAGATTACATTTTTTTCAAATGAGCTTCGACTTTTTGAATAAATGATTCTTTGGGAGCTTTTTCGCAAGCTTCAACAATTAACGGAGTGGATGTTGCAATACCACTAATATCTAAAGTAGGGTCTTCTACCTTACCTTTCTGGGTAATAATCTCAGCAGCACCAATTGCTGTTGGATAAAATGCATCATCGATTGCTAAGAAATCTTCGCATGTCCATTGAGATACAGGTTTTGCATCTGTTGCGGCGAAAGCTGAAGTGGTCATTAACGATGTTGCAATGATGCTAGCAAATAATATTTTTTTCATAAAATATCCTCATTGTTTTTAGTGAGACTTGCCTAATGCTTATTTTAATATAACTTATTATTTTAAAAAGCAAAATAATCATTATTTGAATGTTGTTTTTTGATGGCTATTATGTGTCGGATTATTGAAATAATAAAAATATATCTTCAATTTTTCTCTATAACGATAAAGTAATTTCAAGTGGTAGGCCTGCCGTTCTTGAAATCCACACGCAAAGTTGGGAGTTACTTTTTCATTCTGGTGCATGTCAAGGCTGACTGGCTAAACCCTATGACAATTACTCAGGGATCTGAGCAGGGGTATCGATTGAATTTTTTATTGTCGTTGATTTTTTATTTATATTTAATGAGCCATCTTTTGTTACTATGCTTCAAGCATCCCAACACATTAAAAATAATAATTATACTAATAATAAACAATTGCCCTTTTCTCTACTATATTCATAATATCTATTCATAAGGCGTGTATGTATAATGATTGATCTATTTAAATTGACAAAGAAAAGCTCTAGGCATATTTGTATAGCAATATATGTTGGTATTATTGCGGGTATATTTTCCGCTTTAGTTAAATCTGGCTTTGAAGGTTTGATTCCACCGAGAACGCTAGAAACAACCCCACCTCCCATTGTCTTGTTAGAAAAGCTTGGGCTAAATATAGATACTATGACTTATCATTGGATGGGATATAGTATTAATTGGGGCGGGAATGGTGTTCATATATTATTTTCGATAGTTATTGCAGTTATATATTGTGTTATCGCTGAATACTTACCTAAGGTGAAATTATTACACGGTATATGTTTTGGTATCGGTGTTTCTGTTTTTGCTCATGGCTTAGTTGTACCATTATTAGGATTGTCTGGCTGGCTTTGGACTGCTGGTTATCAAGCACTAATATCTGAGTTTGTTGGAACTGCTTTTTGGATTTGGTCTATTGAAGCTATTAGGCAAAACTTGCGTTATTGTTTAACTAAAGAAAAAGACGCTGAGTAGAGAGTGATGTTCACTCTTAATCTTTAATAAACTTATGGTCAGGTTAAACTTTTCATCTGAGCTATATCAGTTATTCATAAAAGATCGCCTAGGCGGTCTTTTTTATAGTTAAAATAAACATAAGATTTTCTGTCACGATTGGTCAGAGTTACATGTGCTGCTATGTGCAATAACCGATCTAAAGTGTTAATTATTTGCCTTAAGATTCTGTTAAGGTTTAATTGATAAACTATAAAAAATTAACAGACAAAAGGAATTATTATGAATAAGACAGTTATTGCGCTCGTATTATCAGCAGCTTCATTTGGCGTATTAGCTAATAACCATGCTGGTGGATTTGTTTCGAATGATGGTTCTGTTAGTCCAAAAGGTGGGTTTGTTGCAACAGCTCAAGCAGTAACAACTGTCGTTCAAGCGAAAGAGCTTCCTGATGATGCATGGGTTTCACTTGAAGGTCATATTGTTAAACAGATTGGTAAAGAGCTTTACGAATTTAAAGATAGTACTGGCTCAATTGCTGTAGATATTGATGATAGGCGCTGGCGTGGACAGGTTGTGACACCTGAAACAAAAGTTCGTTTAGATGGTGAAATTGATAAAGAGTGGGCTTCATTAGAAGTTGATGTAAAGCGAGTAACCATTATCAATAAATAGCTGTAAATTTTTAATGAGCCCCATGATTGGGGCTTTTCTGCAATGAAAACTCGCTTACTAGCTTCTGTCTAATTCATATGTTAGATAGCTTTATCTATAGCTCTTTCAATCGCTTTACATTCGGGACTATTTCCACTGGACTGCTCTATTTTCCCAGGCAAGTTACCTTCGGGAGTATCCATTTTTATCTCGCAAGTATCTGACTTAGTTTGGGGGTTAGTGTTTGATGAACAAGCTGTTACTAAAGCGATAACAAAACATACTAATATAGCTTTGTTTTTATGCATACTGTCTATCCTGTTTTTAAAGGGCTATTCTTGATGCTATCAAAGGTTAAGCGTGAAGTGCAAAGTAATCAATAAAGCTGGTCAGTACGGCTTCTTTATCTTCTATAACGATGAGGTAATCGCAGAGAAGCGGAGGCGGCTATATGTCATGGAAACTTATAGTGGTAGTAATTTGCTTTATGTTACTCGCGATATCAATGATTGTATTTGGCGCCAACAGACTCACTGACAATACATGCGGTATTGATAAAGCCAGTTTAGAAAAACGCGCCAGAAAGTTATAGAACACTACAAAAGTCGGCAAGTTAACTTTTAATTATCTATATAGTGGATACCATGAATACAGTCAGTGCATTGTTATATATCGCTGCGTGGGTGGCCATATGGGGAATGTGGAAACAACACGAGAGGATAGGTGAGTTAAATACCAAAAATGCCGGACTACTCGTTGAGTTGACAGAGCAGGTCAAAATTAATGAGGATTACCAAAAACGTATTAACTCACTTCACGAACTCGACAAAACTCACACAATGGATCTCTCAAATGCAAAAGCTGAAATTGATAAGCTGCGCAATGATGTTAGTAATGGTACTAAGCGCGTGTACGTCAACGCCAAATGTCCAAAACCCGAAGCGAATACCTTCGAAAGCGGAGGCAATGAAAGCTCCGCACGACTTAGTGAAGCAGCTGAACAAGATTATTGGCGTCTCAGAAAAATGATAGTTGAGAACGAAAAACAAACTTTGTATTTGCAAGATTACATTAGAACGGAGTGCTTACATTAGTTCCAGCCAATGAAAGTTCTAATTAAAAAAAGTAAGTTTAAGAAGGAGATAGCTGCAAGTAGATATATAAAAGCTTTAAAGAATAGAGTTGTCACGTCTGCTTGATAGTTATCACTAATAAGAATAAATACAACGCAAAGAAATAGGGAGGTAACGATAAGTATGGTTGTGATCGGGAGGTTGTGTATAAGGTTCATATTTTGAAAACGTGATTTTATCTTGATTCTGTAATGGTGAGAGCCTTAAAAGTTATAGTACCAGAAATTGTATGGATAAAAAAAGCCCACACAGCGTTGGGCTAAATATGTTGCTTTATACAATTAAATATCGCCTTAAATATAGTTGGTATTTCAAAATACGCAAAAGTATTTCCAAATATTTTAAATTGATGGCTGTGTAAGACAACAACAGCGAGCTTTTAAGAAAACAGAGGCTTTTTAAAGGCAAAAAAATAGCCCCTAGATTGGGGCTTAAAAGGGATGGTCTATTTAACTGAGGGTAACTCTTGTAAATAGTTATACCGCTAAATAGGTCATTTTTTGAAAGTGAAAATAAAAGAACTCATTGTTTTGTAAAGATAGTAATCAAACCACTTTTCACCCGGTATATAGCAGACATATTTAAAACACTAAGAACCCACAGAAGGGAGCATCGGAACTGTTGCTATAAATGGCGATCTCTCTTGGGAGCTTTTTTGTGCTAACAGGTTGCTTTTATTTAACTAACTATTGATAAGTTTCTTATATCAAAAAAATGGATTTTTCATATTTTATAGGCGTACACTGATAGTTATGGCTAGCATGTATTTATTATTAAGATGGAGCTATAACATGGGGTTATTAAGTAGTGAATACGAACCTTTTGGAACTTTACTCGGATATGCTCCAGGAGGCGTAGCAATATACTCATCAGATTATGATTCATTGCCTAATGTGGAAAATAAAAAAGATATTTCTTTTCGAAGTTATATTGGCAATGAATATATGGGCTATAAATGGCAATGCGTTGAGTTTGCTCGCCGTTTTTTATACCTCAATTACGGTACTGTTTTTAGTGATGTTGGTATGGCCTATGAAGTATTTTCTCTGCGCTTTCTACGACACGTAGTTGATGATGACATTTTACCGTTAAAAGCTTTTGTTAATGGGAGTCCTGTTAAGCCTGCCGCGGGGTCATTGTTAATTTGGGATGAGGGGGGTGAGTTTAATAAAACAGGCCATATAGCAATTATCACCAAGGTTTATGATGATAAAGTACGTATCGCTGAGCAAAATGTCATTCACCATAAATTGCCCATAGGCCAGCAGTGGACAAGAGAATTGTCTCTGAAAAGAAATAAAGGAAGATATACACTATCAGATACTTTCCCAAACACTAAAATTTTGGGATGGATGATACAAACAGATAGTGATGAGCATGCTTATTCAGGCCCGTATACTAATCCTGAGTTGCTAAAGATTCATGCTGCTAAAATAGATAATAAGATTGACTATAATAACGAATGGTTGAATAGCTCAAATCCCATAGAAAATAAATATATTCAAGCTAGACAAGGTCGCGCGCTAAATAGCGCTCTTCATGAATATTTTACAATATCTAGTACCGCTGAAAATAAACTGATACAAGCAACCAATGAAGTTCATCTTATGTATCTGCATGCGACAGAAAAAGTATTAAAGAGTGATAACTTATTGAAACTTTTTAATATTCCAGAAATTCTTTGGCCTCGCATACGTTTATCCTGGAAGAATCGGCGTCATGATATGATCACAGGAAGATTAGACTTTTGTTTGGATGAGCGAGGGTTAAAAGTCTATGAATATAATGCGGATTCAGCTTCTTGTCATACAGAGGCAGGGGTAATTATTGATAAGTGGGCAAAAGTAGGGCAGCTGAAAGATGGCAAAAACCCAAGTGGTTACTTAACTGAATTACTTTCTAGTACATGGGAACATTCTTCAGCTAAACCGTTTATTCATATTATGCAGGATGTAGATAGTGAAGAAGATTATCATTCGCAATACATGGCGCATGCAATTACTGAAGCGGGATTCGATTATAAAATTATTCATGGTTTAGACGAATTATTTTGGAATGAAACAGGTCAAGTCGTTGATAGTGATGGCCGTATATTAGAGTGTGTTTGGAAAACATGGGCGTGGGAAACTGCTCTTGAGCAAATTCGGCAGGAATGTGAGAAAGACTATGAGCATTCAGCTCTACAAATTCGTACCGGACACTCAGAATATAATGACGTCAGACTAGTTGATGTATTATTAAAGCCTGAGATTCGTGTCTTTGAGCCTTTATGGACAGTCATTCCAAGTAATAAAGCGATATTACCTATTCTTTGGTCGTTATTTCCCTATCATCCCTACCTTTTGAATACAAGTTTTGATATCAGTGACGAGTTACGCTCGAGTGGTTATGCAATAAAGCCAATAGCAGGCCGCTGTGGTGACAATATCGGTTTGATAGGTGAGTGCGACACGATTTTAGATGAGACTTCTGGCCAATTCGATAAACAGGAAAATATTTACCAACAATTATGGTGCTTGCCAAACGTTGCAGGGCGTTTTATTCAAGTCTGCACATTTACTGTCGGAGGTCACTATGGTGGAGCATGTTTACGTTCAGACCCATCATTAGTTATCAAAAAAGATAGTAATATGGAGCCATTATGGATACTTGATGATAATGATTTTTTGGAAAAACCATTATGTTAGAAAGTGTATTTTAAAATTAATATAGTTATATTTTGAAAGTGGCATTATTAAAATCTGATTTTTTGTAGTTTCTTAGGCCTTCAGTTAATAGCTGATGGCCTTTATTTATAAAAAAATTGAAAAGCAAAGAAAAGCCCCAAATATCGAGGCAAAATAAACTGATACAATAGTTTAGAACACACTATCAGAATAGACATATTTATAAATGTTTTACATGAATAAAGTGTAAGTAAATACGGAAAAGAAAATACAAATTGGAGTCTCGTTAAATGAATAAGGAAATACTAGAGGATTCAAAATAAATATACCCTCTAGCATTTGAAATAAGAGCATTAATGTTTACTGGGCTGCTCTTTGTATTGCTTCTCCTCCTGCTTCTATATCTTCACCAACACCTTTAGTGGTATTACAGGCAGTTAATGTGAAAGCAACAACTAATGAGCAGATGAGGAAACTGATTTTTTTTAACATATTGTCTTCCTTTAAAGTTTGAAGTTATAAGTTTCAAAAGATCATTTTTAATTATAGCAGAACAATTCGATGACTATTTCTAGCTGTATACAGCAGTAAGATTGGGGTTAAACCCTCATTTTTATGTGTAATTGCCGTAGTTAGTGATACCTGACAAATGAAAATGAGCTGCTATATTTTAAGTGTTAGTACTTATTTTGGGC
>NZ_JAMPNG010000018.1:0-91748 GCF_028479245.1 Providencia sp. PROV223
AACGGGAAAATTATGACGGGAAAAACAGAGTATTGGAAACGTAACCTATACGTCGTGTGGTTCGGCTGTTTTTTAACAGGTGCCGCCTTTAGCCTGATCATGCCTTTTCTCCCGTTATATATTGAAGAACTTGGTGTCAAAGACCATGCTTCGTTGAATTTATGGACTGGTGCCGTTTTTAGTATCACCTTTTTATTTTCTGCCATTGCCGCTCCATTTTGGGGGAGATTATCCGATCGCAAAGGGCGAAAATTAATGCTATTGCGATCCGCGCTGGGCATGGCGATTGTCATGGTGTTAATCGGCTTTGCGCAGAATATTTGGCAATTATTAGCCTTAAGAGCCATATTAGGTTTATTGGGTGGCTTTGTTCCTAATGCTAACGCGTTGATTGCAACTCAAATTCCCGTGAAAAAAAGCGGCTGGGCTATGGGCGTCCTTGCGACTGGTGCGGTCAGTGGCGCACTTATTGGCCCATTAATCGGCGGTTTTCTTGCTGACCAATATGGCTTACGCCCCGTCTTTTTTATTACAGCAACGGTGCTGTTTATTTGCTTTTTTGTCACGCTCTTTTATGTTAGAGAACGCTTCACGCCGGTTTCGCGCAAAGATGCATTGTCCAGCAAGCAAGTATTTGCCTCACTACGCAATAAGAATTTAGTCATTAGCTTGTTTTTCACCACGATGATCATTCAAGCTGCGATGGGGTCAATCAACCCCGTGATCACCCTCTATGTTCGGGATCTATCTGATTCTTTAGAAAACCTCGCCTTTGTCAGTGGTGTAATAGCCTCCATTCCCGGTGTTGCGGCTTTAATCAGTGCGCCCATGTTAGGTAAACTCAGTGACCGAATAGGCCCTGAAAAAGTTTTACTCGCCGTGCTGGGCGCATCTATTTTTGTATTATTCCCAATGGGGTTGGTAAGTAGTTATTGGGAGTTAGGCTTTCTCCGATTTATGCTTGGGGCACTAAATGCTGCACTATTACCTGCGGTACAAACGTTAATTATCTATAATATTTCTCACCAAGTGACTGGGCGTATTTTCAGCTATAACCAAGCATTACGCGATGTTGGAAACGTGACAGGGCCTTTAATGGGCTCCTTTGTCGCTGCCACCTATGGTTTCAGAGCCGTATTCTTTTTCACTGCGGCGTTAGTTCTCTTCAACTTAATTTATTCATGGTTAGTTATCCGGCGCCAATCCGATGGTCTACGCGCTTCCCCGTCCGACCAATAACCCCCTTGCTATTTTTTGTACAAAAACCTGATGATTTATACGCTTTATTGTCTCACTTTGCTTAAAATTAAAATTTTACAACCTCAAGTAATTGATTTTAAACAATTTAATCGATTCAAAATTCTTTCTTTTATTGTCAACTAAAATCCTGTATCTTCCCCTAGCTTATCGTGAGAAATGAGAGTTATATCGACTTTTCACCTTAAAAGCACACCTTTTACAATAAATTCATTCTGTATATAGGTGATTCTATAATAATGTATGTTAAAAATATGTTTCACACGCTTGTGTTAACATATCAATAACAATTGACATTCAAGCGCACGGCTTGGTGTTTTATATCATGCACAACCTCTCAAGAGAGTATTTATGGGAGTTCACAGATGAACAATTCTGCGACTAAAACAAAAACTTTTTTTGGGCATCCATACCCATTGAGTTCGCTTTTCCTCACAGAAATGTGGGAACGCTTCTCTTTTTACGGAGTTAGACCGTTACTTATTCTATTTATGAGTGCGGCATTATTACAAGGTGGAATGGAATTACCTATTGAACAAGCTTCCGCTATTGTCGGTATTTTCGCTGGTGGGGTTTATATCACCTCGTTGCCGGGTGGTTGGTTAGCCGATAACTGGTTAGGCCAGCGCCGCGCGGTTTGGTACGGCTCATTAATTATTGCGTTTGGCCATTTATCCATCGCAATGTCTGCCTTTTTATCAAATACCTTCTTTTTCGTTGGTTTATTACTCATCGTATTAGGTACAGGGTTATTTAAAACCTGTATTACTGTGATGGTAGGAACGCTGTATAAGAAAGAAGATACACGTCGTGATGGCGGTTTCTCTCTGTTCTATATGGGTATTAACATGGGTTCATTTATTGCCCCGTTAATTATTGGTCCACTTCATGAAAAATATGGCTGGCATTTAGGTTTTGGCCTTGGTGGCTTAGGAATGCTAATTGCCCTGTTAATTTTCCGTTTTTACGCCATTCCTCAAATGCGCCGCTATGATAAAGAAGTTGGCCTTGATTCCACATGGAACCGCCCAACAGTTGAGCGCAAAAACGTGGGGAAATGGGTAACCTTTGCCATGGTATTATTGGCCATACTGGTTGTCTTGATTGATAATGGTACGATTCCATTTAATGCCTCAATCATCGCGAAAAGCTCTGCTTATGTTATCTCGACCTGTGTGGGCATCTATTTCTTATTTATGTTCTTCCTTGGCGGTTTAAACAGTAGCGAGCGTTCTCGCTTACTGGCTTGCTTAATTTTACTGATTGCAGCCGCATTCTTCTGGTCCGCTTTTGAGCAAAAACCGACTTCATTTAATATCTTTGCTCGCGACTATACTGACCGCCAAATGGGCAGTTTTGAAATCCCAACCATTTGGTTCCAATCAATTAATGCGTTGTTCATTATATTGTTAGCCCCAGTATTTAGCTGGTTCTGGCCTTCTCTGGCTAAACGTAATATGAACCCAAGCAGCATGACCAAGTTCGTGATTGGTATCTTATTTGCTGCAGGTGGCTTTGCTATCATGATGGTGGCAGCAAACCAAGTGCTTGCAACACAAAGTGGCGTTTCCCCTTTCTGGCTAGTTGGCAGTATCTTATTACTGACATTAGGAGAACTGTGCTTGAGCCCTATCGGCTTGGCAACAATGACTTTGCTCGCACCACAAAAAATGCGTGGTCAAGTGATGGGGTTATGGTTCTGTGCGAGTGCGTTGGGTAACCTTGCCGCAGGTATCATGGGTGGTAACATCCGTAAAGACCAATTGGATTCAATGCCTGAGCTATTCTCCCATGTCTCTATTGCGCTGGTCATCTGTGCGGTCGTATTGGCAGCGTTGATTATCCCTGTCAGGAAAATGCTCAAAAATGCAGACAAAAATGAAGCAAATGCTTAATAACACGGATTAATTGTCTTTTATCCGGTAGCAACCCACGCGCTACCGGATCTCCCCCCAGCTTCATTAGCCTATTAATAATTTGCCTATTATATTTCATAAAATAGGCGTTATACTGGCCTTTCATCATCCCATAATGACTCTTGGAAACCCTATAATGAGCCTTTCTGCTCCCATTTACTATGTTGATGCTTTTACAGATACCCTTTTTCACGGTAATCCCGCAGCGGTTGTATTACTCGATAATTGGTTATCAGATGAACAGCTAATTGCAATTGCCGCAGAAATTAACTTGTCAGAAACCGCATTTTTAGTCGGCCGCCATATTCGATGGTTCACCCCTAAAGTCGAAGTAAAATTATGTGGTCATGCAACACTTGCCGCAGCCTTTGTGTTAAACCATGTGCTCCAACAAAACATTCATCCTTTAACATTTAGCTCTTTATCAGGTGAGTTGGTTGTGACACAAAATGCCCAAGGATTTACACTCGATTTTCCAATTATTGAATCTGTACAAAGTCATCCAGACCAATACCCACACCTCGCTGACATCCTTGGAATCAAAATCAAAGAGCTTTGGATAGCGAAAGACCGTTACCTGTGTTTTCTTGAAGGTGCAGAACTCGTTCAAAACTGCCAGCCGGATATGCTAAAGCTTTCACAGCTTTCTCTACCTGGATTAACAATTACAGCAGAAAGTGCTAATAGCGATTATGACTTTGTTTCTCGTTATTTTGCCCCTGCAAAAGGGGTTGATGAAGATCCTGTAACAGGCACTTCACATTGTGCTATTACACCAATATGGGCAAATCGGCTAAATAAAGTGCAGTTAGTTGGCCATCAAATATCATCACGCGGAGGAGTAGTTCATTGCGAGCTAGCCTCTGGTCGAGTAAAACTAACAGGTAACGCCGTTTTGTTTCTAACAGGCCAAATCCTAATTTAAGTTTTATAAATCAATAAACTAGAATAAAAGCCATTTTTTCCTGCCTGTTTCTCCTACTTCAATTCCGCCAGCGCCATTATTTTTCTTGAAATATTGGCGCCCATTTCATATTAGAAAAAAATTTTTTTAACATTTAACTAAAAATTTTAATTCCAACTCAATTTAGTTTACAATCATAATCATTATTAAAGATATAATTACAATTATAAATATTTCTAATTGAAGCTTTGGTCAATAGTGAAAAACTCATTCGATATAAGGAACTTTATAAGATGGCTATTACTAGAAGAAAATTTTTGATTGGTGGTGGCGTTGTTGCCGTTGCTGCAGGGGCCGGAATTTTAACTCCAATGTTAACTCGTGAAGGTCGATTTGTTCCTGGTAAACCGCGACATGGTTTTGTCGCAGGAACAGAAGGTCCTCTACCACAGCAAGCTGACGTCGTTGTTATTGGTGCTGGAATTCTAGGAATTATGACAGCAATTGAGCTGGTTGGGCGCGGTTTAGATGTTGTTATTGTTGAAAAAGGTAATATTGCAGGCGAACAATCATCCCGCTTCTATGGCCAAGTCATCACTTATAAAATGCCAGATGAAACCTTCTTACTCCACCACTTAGGCAAACAACGTTGGAGAGAGATGAACGCGAAAGTCGGTGCAGATACAAGCTATCGTACTCAAGGGCGCGTTGAAGTACCGTTCGATGAAGAAGATCTTGTTAATGTTAGAGAATGGATTGATACTCGCAGTAAAAACGTCGGTTCAGATATTCCATTCAAAACACGCATCATTGAAGGCGCAGAACTCAACCAGCGCTTAAATGGTGCACAATCTAAATGGACTATCGCAGGTTTTGAAGAAGACTCCGGTAGCTTAGATGCTGAAATTGCGACCTTCGTCATGGCAGATTACGCGAAAAAATTAGGTATCAAAATTTACACTAACTGTGCTGCTAGAGGCTTAGAAACACAAGCAGGCGTTATTTCTGATGTCGTCACCGAGAAAGGGCCTATTAAAACCTCGCGTGTTGTTGTTGCAGGTGGAGTCTGGTCAAGACTGTTTATGCAAAACTTAGGCGTTGATGTCCCAACATTACCAGCTTATCAATCTCAGCAACTGATCACCGGTTCACCAACTGCACCAGGTGGTAACGTTGCTTTACCAGGCAATATTTTCTTCCGTGAACAAGCGGATGGTACCTACGCAACATCTCCTCGCGTGATTGTTGCTCCGGTTGTTAAAGATTCCTTCGTCTATGGCTACAAATACATTCCACTGCTGTCGATGCCAGATTTCCCTGTCCATATTTCATTAAATGAACAGTTAATTAATTCATTTACTGAACCAACAAGCTGGAAAATGGATGAAGTTTCACCATTCGAAAAACACAGAAATATGACTGCATTACCTGACTTGCCTGAGCTGAATGCATCATTTGAAAAATTAAAAACAGAATTCCCTGCATTTAAGGATTCTAAATTGATTGACCAATGGAGTGGTGCTATGGCCATCGCACCAGATGAGCACCCAATCATTTCTCAAGTCAATGAATACCCAGGTCTAGTTATCAATACTGCGACAGGCTGGGGAATGACAGAAAGTCCTGTTTCTTCCGAGCTCACCGCTGACTTGTTATTAGGCAAAGAACCCTCACTGAATGTGAAACCATTTAGTCTATACAGATTTAGTTAATACTTGTTTGTAAAATTTGCTCACAAAAAACCCTTCAATATGAAGGGTTTTTTTATTACCTATTGTGGCTCTATTGCTTAGTATTCGAAACTTAAATCAAATGGAGTGATTATGAATAAATCACTATTGGCAATAGCAATTTCACTGTTAAGTGCCACAGCTTTCGCTGAAAAAAGTTACACCGTAGGGCAATTAGAGGACATGATTGCTGATAACAACAAACCACAAATTGCAGCCCCTGTTTTAGATGGTTCTATCGCAAAAGCTGTTCGTATGAGTGCAGAGTATTTAGATAATTAATTCCATGCCTCATTAGAATTTAAAAGCTCATAATTTGAACTCTGGGCCTTTAATATTCCCTCTTCTGATTTTATCTACAGCTGACATTCTCAAAAATTTCCCTGCCGGAACGATTCACTTCACATTTATTGCTGAATTAGTTTGAAATGAGTATTACACTTAGCTTTTAACATTATTGCTTTTAACAATTACTAGCATACTAAGTAACAATTGTAAGGTAGACCATGAGTTCCATCGCTGACGATGTCATCACACAAAAAATTGAGCAATCCATTTCTCGCGTCTCTAAAGTGGTATTTCCAACAACAACTAACCACCACAGCACCCTATTTGGCGGTACTGCTCTCGCTTGGATGGATGAAGTTTCTTTTATTACCGCAACACGTTTTAGCCGTAAGCGCCTTATTACGGTCTCCACTGAAAAAATTAATTTTACTCATCCAATCCCTTCAGGAACCATTGTTGAGTTGGTGGGTAAAGTCATTCGAGTTGGAAGAACCAGTTTGACGGTCAATGTATCGATTTTTTTAGAAGATATGTATTCAGAAGGTCGTGAAGAAGTGATACATGGCCAGTTTAATTTTGTTGCAATTGATGACAATGGCAAACCTACCCCACTATTTGAGTCATAAACTTTTTTAAGCCATCAACATAAAGGTTTTTTTTATATTGCTAAAGGTGCGAATTCTGTAAATTTTAATTCACACCTTTCTAATAACACATCAGCCCGCCCTTATTTAATTCACTTTTCTCACTTCTGATGTGTTTTATATCGAAAATTTATTCGTATTAAATGTTTTTATAAAATAATCACCCTAACGCCTTAAACCACACTTAAAATATCAATTAATATTCCATTCCCTTATCTTTTCATCTTCCTGGTATGACTTCTTAATCATTTTTCTTATTAATATCTTGTTACAACAAACACATAACGTGGCTAAAAGATAGGAAATCCCATACCCTAATATATTGTATATTTTTATTATATATTGATATTTTTAAATTAAAATCGTAGAGTATAGATGATACCAATAACTCTAAAAATGCGTAAAACCCTCAGGCTTATAGCTTATTTTATATTACGTATTTTGATGTAAACTTTTCTTTATGTAATATACTTTGTTGGTAATAAATCTCATTGAGACATTTTATTAAAAATAGAAATAAACAACGCTAAAATAAGATATCAAATTATGCTTAGAATTCTTTCATTTATTATTTTATGTGCCTTTTCAATTAACCTAAGTGTCGCTGCAGTTCCCAAAGAAACTATCAAACGTATCGAGCAAGAAGCGCAAAAAGGCGATATAAAAGCGCAAGTTATGTTAGGAATTGGCTATTACCTTGGGAACGAGCTTAAACAGGACTATGGTAAAGCAAAAAAATGGTTAACGATGGCATCGAATAAGGGCAATTCTGATGCTCAGTTGTTTTTAGGGGACATGTATTTAAATGGTAATGGGGTTGAGGCCAACCTTGAAACAGCCATGGATCTATTCGAAAAATCAGCCAATAAAGGCAATGTTGAAGCCCAAAATTATATGGGCCAGTTTTACTATCAAGGTATTGGTGTAAAACAAAATTATATTACGGCTTTTGAGTGGTTCAAAAAATCTGCTGATAAAAAATTTCCACCCGCACAATACCAAGTCGGTAAAATGCTAGAAAGTGGTGAAGGAATTGAAATCAATGAAAAATCTGCAGCTGAATATCTAGCTCAAGCCTGCAAAGCTGGCTTAAAAGAAGCTTGCGTAAAAAAATAAATCTACCCCAATATTTCCTGCATTTTACCTGATGTTATTCATTATAATGGCATCAGGCTCCCCTCTTTTTTTGATGAAAAATCTTATTACGGCTACTTGCTCACACCCTTCCACCAATAAATTCATTACTATTAATAATCAATTTCACAATGTATGATATTGTTCTAAACTTATAATATAAAAGAGAAAGGGAGATATTATGTACAATACAATCTTAGTTCCGATCGATGTAACCGAAGATGCTCTCACTAACTTATTAGTTCCTCATGTTAATTCGCTACAAAAATTGAATGATGCAACAGTGCACTTTCTTGCCGTAACCGCACCAATTTCAAACTATTTACGCTATGGTGGCACCATCTTACCAGGAGACTTCCCTGACGACGAAAAACAAGCTGAAATTATCCTTACAGAATTAAAAGAAAAAATTAAACTATTTGATATCCCTGCAGATAAAATAAAGGCGAAAGCAACCGTTGGTTCTGTTAAAGACGAAATTTTGGCAACCGCAGAAGATATCAACGCCGATATTATTCTATTAGGTTCACGCCGCCCGAGTATGTCAACCTATTTGCTGGGTTCTAATGCCGCCTCAGTAGTTCGTTATGCAAAAACTAGTGTATTAGTGGTTAGATAATAAAGACTAAAGTGCTATTTGGAGCTTAAGCAAACACATTTTACAAACAAAAGGTTTAGCCTTAATGATTGTTACAAAAAACAGCAAAGACATACACTTTATAGGGCTATTTATGTGTTCATTTAGGGTAAATTAAAGGCTCATAAACATTTTCGTGATTTTCACGCCCTGCTTTTTTAGCGGGGTTTTTTTATGCTATAAAACTGATGAATGGCTTAATCTAAAGCGTTTAAAAGGAATACCATCAAAATCAACAATGCGTTCTTCAGTAAAACCATAACGTAAAATCGCGGATACTTTCTTGCGTGTTAACGGTAAATGTATTGTAACTGACTCAACCTTCAGTGATGTAAAAGCTTTATTAATAATATTCTTAACAATAGATTTTCCCTTTCCCCAAAACTTAGGATGTAACACTAAAGCTAAATCTGCATCACCCGCTTCATTTTGTAACCCTCCCCAGCCAGCAAATTGGTCATCAATCATAATGGCCCATACTCCATAGCCATGTTGCTCCCAATGCAGCTCTTTTCCTGAGACCCACTGCTGGCAGGCCTGTTCATCGAAATGGCTGCTGCCTAGAGGCATATGTTCAAGTACAGCTGGATGAGTATTTAATGCGATAAGATCTGCGGTAGCAATTTGATTTAGCTGAAAAAACTGAATAGGCATAGTGACTATTTTGTCCACATAAGATATTAATAAACCCAATATATAATTTGGCTATCTTCCCAAAAAATGATGCCCCGCTCAAGTTTGTAGGGCATCAATATACCGTGATTACTGTTCTAAGGCTGTCGCCATGACTTTTTGAAAATCTTCCCAAGAACAATAGCCGCTTTTATCAATTGGACACCCTTTTAGCTCTAATGTGACATGTTTAGGCGGTGTTTGTAATGATAAATACGTATTATCCCTAAGCTGATCTGCAGTTTGGTAAACATATTCGACTTTCATAAAATCTTTATTCGCTTGCTTATCTGTCCAGCGTTGGAACACTAATTTACCTCCAATCGGGGTATGTTCATACTGCTCTGGTAATTGATACGGTTTAAAATCCATTGCTGACATGAGTGACGCAATATTCGAGTCATGACCGACTAAGAATATAAATTTTGCTGTTTCTCCTTTATCGACCGAAACAAAGCCTTTATCGATATAATTGAGTATTGGATGTGCGACATTTTTTGCAATGATTTTTGGCGTAAATAACGTTTCTTGGTAAGCATTTTTTAGCGTATTCAGTTTTTTCCATTTTTCAGGGGTATTCACAAGCCCCCAAGCCACTTCATTTGCAGGAAAACCTTCATAATATTGAAGGTCTATCGCATCCACCGCTGAATTCGCAATTTTTAATGGGCCACTGACGCCCGGTTCTTTTTCGGCTTCAATAATAAAGCTGTTTTTTTGGCTATTTAAATTACATAATTTGTCTGTTTTACATTTCTGAGAATCTTTAATATTCAGAACACTATCTAATTCGTCATAACCCGCAGTCAGTGATAACCCTTTAAAATATTGTTCCATCTCAGCGAGTGCCTGCTGTTTAAATTCAGGGGAGGCATTGGTAATAATTGGGTTAAAAACAGGGTCCATTTTACCAATTTCAGGCTGATGATGAATACTTACCTTGCATCCTGGAAATGCGCCTGCAGCAAAGAATTGGGCAGTTGCTATCGTTCTTTGGAGACTATTTGTATAAAGATATACATCCTCATTACTTGTTGGACACAGTTCATCTGCAAGTAATTTATTTTGGTCGATCCACTCCCTAAAATAATGCCCCATGTAGACTTCAAGTGCGCCGCCTTTAGTGGTGAGATAACCACTTTGTGCATCCCATGCAGGCCATTTTTTATCAGTTACTTCAGTAAGAATACCGGTATTTACGATAGGTGTACGTAAATTATGGCGGCTAAGGACTAAAACTTGATCTAAAGCCATATCTGTTTTGCTATCTGTACTCGCTAATACAGGTGCAATAGGTGTTAATAATGCCGTAGACAAACAGAGAGTTAGCAATTTATATTTCATTAATATACCCCTACAATTAAAGCAACAAAGAAAAATACGTTCATCGCTATATAAAGAACTTAGCGAAAAATCACACCGCAACTTATCTAATAATGACGAAGTTGACTTTTTTTTCTGCGATAAATATCTCAAAAATAATCTTAAGGTAAATTTAAAGCAAGCGGTTGACATAAGAAAACCAGCAGTTAAGATTTTCCAGTCAATACACGGAGATAATATAATGATAGTCCAAAGCGCAACACGTGCACACGATGATGATATTATTCGTGTTTGGGAGTCTTCAGTGAGAGCAACTCACTATTTTTTAACTGAAGAAAAAATTGCTGAACTAAAAATTGCAATCAAAGAGATTTATTTACCGCATTTAGCTGTTTTTGTCACATTCAATAGCGCAGGCAATATGACTGGTTTTCTAGGGTGCGATAAACACCGTCTTGAAATGTTGTTTATTTCCCAAGAAAGTAGAGGCCAAGGTACAGGGAAAAAACTGCTTCAATATGCCATTGATACCTTAGGCATTACTGAGTTGGATGTTAACGAACAAAATCCTCAAGCTATCGGGTTCTATCAACATATGGGTTTTACACAATATGCACGTTCTGAATTAGACGGCGAAGGTAATCCATTCCCTATTCTTCATATGCGTCTTGATAAGAAGTAGTTATGAAAATCATTGAATTAGAAACAACGCGTTTACGGCTACGTGGGTGGCAAGAAGAAGATAAACAGTCATTTTACCAAATGAATAGCCATCCCGATGTCATGCATTATTTTCCTTCTGTGCTTAATGAGCAGCAAAATGCACAATTTATGCAAGCCATCATAGATAAATTTGCTCAACAAGGAGGATGGGGATTATGGGCTGTTGAATTAAAATCCAATAGACAATTCATTGGGTTTATTGGTTTAAATATTCCCGCCTCTAATTTACCTTTTTCCCCTTGTATCGAATTAAGTTGGCGTCTGTTACCGGAATATTGGCACCACGGCTATGCCACTGAAGGAGCGAGTCGTGTCATCGAATACGCTTTTGATAAACTAAATCTGCCCGAACTGGTTGCATTTACGGCAGTGGTTAATTCACCATCAGAATCCGTAATGAAAAGACTAGGAATGATAAAACAACTAAATAACTTTTATCACCCAGCACTCCCTGATGGCCATTGGTTGCAAGAGCATGTGTTGTATCGCATCAAGGCCAGTGACTTTTTAAACAAATCTCATCAATAAGAAACCATATAAGCCCAAATACCCACAAAAAAGCCATCACAATGTGATGGCTTAATGTTATTTAGCACCTACTGCGTAAATTATTTTTTACTTTCAGCTTCGGCTTTGGCTTCTTTCGCTTCTACGTCACGGTACCAACGAGGGTGATGTTTTCGCGCCCAACGGCGGCTAACTTTCCCTTCGATCATTCCGTTGATTGAACCTTTAACCCAGAATGCCATGTACATATGAATTAAAATGGCATGGATCAATACAATCGCAGCAACGGCATGAATCAACAACCCCCACCGCACAACCCACATTGGGAATAAATGTGCAAAATAAGGGCGCCAAATGATAATACCAGTTATCAAGAGCACAAAAATCAGGCTCATGATGCTCCAGAACATCATTTTTTGACCGGCGTTATATTTACCTACATCAGCCACTTCATGTTCATTACCCTTCAATACTTCGACAATATTTTTAATCCAAGGTAAGTCTTTCTTATCTGGAATATTGTGTTTCACAAAGCGAACAAACATAAACATCAGCACAACGAAAATCAACACACCAAAGAAGGGATGTAAAATCCGTCCCATTTGCGGCGTACCAAAGGTTTCCGTCAACCATTTCAATGTTGGGAAAAATAATGCGATCCCCGACAAAGCAACCAAGAAGAAGCTGATGACAACCGTCCAGTGACACGCGCGGTCAATAAACTTTGTCCGCACAATCATTTTGCTTTTCTTACTCATGGTCATCTTTCTCCTCTTCATCACTCACTTCTTTGTTTGGACCAATTCCCACATAGTGGAAAATCAACCCTGCAAAGGTCGCGATAAATCCAACGACAGAAAGTGGTTTCAAGATGCCCTGCCACAGATTAATTGGCGTATCAATTTGTGGGTCTTTAGGCAGGCCATGATACAGTTCAGGTTTGTCAGCATGGTGAAGCACATAAACAACATGCGTACCACCCACACCTTCAGGATCATAAATTCCCGCTTGCACATACCCCCGATTTTGCAATTTAGTTACGCGCTCTGCACCGTATTCCAACATCTCTTTTTTCGTGCCGAAACGGATAGCCCCCGTTGGACAAGTTTTCACACATGCTGGCTCTTGACCAACACTCACCCTATCAACGCACAAGGTACACTTGTACACTCGATTGTCTTTCGGGTTTAATCGAGGAATGTTGAATGGGCAACCCGCGATACAATAACCACAACCAATACAGTGCTCTGATTGGAAATCCACAATACCATTTGCGTACTGAATGATTGCTCCAGCTGATGGGCAAGATTTCAAACATCCAGGGTCGGTACAGTGCATACAGCCATCTTTACGGATCAACCATTCTAGCTTACCCATTTCAGTGGTTTCGCTAAAACGCATCACCGTCCACGATTTTGCGCTTAAATCCGTTGGGTTATCATAAACCCCAACGCAATGACCAACTTCGTCACGGATATCGTTCCACTCAGAACATGCCACTTGACAAGCTTTACAGCCGATACAAGATGACACATCAATGAGCTTACAGACTTCAAGCTTATCATCACGCGCTTGTGGCGGAGGCGTAATGCTATTGGTCGCGGAACGTTTAATAATGTCTTGAGATTGCATGGACATGTTCCCTCCCTTACGCCTTCTCAATGTTAACTAAGAATGCCTTATACTCAGGTGTCTGAGAGTTAGCATCGCCGACAGACGGCGTTAACGTATTGGTGATAAACCCTTTTTGAGTCGCGCCTTCAAAGCCCCAGTGAATAGGTAGTCCAACTGTTTCAATTGGTTTGCCATCCACCATCAGCGTTTGTAATCTAGGAGTGACAACTGCAACAGCCTTGATAAACCCACGTTTACTGCTGACTTTGACCTTATCGCCTAACGCAATTCCTTTGGCTTTTGCTAATGTTTCGCTGATCTCAACAAATTGCTCAGGCTGAGCAATTGCGTTCAAGCGAGCATGCTTAGTCCACGTATGGAAATGCTCTGTTAAACGGTATGTGGTTCCGACATAAGGGAAATCTTTGTGGTCGCCAAGACGTTTCTTGTCTTCATCAAAAATCCGCGCCGCTGGGTTAGAAACCACATTCGGGTGCAACGGGTTAGTGCCAAGTGGTGTTTCAAATGGCTCATAGTGCTCAGGGAATGGCCCTTCAGCCATCTTATCGATAGCAAATAAACGACCTAAACCTTCTGGTTGCATGATGAATGGCCCAGTTCCGACTTCAGGAGCAGAAGCATTGAAGTCAGGAATATCATTACCGACCCATTTTTTACCATTCCACTCGATAAGCACGCGGTCTTTATTCCACGGTTTACCTTGGGTGTCACAAGAAGCACGGTTATAAATCACACGGCGGTTCAGAGGCCATGCCCATGCCCAACCAAGTGTATTACCGATACCGGATGGGTCGCTATTATCACGATTTGCCATCTGGTTGCCTTTCTCAGTCCAGCTACCAGTGTAAATCCAGCAAGAAGATGCCGTTGAACCATCTGCACGCAATAAAGCAAATGAGCTGAGTAGTTCGCCTTTTTTCGCTTGTAAATTGCCATCGGCATCATAAAGATCAACCAGTGCAACACCGTTGTTTTCTTTCGCCACTTCTTCTGATTCCGGATGGAATTGTTGTTTATAATTCCATTTCATTTGCATCAGAGGATCTTGGCCTTGGCCGCCTTCTTTCTCATACAGTTCACGGATTTTATACAGAATACCGGTCAATATTTGGCCATCATTACGCGCTTCACCTGGAGCATCTGCCGCTTGCCAGTGCCATTGTAACCAACGGCCTGAGTTGGCTATCGAACCATCTTCTTCCGCAAAACAAGTGGATGGTAAACGGAACACTTCGGTTTGAATCGAAGCTGTATCAACGTCATTCATCTCACCATGATTTTGCCAGAAATTAGCCGTTTCAGTGACTAACGGGTCGACAACAATCAGGTATTTCAACTTACTAAGGCAGCTAACCACTTTATTTTTATCAGGGAATGACGCTACTGGGTTAAACCCTTGACAGATATAGCCAGTCACTTGGTCTTTGCTCATCATGTCAAAATACTTCATCACATCATAAGCTTGGTCCCATTTAGGTAACCAGTCATAACCCCATTGGTTCTCAGCTTGAGCGGAATCCCCATAGAAAGACTTCATCAAACTCACAAAGAACTTAGGATAGTTGCTCCAGAAATTTACCTGATTTGGCAATGTCGCTTTTGGCGTATTCGCAGTAAGGTAGCTATCAATGTTCTGATGTTTTTCAGAAGGTAGTGTCAAGTAACCCGGTAAACTGGTTGATAGTAACCCTAAATCTGTTAAGCCTTGAATATTCGAGTGCCCACGTAACGCGTTCACGCCACCACCAGCAACCCCCATGTTACCTAGCAGTAACTGGATCATGGCCATGGTACGAATATTTTGTGCACCAACAGTATGTTGTGTCCAACCTAACGCATACAGGAAAGTCCCGGCTTTATCTGCCGCGCTTGTTGTGGCTAAAATTTCACAAACCTTCAAGAAGTCTGCTTTTGGTGTTCCACAAATTTGCTCAACAATATCAGGCGTATAGCGTGATACGTGTTTGTGAAGTAAATTCCACACGCAACGTGGGTCTTGTAAAGTGTCATCGCGTAATGCGTGACCATTTTCATCAAACTTATAGTTCCAACTGGTTTTGTCATAACTACGCTTATCAGCGTCATAGCCACTAAATAAGCCATCGTTAAAGTCAAAATCATCTCTAACAATCAATGATGCATTGGTATAGTTCTGAACATATTCAGCATTGATTTTTTGATTTTCAATCAGGTACAGTAAAACGCCCGATAAAAAGGTAATATCGGTACCTGAACGAATTGGGACATAATGGTCAGCAACTGATGCGGTACGCGTAAAACGCGGGTCTATGACAATCAGTGTGGCATCATTATTATTTTTCGCTTCAATTGCCCAACGGAACCCAACAGGGTGTGCTTCCGCAGCATTACCGCCCATAACGACGACAACATCGGCATTTTTGATATCAACCCAGTGGTTGGTCATCGCACCGCGACCAAATGTTGGAGCAAGACTTGCTACCGTTGGTCCGTGTCAGACACGCGCTTGGTTGTCAACCGCTAGCATTCCTAGCGATCTGGCGAATTTTTGTGTCAACATTCCCGTTTCGTTACTGGCAGCTGATGCGCAAAGCATCCCTGTTGATAACCAACGGTTTACTGTTGTTCCTTCAGCATTTTTTTCGATGAAATTCGCATCGCGGTCATCTTTCATTAAGCGTGCAATGCGTGTGAAGGCATCATCCCAACTAATGCGCTCCCATTTATCAGAGCCTGGTGCTCTATATTCAGGATAACGTAAACGATTTTCGCTTTGGATATAATCGAGCAGACCAGCCCCTTTAGGGCATAAAGCACCACGGTTTACCGGGTGGTCTGAGTCACCTTCGACATGGAATATCGCGGATTTAGCATTCATGGCGCCATCGCCCATGCTATATATTAGTAATCCACAACCGACAGAACAGTAGGTACAAGTATTACGCGTCTCTTTAGAGCGAAGTAATTTATATTCACGTACATTAGCTATTGCCATTCCAGGCATAAAACCTAACGCAGCTACAGTTGTACCTGCCATCCCGCCAGCGCAGATTTTAAAAAACTTTCTGCGACTAACGTTCATTGCTACCTCTTTATATTTTTTGTATAAATCGGTGAGAGAATAGCAGCCTAATATGATTAGATATTGCCTAAAATCAATGAAAGTGAAAATAAAAGTTTAATTAATATTAACTGAGTAGTTAAACATCAATTAAAATTACTACCAATAGAGTATTTATTGTTAAATTGATTTAGATCAAATGTTACATTTAAACTATTTTAGTTAAATTCCATTTCAATTAACATTTCGTAAAAGAGAATACGTCTATTTCTTAGAAAAAATAAATTTTAAATTTAATTTAAATATAGATTTAGTATTTATCTGATGAAATAAACATAAAGGAATCATTTTGTGATCGCCTTAAATGCCACGTCACCTTAAAATAAACAAATATTTTTTTTCAAGGTGACGTGATAACACTATCGTCTATTTCCAACCACTAATTATGATCCCTGCTCCAAGGAGCACAACTAGAGCACCTACCCAGTCAGTCACGGTAAGAGACACACCATCAACCACTTTCAGCCAAACTAATGCGGTGGCAATATATATCCCGCCATAAGTAGCATAAATTCGGCCACTTGCTTCCGGATGCAATGTCAATAACCAGACAAATAGCATTAAACTTAACGCCGCAGGGATCAATAGCCAAGCCCCACCTTGCTTTTTCATCCAAAGATAAGGAAAGTAACAGCCTGCAATTTCAGCCAACGCAGTGATAAAGAATAAAGCAATAATTTTTATCGACATAAAAACCCATTCAAAATAGTCCCCATAAATTTCACCTTGATATTAGCAAATTTCATCAACACTGTTATGTGGTTTTCACTAATATCAGTGAAATACGTCTTGCAATCGGTAAGACAAAAAATACATTCTGCAGCGCAATCATCCAAGGAAGCATCCACTAACTCAATCAAGGAGAAAACACGTCCCTAGTAAAGGCTAAGGCTTTTATCGTGCTAATTAGCGAAACATGCAATTCACAAGGAAAATTACACTGAAGCACTAAAAATTCTTTTAAGAAAAGCGATAGGTTATGATTCAATATGATTAGCTTTTAAGCTAATAAAACTCCATTCTCTTAAACTTTTAGTTTAAATTTTAAGACCTATTGCTGTTACTATAATAGTCACCTTTTCTATCATCTTATTGGCTAATAAAATTATTATGAGAGCAACATCTGAAGAAGCCCGTGTATTTATAGAAGTGGTAGAACAAAAAAGCTTTAGTAAAGCGGCTGATAAACTTAATTTAGCAAATTCAGCAGTGAGCCGAATCGTCAAAAAATTGGAAGAAAAACTGGGGGTCAATTTACTTAACCGTACCACCAGGCAAATTGACCTAACTGCAGAGGGCGAAATTTATTTTCAACGCATGAAAATTATCTTGCAAGAAATGCAAGCGGCAGAAGATGAATTATATGACACACAAAGCTCTCCAAAAGGCCTATTACGAATTGATGCAGCAACGCCGATTGTATTGCATATATTAATTCCTTTTGTTGCTATTTTTCGCAAACAATATCCAGACATTCACTTGTCGTTAGTTTCATCGGAAACCTTTGTTAATTTAATTGAACGGAAAGTTGATGTTGCTATTCGGGCAGGGCATCTCACCGACTCCAGCTTACGTGCTCGCCCATTATTTAAGAGTTATCGCAAGATTATTGCGTCGCCAAATTATCTGGAACAACATGATGAGCCTAAATCTCCTCAAGATCTTTTGCATCATACATGCCTGACCTTTACTGAACCTGCATCATTAAATATGTGGCCAGTTAAAGGCATTGATGGGCAACTAATGGAAGTTACTGCAGGGATATCATCAAATAGCGGGGAGACACTAAGACAGCTTTGTTTAGCTGGAAATGGGATTGCATGTTTGTCTGACTTTATGGTGAATAAATATATTCAAAATGGCCAATTTGTCGAAGTATTAAAGGATGAATTGCAGCCTGTTCCTTTACCGTTCCATGCCGTATATTACAGTGACCGCGTTGTCAGCCAGCGTATTCGGGTTTTTATTGATAGCTTAACTCAATATCTTGCAGAAATTCAGAGGCCATAACAAATCCTAGCCTCTGAGCATATAGAATAATCAATTAGTCCCAGTTTGGCGCTAAACCTTCTGGGCTAACTAAGCGGTCATTACAATCTAATGCTGCAATCGCCGCTTTATCGTCACTATCTAACTGTAATTGAGTTGCTTGCAAGTTACTTAATAAATTTTCACGTTTTGTTGATGATGGAATAACAGAATACCCTTCACCAATCGCCCACGCTAAAATAACCTGAGCGGATGTTGCATTGTGTTTCTGTGCAATACTCGCAATAACCTCATCCTTTAATGCTTTGCCATACGCTAATGTCATATAAGAGGTAATATGGATATTATGTTGTTTTGCCCACTCTACAACTTTTTTGTTTTGCAGATAAGGTGAAAGCTCTATTTGGTTTGTCGCAATATTTTCAACACCGACTGCCGCGATTGCTTTTTCCATTAATGGAATAGTGAAATTAGAAATACCAATTTCACGTGTTAACCCTTGTTTTTTGGCTTCCAATAATGCTTGCATGAACTCTTCAACAGAAACCGCATCATTTGGAGATGGCCAATGCACTAGTGTTAAGTCCACATAATCCATTTGCAAATCACTTAAACTTTGTTTAAGACTTGGGATAAGTTTATCTTTACTTAAATTCTCAATCCAAATTTTTGTTGTGATATAAAGCTCGCTGCGCTCAACGCCACTTTCTGCAATAGCCTGCCCAACCGCAGCTTCATTCTCATAAATTTGTGCTGTATCAACAGCGCGGTACCCAACATCTAATGCATTTTTTACTGAAGCAATCACGACATCATCTTTTAAACGGAATGTACCCACACCAATTACAGGAATCGTCATTATGTTACCTTTCTTAAATTTTTTACATTAAGCTTCACGGGTAATTATCTGGATAGTCCATGTTCATTCGCTACGAACTAACCCATAATTACTGCGACAATTTGAATACGACAAAGAATACGATGGGATAATGCAGAGAAAAATAGCCGTAAGCTCAATAGACTTTTGCTAAAAAATCAATAATCTCTATTATTAATAGTTTTAACTATAAAAATAGTCTTTATAGTGATATTTGACTAAACTTCACCTAATCAAATCATAAATATAGACAATAAATCCATTAAAGTAACAAACTCTGTTTTATTACTCTACTTTTTATCTTTATTTTAGTTTGTTAGCCTAAATATAACTTAGCAATTAACGAATAAGGCAATACAAATGAAAATTCTTCTTCTCAATGGCGGACAAACATTTGCTCACTCGGTAGGCCAGCTTAATCGTACATTACATGATGTAGCCAAAACCACGCTAAATGAGTTAGGGCACACTATGCAAGAAACCCATATCGAGTCGGGCTACGATATCGATAATGAAGTTAAAAAATTTCTTTGGGCCGATACGATTATTTACCAAATGCCTGGTTGGTGGATGATGATGCCTTGGATGGTAAAAAAATATATGGACGAGGTTTATACCCTCGGTCATGGTCATTTATATACAAGCGATGGTCGTACTCGCCAAGATCCAAGCAAACAATATGGTACTGGAGGCCTACTTCATGGAAGAAAATATATGCTTTCGGTGACTTGGAATGCCCCTCTTGATGCATTTGATGAGTTTGATAATTTTTTTGATGGTCGAGGTGTCGATGGTGTCTATTTTGCCTTTCATAAATCACAACAATTTCTCGGATTGAAAAAATTCCCAACCTTTATGGTAAACGACGTGATCAAAGAACCCAATATTAAAAAATATATTAACGATTACAAAACACATCTCACCGAAATTTTCGGGTAATCAAATTAAAAAGGAATACATTTGTATTCCTTTTTGTTATTTAGCCATTATTAATTAATATTATGCAATTTTGCTTATTAATTTCACATCTAATGAATCAATTTTATCTTCTATCTTCTCAATGAAATCTTTCAAATGTTGTGTTCCATTATGTTTATCTAATGATTTTTGGTCCTTCCAAATCTCAAAGAAAATAAAAATGTTTGGATTAGCATTGTCTTGATGTAATTCATACTGAAGACAACCTTCATCCTTATTGCTTGGCTCAACAATTGATTTAGTTGCTGCTTTCACAAAATCAACTTCATTATCTTTTGCAATTACTGTTGCAACAATTCTTATTTCTGACATAAGCTCACCCTGTTATAAATAGATAATTTTAACTCATCTATTTATATCATAACTCGAAGTTAGAATTTAACTTTTATTATTCTATAAATTAGAAAACACTTTTCTAACTTTAATCATGTTGTTATATTGCAAAAATAGTGTAACTTCAAAATATAATACAATCAATTTTATCGTTTCATTACATCTTATTTTCCCTGACGAGAAAAGGCTGAATTTTAGCACGTCATGAGATGGGAATTTTCAATTTATACTCATTACCATGTTGTGCAACATATTAACAATTCATTCACATTAATGGATTTACTATACAGATAATACTAACCAGCGTAGCATGATGAAATCATCATATATGAATGAGGCCACAATGAAAAATCATATTCAATTGGATATTCAAGACAATGAAGCCATTTTATCTTACCTATCGGATAAAATAATTTTACCTATTGGCATTAAGAATTTTAATGGCTTTACGTTTCAGCATTCCCCTATTACAGCTTATGAAGCTGAAATGGCAATTGAACATATCGAAAATGCAATTATTCCGATAAAAAAACAGCTCCCTACAGGAGAAATATTGCTTTTTAGTCATGATAACAAATTAAATTTACTGATAGAAAGTAGGCATATTAATGGTAACTTTATCACGACATCGCAGATTGAAGACGCTTTTAATGAATTGGTCGATGTGATTAATGGCAGCCCCATTCATTCAACACAATTGCCGACAAATAGCGAATTCAGTGCTTTTTTATTAATCATTAGAGAGATTACTCATCATTGGAGTTTGCATGGTATTACATATAATTAACCACAATAGCGAAGGAGGATAAAGACCTCCTTCTTTTTCTATCAACTCTATTAATTTAGTAGCTTTTTCATTAACAATGCTCTTTTTTCTTCTGCAATAAAACTCGCCAGTAATGCATTTACATTACACTCAGTAAAGTCAGCAATACTCCAACCAAATATATCATGCAATAATTGGTACTCTTTATTTAATGTTACATCCGCAACTGTTCGCGCATCTGTATTTATGCTTAATTTAACGCCCTGCTGTTTCAACTTATTAATAGGGTGGTTTTCGATACTATCAAAGACATTGCACACCAAATTGCAACTTGGGCAAACTTCAAGTAATACATTTAACGCTTTGAGCTTTTCAATCGTATTTGAATTTTCAATACTTCTAACCCCATGTCCTATACGAGAAACTTTTAATTTATCTAATGTTTCAATCACACTTTCATAGCCTAAAGCCTCTCCAGCATGTGCGATAACATTGCCGCCATGCTCTCTGACATAGTTAAATGCAATTTCATGATTGTCTAATGAAAAGCGAGCCTCATCGGCAGCTAAATCTAGTGCTACAACACCACGAGATTGATATTCTACAACTAATTTTGCCGTTTCAAGACTTTGAGAGGCAGTAAAATGCCTCAAAGTACACAAAATCAAGCCAGCTTCTATTTCGTACTTTACAACTGCCGAATTCATCGCATCTAATGTTATATCGACAACCTCTCGGCTTGAAAGACCATGTTGAGTATGTAATAAAGGAGCAAACCGAATTTCTGTATAAATTACATTATCCATTTTTAATTGCTCAAACAAATCATCAACTGCTAGCCCAATAGCAGATTTTGTCTGTAATATATTAAGTTGCGGTTCAATGCAACGTAGAAAATCGCCAAGATCTTCGCATCTTTCTGGTGCAATAAAGCCTTGTTTAAACTCATTAAACGTTAGTATTGGAATGGTTTGTTTAACATAAGAAAAACTTAAACATGTATCTAAATGTACGTGTAGTTCAACTTTTGGCATTATGTTAATTGCTGCTTTTATGCTTTTAGTAAATACGCTTGACGGTTTTAAAGGGACTTTCATGTTAATATCCTGCGAGTTATTTTTTAATAAGCTAGCAAGGTTATTACCATTTAAAAAAGGACATATGTCCTTTTTTAAATGAAAAAAACGAGTATGATTTAAGTATAATTTCAAGCGAAAAATGGTTATAACAATGAAAGCAATAAACTCTACAATAAAGCGTGCAGAATTTATTACTCATCATCAACTTGATAAAATCATTTCTGACGAAACTCTCAAAAATACAAAACTTATCCACATAAAGGCCAAAGAATATTTAATATTTCAAGATAGCCAAATCAGTCACCTTTACTTCCTTGTTAACGGGAAACTGCAAATTGAACGTTATGAAACTAACGGTTGCAAAGTCATTTTTTCATTTGAAAATACATTTTCTATAATTGGTGATTTAGAACTTCTTCAAAGCAATCTTGAAAATGACTGTATCTATAATACGATCCAAGCAGTTACAGATGCAGACTTACTTGCGCTACCTTTATCTATGATCCGAAAAAAAGAAATTTACTCACCATTATTTTTGCAATTTATCTGTCAGCACCTTAGTAAAAAGCTTTATAACACATCACAGTTACACTCCAGTGCATCATATTCAGTTGAATATAAATTAAGACGCTATCTTACTTTTGCTGAAAAGCAGAATGGAGAAAGTTTTCAATTAGAAAAGCGTGACTCTTTAGCCGCAATGCTAGGAGTCTCCGTTAGGCAATTAAATCGAACACTATCTAAACTTGTCAGTGATAAATTGATTGAAAAAAAAGGCAAGAAAATTAAGATATTAGATACTAGTCAGCTCTTAATTTCATGTCGGAAATAGAAAAGGCGGCCACTTCATTTACAATGGCCGCTTTTTATAAAATAAGAACACCATTACTTTTTGGTTGCTAAAATAACCGAAGAGGCTTTAACTATGGCAGTTACTTTACTGTTCACTGCTAACCCCATTTCAATTGTACTGTTATTCGTTACTACTGCTGATAATAATGTTCCTGCATCCGTTTTTACATTAACGACTGAGTTTACACTGCCTTTTTCAATAGACTCTACTTTGCCATCGAATTGGTTACGTGCTGAAAATTGGTACTCTTGTGCATCAGAAACAAGAACAACCCAAGGTGCTTTAATCACCGCAACTACTTGTTTACCTTTTTCTAACCCTAACTGTTTAGTGCTGTTTTTAGTGATGATTGCAGCAATGCTTTCTCCATTACCTAAATTTAAAATAATTTCATCATTTACTGAGCCGATAACAACCGACTCAACAACACCTGTAAGTTGATTTCTTGCAGAAATAGCCATTAAACATCTCCTATATTTAATAAAAATCGACTTCAGTAATGCTATTTTTTAGTAATTTAATATTATTACCATTCGAATTAAGATTTAAAGTAAAGTTGCATTTATAGGCAATATTTTTAGTATTATAATCGCACTTAGAATTGACTAATAATATCGTTTGTCCCAATGCACGGATATCCATTGTATGATCAAACGGCTTACTCATATCTTTCCCATAAGTGACTATAGTCTCTGAGATGAGTGCATTATCTTTAAAATATTTTATCGTTGTTGGAAGTTTAAATTCATTATAATCATTTTTGCTATATTGTTTTTTCGTGTCAGCAAGCAATGAGCCAGCAATAATGCCATCTTTGTTATATTGGTAGATTAATTCACCATTTGAATCTTTTTTAGATATTATTTGACAGTTATCACCTATCACCATTTCGACAGGACCACTAACATCCCTACCAATCAATTTATTTTTAACTCGTTTTACAAAAAGATAGTTATGAGCACCATTTAAATACTCATCTTTCTTTTGATCAAAAGTAAAACTTTCCACACAGCCATCCTAGCCAATTTTTAACATTGATTCATAATTAATTGATTTATCTTCATTATAAACAACTGATTTTATTTGCTTAACAGCACCTCTAACAGGATTGAAATCATAAAGTTGAGCCAGATTAAACACGACTGGGTTATATTGCTGTTCTTGAAACGCTAATGATACAAAAGAAATAGGGAATAAACTTAAAAAAACGATTCCCAATGGGTATTTTTTACTCATTTCTATCGTCCACCTCTAACAGCTACGGCTTGCTTTGACTTAAAAATAGCCTTTTGTATACATATTATCAGTTTTTCGATAAAAGTCAGGTTATGAACCCATAATATGAGTATAAAAATGAGTCTTAAATTAAATCCAAAGCCATTTTCGGCTAAAGACAAATATAAATATGAAAAAATAATAGAGAATAGCAATGGCTGTAACTCCTTTTTTATAAAATAATAACAAAGGAGTTACTTAAATTGATTATGGCATAATTGGAGCTGGTGTTGGCTCGCGCTCATCGTTAAAAACACGACCAAAACGTGGGTTTCCTTGGTTCCATTCCTCAACTGCGGCATGAATATCGGCTTTAGTTCGACCAATAAAATTCCACCACATTAGTACTGACTCATTTAAAGGCTCACCACCAAGTAATAAAATGTGGCTATCTGAAGCTAGCTCTATAGAAGTTTCTGTTATATTTTTGCCTAAATAAACTAATTCATTACTCTTAATTTGCTGTCCTTCAATAGTAGCACTTCCACTTATGGCAAAAATACCGTATTCAAATTCAGGTCGTAAAGTTAAAACTTGTCGGGCTGTTTTCTTCGCAATAATATCAAGCCCGATCAACGGTGAAAATGTCAATGTTGGTGCTTTATAAGTGCCATATTCCCCAACTAATAAATGGAAATGGATCTCGCCTTCAGCCCAACGAGGTAATGTAGGATAATGGTCAAAGCGTGGGGAAATATCTTTAACTGCTTCGGGTAAAGCAATCCACAGTTGCACAGCATGTAACTGGCGGCTCTCTCCATAGGTATCTTCAGAATGACTGATCCCATAACCTGCTGTCATTAAATTAACCTGCCCTGGTCGAATAACCTGTTCATAGCCAAGGCTATCTCGATGCAATACTTCACCTTCAATCATCCAAGTGAATGTTTGTAAAGCAGTATGAGGATGAGGTGATACCTTCATTCCCTCTGAGTCGCCTTTAAAAACCGTCGGGCCCGCGTGGTCAAGAAAACACCAAGCTCCTATTAACCTACGCTCCCTTGTAGGCAAAACTCGTGCAACAGGAAGCCCACCAACATCCTTCGAACGTGCGGTAATCAACTGTAAATCAGGTATTTTATCATTAAATTGAATACTCATACTTACCTCATCAGTAATTAGCAAATGTTATTGGCGGATATCACTGTATTCAGGTGTTCTATCGAATATTGCTTTTGCAAAAGGGCATAATGGAATAATTTTTCGGCCTTCATTTCTCATTCGATCAACAACCTTAGCAACTAATAACTTTGCAATGCCCTGTCCTTTTAAGCTTTCATCAACCACAGTGTGGTCAATAATCACCAGTTCATCGCCAGTATAAACAAAGGTTATCTCGGCAAGACGAGTTTGCTTGTCATCGGATAAAATAAAAAAGCTATTGTGGTCAGATTGGATATTCATCATAAATAACACCCTCTAAGTTAAATCAATTTAACTTAGAGTATGTGACGTATACTAAAAAGACAATATTATACAATTGTCGATGTGATCCAAATATTTTGAAGTTAGCAAGATAACAACACGAGAAAAGATGCCGAGACAGCGCTTAACTAGAGATTAAATTTAGTTTAACGCTGTTTTTCAATTGGTTAATTAATGCGACATACATTAATTGTCAGAAAAATTGCTTATCACTGTATAGGTTAATGAATTTTCTGAGCTATCAATAACTTTTAATTTTACATTTCGATAAGAAATAATGTCGCTGTTTTTAAGATTATACTGAATCGTATCGCCAAATCCTTGGTTCTCAATATTCGAACCTATTTTCTGATAACTAATATCGACAACCTGGTCATTTATCCCATTGAAAATTAAGGCTTGTTCAAATGAATTACCATCAGAATTATTTAATTTTACCTGTTCGATTTGTGCTTTATCGCTACAAACAGCAACATTGACATCCGTTACGATACAAATGTCATTAGGACTAGACCCTTTTTTAATTAAAAGTGAATTCCAAGGTTGCCCTAAAACCTCAACAACGACCGAACCAGAGTCAATTATTTGGTCTGGCATATAAAAATCGCCTTTATCACTTGAGCCCACTTTTTTGAATACACCCGGAATAATTTTGTATGCCAAATCTATCTGCACAGGGTTTAATACTTTAATTCCGTCTATTTCACTAATATTGCCTTCTCTTACTAAGGGTTGCCCTACTGTAATATGGTTGACCTGACCTATTTTAGGCTCACTGATTTTTTGTGAGTCAGGAACATAATTATACTCAGTCACCGCACATCCTGATAAAGAAGCAATACAAAAAATTGGAACTAATAATTTATTCATCTTGATAAAATCCATGGCATTAAGATATTAAATATTATATTTATAAAACAATTTCAACAAGTTACTATCTTTCTATCCACTGAAATTTTTTGATGAAACTAACCTTGATGATTTACTTATAACCCATGGTATTAATCATTATTTAGTTATGTGGGATGGTAACTCAAAACTGCATGCTATTTACTCTCATGTCTGATTAAGCCAAAAAATACAAATAAAAACGCCATTAGATCAACAAAAAACACCTTATATTATTAACGTTTCGTTAACGTATATTCTGCCTAGCAACCATCATATAAGCATTAGTACAACTGGCTTTATTACCATGATTTTTTCATTTGGTGAGCCCTTTAGTTGATAAAGCCAATTATACATAACCGCCTCGGCTTATGCTTTGGCGGTTTTTTCGTATTTATATTTTTTGATTAAATTTATTGTTATTTGCGTAAGGCATTTTATTATCTAGTAATTTAAAGCTAAAGCTCTCTCTATCTATATATCCAACAACATTGTTTGAGTCATATAGCTGAATGAAGAAATCAGCTAGTTCCTCGCTAGAATGATATGTACCAAAAACTTTATCGTAATCATAATATTCTACTCCGTTAGCAATTCGACCAAAATCTGTTTTGGTCGCTGCAGGAGCCAGTAATTTTACTTTAATCTTAGCATCCAAGTTCAATAATTCATGAGCCAATCCCTCAGTAAAAGAGCTAACAAAGAATTTCGAAGCACAATAGGTAACGGCTGTAGGTACGATAGTATATCCTCCTGCAGAACTTACATTGATCAACTGTGAATCATCAATATTCTGATTATCACGCACGAACATTAACGATAGAACTGCGAGTGTATTGATATTCAAATTTAATAAAGTTTGTGCATCTTTTATTGGCTGAGAGAATGCTTCCCCATAATATCCAACACCGGCGTTATTTACCCATACCCGAATATCAAAAGCTTTCAGTTCCTCATAAAGTGAAATAGCATCATCTGTAATAGATAAATCACATGATTTTGTTACGACCTCAATGTATTGATTAATCTTACGCAATTCGATTTTCAATTGGTTCAACAAGGAATCTCGCCTTGCTACAGCAATAATATTAAATCCACGCTCAGCTAATTTTATTGAAATTGCACGACCAATACCTGAACTCGCACCTGTAATAACCGCATAATGTTTATTTCTCATGACATACCCTCTTTGACAAAAGTTTCAAAAGGGTAAAGGATAGAGTTAACTCTAGGTCAAGAAACTTCTAGGTAATACATGAATTATTCAATCAGTCAGTTTGCACAACTAACCGGATTCACCATATACACCCTTAGATACTATGAAAAAGAAGGAATATTGAAATCATCCAGACAAGCAAACAATCATAGGTACTATTCTGAAGATGATATTGAATGGGTTAAGTTTATCACTCGTTTAAAAGAAACTGGCATGCCTTTAAAAAAGATTAAAGAATACGCAGCACTAAGAAATATAGGAACATCAACTTCATTTGAGAGAATGAATTTGCTTACTGAACACTACGCTAATCTTGAAAAGCAAATTTTATCTCTAAATGAACACTTAAGTAACTTAAAGCTTAAAATTCAGCATTATCAAGAACAATTAAAAATGAATACCAATTAACTTACACGGCTAATTCACAAGCACCATATCTTATGGTGAATTATGGTGCTTAATAAATTCCCCTGCTATTTTTTAGCCCATTCCACCAGCTTTTGTTCTTTGGGTTGTTGGTTTGGGTCAATTCCCTCCACCAGTAATCTCTTTGCATCATCACGCTTTCTTCTGGCATCAGCTAGTATAATGATTAGCTTCATTTGGGGGTACTCAAATCATGGGGTATAAATGTACCACCTAAGGGGGGTAGTTTTTAATAGACGTTAGTAGACATTGGAATAATGGGATTTAGTTGGAATGCTTGATTTACTTGGGATTGGAAGACTTTACTAGAATTGAAGATGGCGGAGGAGGAGAGATTCGAACTCTCGGATGGTTTCCCATCGGCGGTTTTCAAGACCGCTGCCTTCAGCCGCTCGGCCACCCCTCCGTAATGACGTGCACTATAAACATCCTCTCATTGGATGTAAACCCCTAATTTGATCATTCGCTTTAAAAATATACGTCTTTCATACTGTTAGATGAAAATATCGACATTCTAACGACTTTACTTGGGTTATATCCCAATTTTTGCTAAATTTACGTTCTAATTTTATTTGAGTTGAATAAGAGTATGTTGGTTTTTAATAATCAAGAAATAGAAACAGATGCGCAAGGTTACCTGCTTGATAGCCAACAATGGAGTGAAGAATTAATCCCTTTACTCGCGCAGCAAGAAGATATTGAAATTACTAATGAACACCTAGAAATTATCCGTTTCGTCAGGAATTTCTACTTGGAATTTAATACCTCACCGGCTATCCGTATGTTGGTTAAAGCCGTTTCTCAACAATTTGGGGAAGAAAAAGGCAATAGCCGCTATTTATACCGGCTATTTCCAAAAGGCCCAGCTAAGCAAGCCACTAAACTTGCTGGCCTGCCAAAACCGGTGAAATGTATTTAATTTCTTACTAATAGCGGACACTAAAGTCCGCTATTGGCTCAGCTTTCCAATTTTCGGTGAAAAAATGGTCTATCTTGGCGCCTGGGGGGCCCCCCGCTTTCAACCACTCATCAACAAACTCAATATCTTGCTCTGAGCCATAAACAGCTAACTTAACGCTGCCGTCATCCCGGTTACATACAAAACCTTTTATGCCATTCTGATTAGCCCAATGATAGGTTTGGTAACGAAACCCAACCCCTTGAACACGACCATAAATATAAAAATAACGACCTGATGCAGTCATGTGAGCCTCCATTGTCAGAGCATATTGTATTGATACCTTCTTTTAACAGTTGTTTTTTATTCATTGAACAGATAATCTGCTAAATGAGGCACTGCTTTTGATAGTTACGTATAAAGACAGTGTATTGCGTTATTGATAATTGTCCATATCTTAGCTTGAAAACGCGTAGCACTGCCCATATATAGTTTGAAGTATAAGCAAGGCTTTTAGGAGGTCGCTATGATGATCACCAGTAAATATGGAATCGGGCAACAAGTTAGACACAAACTTCTCGGCTACTTAGGCGTCGTTGTAGATGTAGACGCTGAGTATTCGCTCGAACAACCACATGATGATGATATTGCCGCTAACAGCACACTACGCGATCTACCTTGGTATCATGTTGTTATGGAAGATGACAATGGGGATGCTGTTCATACTTATTTGGCCGAAGCTCAAATTACCTATGAAACCGCAGAAGACCATCCAGAACAACCATCAATGGATGAACTAGCGGAATCAATAAGGTCTCAGTTGCAAGCACCTCGCCTTCGCAACTAACCTGCAAATATAGATATTGTTATTTATGAACGCAACCGTAAAGCAGCTAACTAGCTGCTTTACTTTTTAACGCTAAAATGTAGTTTATTTTTCAAGGCCTAATGCAGGGATTTCTTGTTTTGGGCATTTATCCATAACAAACTGTAAACCTGCCTGCAAAGCGATTTTTTGCGCTTCTTCGCTAATCACGCCTTTTTGTAACCACAAAACTTTAGCTTTTACTTCTACCGCTTCCCTGGCTACTCCTATTGCAGCTTCTGCATTACGAAATACATCGACCATATCAATAGGCTCTGGTATATCACTAAGCTTTTCGTATACAAGTTGCCCTAATAAAGTTTGCCCTGCCAATTTTGGGCTCACTGGAATAACGGTATAGCCTTGATGCAAAAGATATTCCATAACTTCATAACTCGGCCTATTTGCTTTATCACTCGCCCCAACTAAAGCGATAGTCCGAACACTCTTTAAAATTTCAGCAATTTCTTGATCTCTCATCAAAATATCTCCCAAAATCTATAAACTATTCATTAGCATTATGATATATGTTGTATATCTTTGCTCATTCAATTTTTAAAGATGTCTATCTCGCATCTTATTTAAGGGAATATCATGGAATCAACTACCCGTAAAATTACAGCCTCAAAAAATATTGCTTTGGTTGCCCATGACCACTGTAAACCCTCATTATTATCTTGGACTAAGAAAAACAATGAACGGCTTCAAACTCACAATTTATATGCAACAGGAACAACCGGTAATTTAATTAACCAGCACACTGGATTGCCAGTTACCAGTATGTTAAGTGGCCCAATGGGGGGAGACCAACAAATTGGTTCAATGATTGCGGAACAAAAAATCGACCTATTGATTTTCTTCTGGGACCCTCTTAATGCAGTACCTCATGACCCAGATGTTAAAGCTTTGCTGCGCTTAGCCACAGTATGGAATATTCCTGTCGCAACCAACCCTGCAACCGCAGATTTTTTAATTACCTCCCCCTATTTTGATAATGCGATAGACATTGTTATTCCTGATTACCAAAGCTACTTAACTAAACGGACTAACTAATCTATCAATATTAAGCGCCACAACATTCTGGCGCTTAATACAAAATAAGATTACCTTAAGGTTTCTTTTGCTTTGGAACACCCAATTGCTTGAGTTCATCAACAAATTCTGACGGCTTTTCTGGGTGATAAAGCAACCAAACTTGCTGCTTAGCCCGTGTTAATGCGACATATAGCAAACGTCTTTCTTCTGCATGGTCAAAATCTTCTGGCTTAGGCAGTAATGCTTGCTCAATAATTGATTCGCGGGCAGGAGCAGGGAAACCATCCTTTCCACTATTCAAGCCACAAATTATCACATGGTCTGCTTGCTGCCCTTTTGAGGCATGGATAGTCATAAACTGAATATTTAATTTTGGCCAACGAGTCTTGGCTTTATCTAATATATTAGGTTTTAAATAATGATAGCGAGCGAGCACTAATATCGTTTCATCATCAAGGACATAACCACTCATTTTATCCAACAAACGTTCCAGTGCATCTTCATACAGAAGAATAACGGATTTTTTATTTCCTTTAGTTAAGCTATTCAATGGCTTATCTAACTGCATAGGGTTTTGTAAAATAAACTGATTAGCAACCTCACCAATACGCTCATTAAAACGATAAGTCGTGTCTAAAGCGCAAAGTTCTCCAATGCCAAAGTTATGTTCAAATGATGTGGTTAAGTCTAATTCTGCACCACTAAACCGGTAGATAGCTTGCCAATCATCTCCAACAGCAAATAACGTCGTTTGCTTATTCTGCTTGCGTAGTACTTGCAATAACTTAGCGCGAAGAGGAGAAATATCTTGAAACTCATCAACTAAAATATGTTTCCATGGGCTAATAAAACGCCCTTTTTCTAGAATATTGATGGCCTGATGAATTAATCCTGAAAAATCAATTGCACCTTCATCTTTCAATGCGCTTTTCCACGCTTTCAATAACGGCGCCATTAAACGAATACGTTTTTGAAAAAGATCTCTTATTTCTTCCGCCGTATTCTCAATCATGTCCTTTTGGCTACCACCATGCATACGCATTAAGCTTAGCCAACGGTCTAACCGAGTAGCGACTTTAGTGCTAATTTTTTCGTCTTTCCAGAATTCACCGTCTGGAATTTCCCATTGTAACTCTTCAGAAAGCCATTCTCGCCACCCTTTTGCTTGCGCTTTCTTAGCCGAACATTGTTCCCGCCATTCATTTAATAATAATGTATGCCGTTTTTGAGTATCTGTTTCTAACTCACTAATCACGGGCGATTTTTTGCTACCTTCACGAATAATGTGTAAAGCAAGAGCATGAAAAGTTTTTGCTTCAATATCTTGTTGTAGGCGTGAGTGAATACGCTCGTTCATTTCATCCGCAGCTTTACGACCAAAAGCCAGCAAGAGAATTTGTTTTGTTTTTGCCAAACCTCGCAAGATAAGCCAACCCGCTCTAGCGACTAAGACTGATGTTTTACCACTTCCAGCCCCCGCCAGCACTAATACATTATCCTCACCATTGATCACAGATAAGGACTGTGAATAATTTAGTGGCGACGTTTCTACTTGCTGGAAAAAATCGTGATAACGAACTAAAACAGACTCACACCAGTGATCATTAATTTGTTTTCGACATTCTTGACTGTTACGTAGCCAATTCTGGCATTCTTGATACTGTGCAGCACAATTTTCAAACAATGAAATACGTGCTAAAGGCATAGGCAATGACGAGAACTTTTGTGATATTTTATCTTTTATTTCAGCCAATTGGTGTAATGTCAACCAATGATCTTGCTGAGTCAATTGTTCAATCGTATTAACTAACTCAGTCAATACATGAGCACTGATTTGACTCATTTCAGTGCTCCATTGCTGCCATTTTTCATTTAAATAATGGTAAAAGCGCTGAGTTTGTTTCCATTCCGTGCCATGTAAACGAACAACCTGTTCATTCACAATTTCAAATTCTAACTCCCCCCAAACAATCCCTCTCTTACAACGAAGATCAATGAGTTCATTAAATGGGATAAGATATTGGTGGTTTTCACCACTGACTTCAATACCTGCGTTGAGTAAGCGAACCCGATTGTAGGGATGCTGAGCCAGACGCTGTCCAATCTGTGTTGATTTCAGTTCCATACGTCCTGCACCTGAGAAAATCAATGACAAAAATACGGTTGGCTTGATTCCAAACGGTTTTTTATTCCTTGCAAACAAGCTATCCTATATAGATTAAGGCTTGTCTTACCTTTGAGGTACTTTGTGTTAACACTGCTTACCAGTTATCGTCGTGTGCTATATAACAGCCATATTTTATATTATATCCGAATATTTATAGCCCTGACAGGCGCAACCTTAGTGCCATGGTTGTTAGGTCAAGAGCCTAAAATCACCATCCCACTCACATTGGGTGTCGTTGCTGCAGCACTAACTGACTTAGATGATAGGCTAACTGGTAGAATAAAAAATTTAATTATTACACTTTTTTGTTTTTTTATTGCATCCGTTTCTATTGAACTCCTTTTTCCCTATCCTTTATTTTTCTTTTTTGGCCTCGCATTTTCTACGTGTGGCTTTATTCTTCTTGGTGCTTTAGGACAGCGATACGCTACCATCGCATTTGGTGCACTATTAATTGCCATTTATACCATGCTCGGCGTACCCATTTTTGATACTTGGTACCAACAACCCGCATTATTACTGACAGGGGCAATTTGGTATAATATTTTAACCTTGATTGGGCATATTTTATTTCCTGTAAGGCCATTGCAAGATGCAATAACCCAATGTTATCAGCAACTTTCAGCTTATTTAGACGCAAAAGCTAACTTATTTGATCCTGATTTAGAAGATGACTACCAACGCTCTGTTTATGATTTAGCATTAGTAAACAGCCACTTGGTTAGCACCATGAACCAAGCAAAAATTGCATTATTGAGTCGATTAAAAGGGGATCGGGGACAAAAAGGTACACGAAATTCGCTACAATATTATTTTGTTGCTCAAGACATTCACGAACGAGCAAGTTCATCCCACATACAATATCAACAGCTTAGCCGCACTTTACGTCACTGTGATATTTTATTTCGTTTCCAACGCCTATTAACCATGCAAGCGAGAGCCTGCCAACAAGTTGCTCAATCTGTTTTATGGCGTAAACAATACCAACATAATCCTCGTTTTGAACGTACCTTCGCTTACATTGAAAAATCGCTACAGCTACTAAAACAGCAATCGCCTGAGCTTCATGAAATTAAAGCCCTGTATAACCTACTTAAAAACTTAAAAGGAATTGATGTTCAACTTAAAGGTCTGAGCCTTGAGCAAAGTGCATGGCAGCAAAATAATAAACAGGTAGAGCAGTTATCTGATGAATCGTTATCCGGTATTAGTGATATTATTTCGCGGGTTAAGCACCATTTAACGCCAAAATCATCTTTATTTCGCCATGCAGTAAGAATGTCAATTCTCCTTTGTACTGGCTATATTATTATCCAACTATTTGATATGGAAAGAGGATATTGGATATTACTCACTAGCTTATTTGTATGCCAACCTAACTACAGCGCCACTAAACGCCGCTTAGCCCTTCGCATAATAGGAACTATTGTTGGTATTCTCATTGGTTTACCTTTGCTGAATTTAATCCCCTCAATGGAAGGGCAACTTACGCTAATCGTTATTTCTGGCTTACTGTTTTTTATGTTTCGCAGTAGCCAATATGCCCAAGCAACATTATTCATCACACTTCTCGTTTTGTTTTGTTTTAACCTATTGGGCGAAGGGTTTGATGTTGCACTTCCACGGATCATTGACACATTAATTGGTTGTTTTATTGCATTACTTGCCGTTAGCTTTATTTGGCCAGATTGGAAATTCCGCCAACTCCCCCAAGTCATTCAAAAAACCATGGATAGCAACTGCCGTTATTTAGATGCTATTTTGCAGCAGTACTACCAAGGTAAAGACAACCGCCTTGAGTACCGAGTTGCACGTAGAGACGCACACAATAATGATGCAGAGTTTGCATCGATTGTTTCCAATATGGCTTCTGACCCTAAGTCTTATCGAATCACCCAAGAACAAGCTTTTCGCCTTCTTTGCTTAAACCATACTTTACTCAGTTATATTTCAGCATTAGGTGCGCACCGTGAAAAAATGCAAAATGAAAGTAATCTTTCATTACTCAACGATGCTATTTGCTATGTTGAATCATCCTTGCAAATCACAACCATTGACCCACTAGTTATCGATGAAAAATCAGATAAACTTCGCCATAGTCTATTACACCGCATAGATTATATTTCAACCAGTGATGACGAAAAAACGTTGCTTATCATGGAGCAAACTAAGTTATTGCTTGAACTAATACCTGAGATACGGCAAATCATTCGCACTATCAGTGCAACATAAATATACCGATGAGCGGGTATAAAATTCTAAATACCCACTCATCTTCATATAGCGTATATGTAATATTGATTATATTAATAGTAAAAGTCGTTTTCAGTGAGTTTAGGCTGACGTCAACTCAAAACTATTATACCAAGCAATTAGCTCTTGTTTGATATCCTTAGGCAAAACAGCACTATGACACCCTTCTATTGCAGCTGCTAAGCCAATCAGTAGCTTGATACTGGGGTTATTCCTACCATGTTTTTTTAGCTTCATAAAACAAGCCTTTGCGCCCATCATGCGCAAATCATCAACATGAGCCACACCAATTTTCCCTAGAGCACGCTCAACTGACATATTCATATTGGGTAAATCCTTTATACGCATGGTCATTGATTGCTTTTGTTTTAATTCCTCGATAGCTGAACGGTAAGCCAACTCAATATATTGGAGAAACAAAACTTCGTCATGCCAAACTTGTTCCGAAAGTTGATAGTACCGCATTTCCAATGGAATACCTTTTTTACTATAAACTAACCGATTAAACCCTAACGCTTCAAAGTGGCTCCTCGCTACTAAACAACCTCGTAAATAAAAACATTCATCAAGTACCAGCCCAACAATTGCATCATCGACTAGTAAACAAAATCCACCAAAATGATTTTTACGTTTTAATTCGCCAAATTGACTTAACAAACCGGATAAATAAAAAAATTTTTCTTCTTCTAACAACATTACCAAACTCCTTTTTGGGTATGCTCAATTTTCATCCTTTAGAAAATTAATTTTATAATTTCTTTTTTTACAGATAATTACGCGTAACCAATTTTGAGAGTTTCCATAAAAAATGCCAAGAAGAATGCGGAGAAAAACAACAAAGTTGCGAAGCGCTTTGAAAAAATAGTCTTGATATTGGATGGATATACAGTTACTGTATGTTCATACAGCATTGTAACGAGGTAAATTATGAGCATCTATTCTTGGAAGAACTCAACAGAACATTCTCTTAATAATTACGCACAATCAATCCCTGCTACAGGGCTTACCAATAGCTCTATACAACAAGGTATGGTGAGCGAACTTGTTTACGATGAAAAACACCCTATTATGGATTATATTTTATTACCAATGCTTCGTCAGTTTGGGGTTCAATCACGCTGGTTACTTTGGCTAACTCCAAATAAAAGGCTAAGTAAACACTGGTTAGAACAATCAGGTATACCTACTCATAAAGTTATGCAATTAAATCATATGGAAGATATCACTACGATTGATGCTATGGAAAAAGCACTAAGAAGTGGTAATTATAGTGTAGTTCTAGGGTGGCTACCGGAAATAAGCGAGCAAGATTTTGTTCGCTTACAATATGCAGCTCAAGAAGGTCGTTCTATCGGTTTAATTATGCGCCCACAAGAAACATATAATATGGTTAGCACACATGCAGGACAGCCAAACCACTTAAAAATTCACTCAAATCATTATCACTAGCTAAGATTAAGAATTTTCTTACTAAATTTAACCTTTAGAAATATTTATCTCTAAAGTTAAATTAAAAGTATTGTAGATCAATCAGATAGATAAAAAATAATCATTACGAAAAATATACATATCTCTCTGATTTATACACTAAAAAAATACTTTTTTTAACGATTATTGCTCACTCTACTTGTATCTTTTTAAGTTCGTTGTAGACTTTAGCTTGTTCGGCTTATGGCATTATTTTTTTACTTTTATTATTTTTTTGTAGATAATGTCTGCGAAACCTAGCAAGTAAATTAAACCAATGGCATATAATAAGGCTCAGCGAAGCCAAGCCAATATTGGATGATAACGAGGCGTAAAAATGAAAAAAACAGCTATCGCAGTAGCAGTGGCAGTAGCAGCTTTTGCAACCGTTGCACAAGCAGCTCCAAAAGATAACACTTGGTATACCGGTGCTAAATTAGGTTGGTCTCACTATGAAGACACTAGCCTGAACCCAGCAAAAACTGGTACAGACTATGCAGGTTGGGGCACTGTTGGTAACAGCACTGACCGTGACACAATCGGTGCAGGTGCCTACGCTGGTTACCAATATAACCAATACTTAGGCTTTGAGCTAGGCTACGATTGGTTCGGTAAAATGAAATACAAAGGCGCTGGTAACAGCGGTGACCTGAAATCTATGGGTGTTTCATTAACTACCAAATTAAGCTATCCAATCATTGATGACTTAGACGTTTACACTCGTTTAGGTGGTATGGTTTACCGTACTGAAGCTAAAGCTCACCAAAATGGCGAACGTTTCAAAGAAACTGACACTGGCGTTGCACCTGTATACGCATTGGGTCTTGAGTACGCAATCACTCCAGAGTGGGCGACTCGTTTAGACTACCAATGGGTTAGCAACTTAGGTGACAAAGACAATATCGGTACTCGTCCAGACAACGGCATGCTGAGTGTTGGTGTTGCTTACCGTTTCGGTCAAGCTGATGCTCCAGTTGTTGCTCCAGCTCCAGTTGTAGCTCCTGCTCCAGTTGTTGAAAACAAACGTTTTACTCTGCGTTCAGACGTTCTGTTTAACTTCAACAAAGCAAGCCTGAAACCAGAAGGTCAAGAAGCTCTGAATGAGCTGTACAATGAACTTAGCAGCATCGACCCAACTCAAGGTCGCGTACTGGTAGTTGGTTTCACTGACCGTATCGGTTCACAAAACTACAACCTGCCACTGTCACAAAAACGTGCTCAGTCTGTAGTTGACTACTTAGTTGCTAAAGGCGTTCCAGCTAGCGCAATCGCTGCAGAAGGCCGTGGTAAAGAAGATCCAGTAACTGGTAACAAATGTGACGATGTTAAAGGCCGTGCTGCTCTGATCGAGTGTTTAGCACCAGACCGTCGCGTTGAAATCGAAATCCAAGGTACAACTGAAGTTGTAACTCAACCAGGTGCTTAATTCTTAGCCCTAGTTTAAATTTCGAACTGAACATAAAAACCCCAATTAATATTGGGGTTTTTTTTTACTATTAGAATAATAGGAACGATATAAAAATTCACTTTAAAATAAATATCTCGTAATAAAAGCATACTACTTGAATACATACAACAGTAATGAGCCGCGGACCTTTGTTAATTATCCTTTTCCTTTGACGTCCCGAGGATCGCTTGTAAATCTTGCTTTAATGAGCTCATCTGGCTTTCGTATTTATCTTTATGTTCCGCATCTTCAATCAACTGAATAATAGTTTCAGACAACGTTTTATTACGCTTCACTGCAAGATTAGACAAACGCTGCCACACCGAAAAATTTAAATCTATTGATTTCTTACGTGTATGGGGATGCTCTGCATTAAAATGACGTTTACGCCTCGCTCGAATACTCTGTTTCATTCGATTATCAAGCTCAGGATTCATATGCAAAGTGATCCACTTTAGTACATCAATCGGTCTATTTTCCATTTTTAGCAGCAAGTCTATCGCTTCTTTTTCTGCGCTTCTTTCTATATAACGGGTAATAGCTTCACCACCTCTTGCTTTATTGACGAGGTATTCCCATTTCCAGCCACATTCAAGATTTTCAAGCTGCTGATATTTCATAATTTTTCCTGAAGAAAATTGAACCTATCTTTATATTAGCAAGATTATAAACAAAATACTCAAGCAGATATTCGATTTAGTAGAATATTCACTTTTTCAGTAAAGAAGACAACCTACCCTTGTGAAAATAGTGTACAATCTGCCCCTATCTGTTAACAAATTAATAAAACTGCATGTCCACATTTGAATACATACTCGTCATCTATGGGATTGGCGGAGTATGCGCAATGCTATTTACCTTACTCGTTACAAAAGACCCGAACTGTTTTATGCGTTTATTGAGCGCCATACTTATTGGCTTAACTTGGCCAATGACACTACCTATTGTGTTCATGTTTTCGTTATTCTAGTCGATAATTCAACAATTATTGCTGCAAGATTGCCTATCAAAGGCTAATATAACAGGCTTGCCCATTGGGTAATGAATTAGCCTGAATTTTGTTTATAAAACAAACAATGTTATTTAGCAAATTTATTAAATAAACCTTGTTCAGGCATATACGCCCAGCTTATTGGCAGGCATTTTATTTATAACCCTATTAATAGCAGATAATTATAGTGATCAGTCAAGAACTAACATGGCAAGGCCTAATTCCTAACTTATCGTCATTTCAGACGAAATTTGTATCTTCAGAAACGTTGCCCCCTGCAATTTTGTCAGACATTCAGCCTAGGCTGTCTGATGGCATACAACATTTTGTTGATGAATTTGCCCAAACGCGCTTTATGTTTATCAAGTCTGATGAAAGTGAGGCATATCTTAGCCTTTATGCTAATGCAATTGCCCCCCTGCTAGCAGAGATCAACGCCATTGATGGTGATTATCAGTTATCTGAAGATAACCGACTTTTTCAGTGGAAAAATGGTGTTAAAAGCCGTTTTTCTTCTCGTGAAAAAATCGCTTACCGTAATTGGATAGAACCTGAACAATTATTCGGCTATGTCACCCCGTCCTTGAATTTAGTGCCTGGCTTACTTCATCAAATCAATGGCGGCATATTAGTTATCGCAGCTAGTGCATTAATTAGCCAGCCTTTAATGTGGGCTCGCCTAAAAAATATGGTTAACCGTCAACAACTTGAATGGTTACCTTATTCTGAAAATCAACCTTTACCAATTGAAATTGAGCCACAGCCCTTAGAACTTAAAATTATTATTGTTGGTGACCGACTCGCTTTAGAAGAATTTGAATTTACAGCACCGGAGTTATTTAGCTGCGCTATTTATGGCGAATATGAGCCTGTTATGTTCTTCGAGGATGAAGAGCAATTGGCCTTATGGATGCGTTACATAAAATCCATTATTGATTCGAATAAATTACCGAATATTTCGCCTGATGGTTGGCTTCCCTTTATCCAACAAGCTGTACGTTACTGTGAAGATAAATTTAATCTTCCTCTTGATATTCTTTGGTTAGTTCGATCTCTTGTCGATGCCAGCCATTACCATGTTAACCATTTGCTTACTCAAGAGTCATTTAATCAAGCAAATGAAAATCGCCAATGGCGCCACAGTTTTCTTGCTGAACGTACTCAAGATGATATTTTACAAGAACAAATCTTTGTTAAAACCGAAGGCGAAGTCATCGGGCAAGTTAATGGTTTGTCTGTTTTGCAATACCCGGGGCACCCAGATGCCATTGGCGAACCTTCGCGAATCACCTGTGTTGCGCATTTAGGTGATGGTGAATTTACAGATGTAGAACGTAAAGCCGAACTAGGCGGTAATATTCATGCCAAAGGTATGATGATCATGCAAGCCTATTTAAATTACGAGCTTAAATTAGAACAACCTCAGCCTTTTTCCGCCTCTATCGTCTTTGAGCAATCCTATGGTGAAGTTGATGGTGATAGCGCATCGCTCGCAGAGCTGTGTGCTTTAATTAGTGCATTAGCTCTACAACCTATTGATCAGCAAATTGCCATCACCGGTGCTGTTGACCAATTTGGTTATGTCCAACCTATTGGTGGGGTAAATGAGAAAATTGAAGGCTTCTTCGATATCTGTGAAAAACGAGGATTAACTGGTAGTCAAGGTGTCATCATCCCAATGGCAAATGTGCGCCATTTATGCACCAAGTCGGCTGTCGTTGAAGCGGTACAAAAAGGTCAATTCCATATTTGGCCTGTTGAACATGTTGCCCAAGCCATTACTTTACTCACTAAGCAGCCTTACTTTGAACAACAAGCTGAAGAGGAAAATGTACACCTGTTAGCTTTAATTCAAGAACGAATCAACCAAGCAAACTCACCTGATAAAGCTAGACTCCCTTGGTTCTTAAAATGGATGAGTTGAGTAAAGATTGCGTAAAAAATAGCAGATCGGAGTTGTTCAGCGTACAAGTGTACGCTATCCTGTAGCCCTACACATAATAAAGGCTATCTTAAGAACATGGTTGAGAAACGCGGATCCTACACAAAAGATGATTTAATTGCTTCTGGTAAAGGCGAGTTATTTGGAGAAAATGGTCCTCCATTGCCATCAGGAAACATGTTGATGATGGATCGTATCGTCAGTATGACTGAAGATGGCGGTACATTTAACAAAGGTTATGTGGAAGCTGAACTGGATATTAATCCGGACCTTTGGTTCTTTGGCTGCCACTTTACAAACGACCCTGTCATGCCAGGCTGTTTAGGCCTTGATGCAATGTGGCAGTTAGTTGGCTTCTACCTTGGCTGGCTCGGTGGTGAAGGTAAAGGGCGTGCGTTAGGCGTTGGCGAAGTTAAATTTACTGGCCAAGTTCTCCCTACCGCGAAAAAAGTCACTTATCGCATCAGCTTTAAACGCGTGATCAACCGTAAACTGATTATGGGTTTAGCAGACGGTGAAGTATTAGTTGATGGTAAATTAATTTATACTGCAACAGACTTAAAAGTGGGTCTTTTTAAAGACACGAGCGCATTCTAAGCTTTGAAATGCAAACCTCCGCAATGGCGGAGGTTCTTAAATTGATTGATCTCTTTAACTTGAAAACCCAAAGATACGCAAGAAAATCAGTACAGGCTATTTAACCTAAAGGATCAAAGAATATGGGGATTATACTACCGCTACGGTTCGGTCCTCCATCGCCTTTCGCCAACCACCTAGCCAATGCGACCGAGCATCTACTGCTTGATATGGGCACATCTCTTTAGAACGCCCCGCTAAACCAGCTTGATAACCTCTTGATAAAGCTCTTTCTAAACGGTCTCGCTTCTGTCTTTTCATGCCTTACTTCCCTCATCATTTAAATGGAAAAGAAAACAGCACCTACTATTTTTTAATAGGTACTCTATAGAAATAGCGCCCGTTGATAAAAAAATCAAGTAAAGATTTTCATATATTTGTCATAAATAGCATAAGTGTGACTTGTATGTGACAATTAGCATAACTCATTGATTTAAATTAAAAATAAAAACATTCTTTTATTTATCATAATATTAGCGAATAAAAGAAGTTATTGTTCACTAATATATAAATTAAAAGAATATCTATATTTGATAAAAATAATAATGCACCTGAAATATATAAAACTACATATATTCAAGGTGCATTTAATATAATTTACTTAAATAGTTGCCAATAACTAGTATTTATCTATTTCTTTCGCAATACTCTCAGCCACTTGCTGCCACCCCATCGATAACGTACGGACTAACTCTGGATAGCCATCTTCATTTTGATCTAACTGTACATCAAAATTACGGCGGATCACGTTGTTATCATGAGAGTAAGTCCAGAAACCTTGCACTAATACTTTCCCGTCATACCGCCCATTAAAGGCCGTTAAAGTGATATCAAGTGTATCCGGTGAGTTCTGTAATGGCTGCAACGATACCAATTTTTCAGGTAATGCTGCAGATAATTCACTCACCATCGACTGCCCAAGTTGTTGCTCTAATGGGCTAGCCCATAAGTGGGTACTTGCATTGGTATAACTGACATCTGTCGTTTGGTAGGTAATACCATTTGACGTCAGTACATCCGATAACATAATACGCTGCAACCATACTTGGCCTTTATCCATCACCTCGGCAGATTGTATCTGAGGAGTTTTCATTGGCAATTGGTAGTACTTTTTCTCTGGGGTACTACTACAAGCCGCCAATAACAAAACAAATATCGATAATAAATATCTCATTATTTTTTCACTCCTTTAGGCTCAACATCCTTCGTGGGTTCAGCTTCAAAAACTAGTGCATTACTCTTATTATTCAAGGTACGTAAAAGTGGCTGAACTTCTCTCAATACTTGGTCTAAACGCTGCATGTTATCCACCATTTTATTATAAGCTGGTGAACCAGGTTGGAAACCTTGCATTGCTCGGTTCATTTCTTGCAGTGTTTTTTGCAAGTCATGAGGTAAATTCTGGAACTCTTTACTCGCCATCACTTTGTTAAGCTGTGCTAACATAGCATTAGCCTCTTTAACAACTTTCTGCCCTTCTGCCAATGTTTGTGTGGTTTGATTAAGCATCGGTTCAATTGGCATATTGTTAATTTTATCTAACACTGCAATGACTTTTTGTTGAATTTGCGCTAACCCTGCACTGGTTGTTGGGATAATTTTATAGCCAGCAACCACCATTGGGCCTTTATAAGGCTCTGCATTTTGCACAAAATCCAAGTCAACAAATAATGCGCCAGTTAGTAAATTTCCTGATTTTAATGATGCTCTCAAGCCATCTTTCAATGCTAAATTTAATTCATTTTTTAAATTAAAATTCTTGCCAACATCTTTAGAGAAACGTTCTGGCTCAATATGAATCAAAACAGGAATTCTAAAGTCATTATCCAGAGATTGGTCTAAACCTTCCGTATAAAAAGGCACTTGTGCAACAGTACCTAAACGAATACCCCGGAACTCGACCGGCGCGCCTGGTTGCAAGCCTCGCACTGAGTCGGAGAAAAATAAGACAAAATCTTGATACTGTGTATACAAAGAGTTTTGAATACTGCTTTGGTTGTCAAACAGTTGAAATTCCGTATTTTCCTTCACATTTGCACCTGGAACCCATCCCGTTGGAACATCAAAACTCACACCACCAGTAAGCAGTGTAGCAATTGAGCCCATTTCAACGTGAACACCTTGGGATGACATATCAAAAGCAATACCACTGTCTTTCCAGAAACGTACATTTGAACTAATTAATTTATCATACGGCGCATTGATAAATAATTGGTAGCGCATATCACGCTTATCCATATCAAAGTTGCTAGTTTCAACAGAACCGACTCGGTAACCACGGAATAATACAGGGTCACCTGGGTTTAATTGCCCTGCTTTATCACTCACCAGTACCACACGAATGCCCTTAGCATCTGGTGATGCAAGAGGAGGGGTATCCAACAGAGTGAACTCGAAATGCTCTTTTGCCGCTAACCCCGGTTGAAGCTCAATATAAGCACCTGAAAGTAATGTGCCCAGCCCAGTGACACCATCACGACCGATTGTCGGTTTTACAATCCAAAACGCGGAATCGGTACGTAGCAATTCTTTCATTTCATTGTTCAAGCGCGCTTTAATGATCACTCGACTAAAATTATCATCGAGTGTCACGCTTTCCACAACGCCAATATCAACGCTGCGACTTTTAATTTTCGTTTTACCCGCTTCTATTCCTTCAGCATTGTAAGTGATTAATGTCACTTCTGGGCCTTGGTTGCTAAAGTGGTAAAATAAGACCCAAGCACCAAGCAAGAGCGTCACTATTGGGATCACCCATACAGGCGACCAACTTTTTAGCTTGCTAATTTTGGCATTGGCCTGTGGTGTTTCTTTATCAGTCACCCGATGACTCCTTCTTGTTCAACAGTATTTACTGCATTTTTTCTTTCACAGCGATCCCATGTTAATCTAGGGTCAAAGGTCATCGCTGCAAACATTGTGAGAATAACAACCACACCAAAGAAAATAATCCCCATCGCAGGGACAATATTCATCAATTGCCCCATTTGAACCAAAGAGGCTAAAATAGTGATAACAAACACATCTATCATTGACCAACGGCCGACATACTCCACCAGCTCATAAATAAAGTGCATACGATGCGGGTCGCGATTACCGTACCCTTTAGAATCTAGGCAAAGCCACGCAATTCCTATCATTTTCAATGTAGGTACCATGATACTGGCCACAAAAATCACCATGGCAACAGGATATGACCCGTCTTCCCACAACAAAATCACACCATCAATAATCGTCGAATTTAGTGCCGTTCCCAATGTATTAGTAGTCATCATTGGCAACACATTAGCAGGGATATACAACATAATTGATGTGACTAAAAGCGCCAAAGTCCATTGTAAACTTTGGTTTTTTCGTACACTACCATGGGAGTGACAACGTGGACATTTTGATTGTTCGGCAGGTAAAATCGCCGTACACACTAGGCATAAACGTACATCTTGCTTAATACCTGTCTGGCCCACGATTAACCGCCTATCTAGCTTCGGAGCCGCTTCAATTCGGTTCCACAGCCAATGGCGATCTAAGCATTGAAAAGCCCTTACTTGTAGCATGCAATACGCGCAATAAGGTAAAAAGCTTAACCCGATGCCAATATCACCGTAAGCTATCAATTTAACAAAACTGACTAAGACCCCCGCTAAAAAAATCTCAGCCATACACCACGCTTTCATTTGGAACAAAATGCGGGTTATCACCACTTTGATACTTTTAGGAATATGAACTTGTAACCCTAAAAGAATAATTGTGATCATGCAAAATGCAGGAATAATCAATGAAAAAAATAGAAAAAAGAGTGCCAGACCGCTATAACGTGTGGTTGCTATAATTTCAATTATTTGAAATAACGAAATTTCATTTTCAATCCCCGCGGCCCCCATCTTAACAAAGGGGAATAAGCAGGCAACAAACAGCATAATTAATGCACTGAAGGCATATGCTGCTGGCTGCTTATACGGATATCGCCACTTTGAGACCAATGTGGTCTCGCAGCGTGGACACGTTGCCTTGCTCCCTTGCTCCAATTCAGGGACTGCAACCAACATGTCACACTGAGGACAAAGTACATGTTCATGAGACTCATGGTTGCACAAAGTGTATTTGCTCCTTTAATTAAAACGTAATTAGCCGTTTTTCAGCAATTCAAGCTCTTGCCAACGGTCAAACGCTTGCTCTAACTCAGCTTCTTTTGCCGCTAACTGACTCAGCGTTTTTTCTGTTACATCATGTGGTTGGTTGAAAAAATCAGCATCACCAACTTGAGCTTGCAGCGCTTCAATTTCACTTTCAAGTTGTTCCAATTTTGCTGGTAATTGTTCCAATTCACGTAATAAATTGTAACTGAGCTTATTTGAACGTTTTACCGTTTCTTTCGATTTCGTCTGCTTATCTTGGCTAGCCACTTTACCCGTTTGTTCTGCTTTCAAACTCACGGTTTGTGCTTTTTGCTGTTGAGCATCGTAATACCCACCAGCAAAACGGCTAATAACCCCATTACCTTCGAAGATCCAGCACTCTGTCACGCTGTTATCGACAAATTCTCGGTCATGGCTAACCAGTAAAACCGTTCCTTGGTAACCATCAACTAATTCTTCAAGTAACTCTAAAGTTTCGACATCAAGGTCGTTAGTCGGTTCATCGAGGATCAATAAGTTACTTGGTTTTAGGAATAAACGCGCGAGCAGTAACCGGTTACGCTCACCGCCTGAAAGTGCTCGAACAGGTGTCATCGCACGTTTTGGTGGGAACATAAAATCTTGCAAATAGCCTAGAACATGGCGTGGCTTACCATTTACCATGACTTCTTGTTTGCCTTCTGCCAAGTTATCCATCACGGTTTTATCTGGGTCTAATGCCGCACGATGCTGGTCGAAATAAGCAACTTCCAACTTAGTACCACAATGCACTCGTCCGCTGTCTGCTTGTAAATCCCCTAGCATTAAGCGCAACAATGTTGTTTTACCACAACCATTTGGCCCAACTAAAGCGATTTTATCACCACGTAATACTTGAGCTGAAAAATCTTTTACCAGTACTTTATTATCAATCTGGTAATTCACATTTTCCATTTCAAATACAATTTTGCCAGAACGAGCTGCTTCACCGACTTGCATTTTCGCTGTGCCCATCACCTCACGACGCTCTGAACGCTCTACGCGTAGCGCTTTCAGTGCACGAACACGCCCTTCATTACGAGTACGACGCGCTTTAATACCTTGGCGGATCCACGTCTCTTCTTGGGCTAATTTACGGTCGAATTCTGCATTTTGCATCTCTTCAACACGCAAAGCTTCTTCTTTGTTCACCAAGTAGTCATCATAATTACCCGGCCAAGAAGACAATTGCCCACGGTCTAAATCAATAATACGGGTTGCCATATTGCGGATAAATGAACGGTCATGGGAAATAAATACGATACTACCTTGGAAATCTTTTAAGAAATTTTCCAGCCAAAGAATTGTTTCAATATCTAAGTGGTTGGTTGGCTCATCTAAAAATAATACTCTCGGGTTACTCACTAACGCACGGCCCAAAGCCGCTTTACGTAACCAACCACCTGATAATGAAGACAGTTCTGCATCCGCAGGTAAACCGAGTTTTTTCAGGACATCACTGATACGAGAGTCTAATAACCATAAATTACGGTTATCCAACACCTCTTGCAATTCAGCTAATTTATTTAAATTTTTCTCGCTCGGGTCAGTTTCGACCTCTTTCGCAACATGGTGATAATCTTTGAGGTACTGAGCTTGTTCTGCAACGCCTTCAGCCACAAAATCAAAAATAGTGCCTTCAATATTACGCGGTGGATCTTGCTGTAAGCGAGCAACAATCAAGTCTTGCTCGTAAATTAACTGGCCATCATCCAACGGCTGCTCTTTCGTTAACACTCGCATTAATGTCGATTTACCCGCACCATTGCGACCAACTAAACACACACGTTCGTTATCTTCGATATGAATTTCGGTATTATCCAGTAATGGGGCATCACTAAAGGAAAGGTATGCACCCGACAAATTAATTAAAGCCATTGATTCTATCCTTACTCTGCGTGGCTAATTAACCAGCAGTTATGTATTTGACGGTTACGAGCAAAATCTTCTGACAGTGTTTTAGCTGTGATTTCTTGTGCTTGTAATCCTAATTCTTTAATTGCTTCAAGATCCATTTTGAAACCGCGTTTGTTATTAGAAAACATCACGGTTCCACCACGGCGCAATAACCGTTTTAGATGGGTAATCAATTGGATATGATCCCGTTGTACATCAAATGTACCATCCATGCGTTTTGAATTTGAAAATGTTGGCGGATCAATAAAGATCAAATCAAATTGCTCCCGGCTATTTGCCAGCCAACTCAAGCAATCCGCTTGAATTAAACGATGCTGACGACCTGTTAGCCCATTCGCTTGTAGGTTTTTTTCAGCCCACTCAAGATAAGTACGTGACATATCGACGGAAGTGGTGCTTTTCGCGCCACCAAGCCCTGCATGCACAGTGGCAGTACCGGTATAACAGAACAAGTTTAGGAAATCCGCATCTTTACTCATTTGGCCTAACATTTTACGGGCAATACGATGGTCAAGGAATAACCCCGTATCTAGATAGTCCGTCAAATTCACCAACATTTTTGCATTGTATTCTTGTACTAAAAAGAAATCGTCTTTTTGGGCTAATTTCTCATATTGCTGCTTACCTTTTTGGCGCTGGCGTGTTTTTAACACTAGCTGATTCGATGTTAGTTCTAGCACATTCATTGTTGCAGTGATCACATCAAATAAGCGTTGACGCGCTTTGCGTTCATCAACGGTTTTTGGTGGTGCATATTCTTGAATCACCACTTTATCGCCATAAATATCAACCGCAACATTGTATTCAGGTAAATCCGCATCATAAACACGGTAACTATCAATACCTTGTTGTTTTGCCCATTTATTTAATTTCTTGATATTTTTACGTAAACGATTTGCAAAATCAGGTGAAATTTCCGCGATAGTTTCTGACGGTGTAGCCGCTAATTGATAATTCTTTTGAATGCAATCTAAAGGACCATTCTTGGCCTTAAATTCACGCTCTGAACGCAGTTGCAAACAGCTAAGTAACTCAGGAGAAGCACTAAAAATCGATAAACGCCACCCAGGGAAGCGAGCCTTCACGATACGCCCTAATTGGCTATGTAGCGCAATTAAAGCAGGCTCACTTTCTAAACGCTCACCATAAGGCGGGTTACTGATAATTGTTCCTATCGTATCGGTGTTAACTGGGTTTTCCAATGCTGCGGCATCACCTTGCTTAAAGGTGATTAAGTCTTGTAACCCTGCACGGCGCGCGTTCGCACGAGCCATTTCAAGTACACGCTTATCAATATCAAAACCATAAAAACGTGATGTCGTCTCTTTCAAACCTTGGCGGAAACGAACTTGCGCTTCTGTGGTTAATTCACGCCAAAGTTCCGCGTTAAATTTCGACCATGCATAAAAGCCCCAATGAGTACGGTGTAATCCCGGGGCTTTATCTGTTGCCATCATTGCAGCTTCAATTAACAGTGTTCCTGAACCGCACATCGGATCGACCAATGGTGTACCTTGTTGCCAACCAGAACGGTTAATAATTGCTGCTGCCAGTGTCTCTTTTAAGGGCGCTTGGCCTGCCAAATCACGGTAGCCACGTATATGTAGCGAGTCACCACTTAAATCGAGTGCCACACTGGCTCTTTCTTTATTAAGGTAGACGTTGATACGAATATCTGCTTGCTGGCGAGCGACATCAGGGCGCTGATCAAGCTTACGTACGAAGCTGTCTACGATAGCATCTTTAACTTTCAATGCACCGTATTGGCTGTTGCGAATTTCTTCGTTAGTCCCTGTAAAATGAACAACAAAGGTATCATTGACGGAGAAAATCTCACTCCAGTCGATAGCTTGCACACCAAGATACAAATCTAAGTCACTGTAGACGTCAAAATCATTCAGTGGCAATAAAATACGCGATGCCAGCCGACTCCACAGTAGGCTTTGGTACATAACACGTTCGTCGGCCTGAAAATAGACACCCCCCTGGGCCACTTTGCATTGGCTAGCGCCAAGCGATTCTAATTCCGTTTTCAGTAGTTCTTCAAGGCCGCGAGCTGTGCTGGCAAACAGAGAATTCATAGTATTTATTACCAATTTGGATGAAAAATTGTTGCGCATTATAGCTAATCTTATGCAGTTGTCATAAAGTTGCTACGCACAATTATAAGGATTAAAAAATGATAACGCTTTCGCGCCTTTATACACACCCAGTTAAATCTATGCGAGGAGTTCGTTTATCCCACGCCTTCGCTGATATTAGCGGTTTGACTTTTGATCGTAATTTTATGGTAACCACGCTGGAAGGTAAATTTATTACGGCGAGAAAATATCCACAAATGTTACTTTTTACACCGGTAATGCTCAATAATGGTCTTCACTTGCGAGCACCAAATGGCGAAAGTGCAACAGTATTGTATCAGGACTTTGATGAGAAACAGAGCCCTACTGAAGTTTGGGGCAATCATTTTCACGCACTTATTGCCCCTGAAGCGATAAATAGTTGGTTAACTAGCTTTTTTGACGAACCTGTACAACTACGCTGGCTTAGTCCTCAGCTTTCTCGCCGCGTCAAAGAATACCAAGATGTGCCAATGTCTTTTGCTGACGGCTATCCCTTTTTACTGATCAACGAAGCTTCTGTCCAAGAACTGCAACGTCGATGCCCTGCCAGTATTAAATTAGAACAGTTTCGTGGCAACTTAATTATTACTGGCGCCAAGCCGTTTGAAGAAGATACATGGAAAACTATTCAAATTGGTGATGTCGTCTTTACATTAGATAGGCCATGTAGCCGATGCATTTTAACGACTGTTAGCCCAGAAAAAGGGATTAAACACCCCCACAGTGAACCACTTGCAACACTACAAACCTTCCGTTCAGATGAAACCGGCGATGTCGATTTTGGCCAAAATGTGATTATCAAAAATACAGGTGTTATTCGTGTTGGTGATACCCTGACGGTATTAGAAACTAAACCTGCAAAACAATATTTAGTTCAAGAGCGGGAAAATGACCTAGCAGCTAATAAATTAAATACTCAAGCCAATAATGTCAGTTTAGTTTTTGAGGAAACAGAATATACAGGTGATAACCAAAATGTGATCCTTGAACAATTAGAATCCCATGGTTTAACTATCCCTTATTCGTGTCGAGCAGGTATTTGTGGTCGCTGTAAAATTAAGCTTATTTCTGGGGAAGTCACTCCATTAAAACAAAGTGCCATCAAAGAAAACGGTTACATACTCGCCTGCAGCTGTATCCCAAAAACAGCGGTTAAATTAGCGTTTAACTAAATGTTGGTTTTGCTTTTTAACACCATCAGGGGAGTAATTCTCAGATGGTGTTAAACACTCATAACTAGATTAATTAAATTAGCAAAGAAATCCATTTATTTAACTATTTTTCACTAGATCCTTGCCGATCATTTAAATAGCATTACCATATAATTGACGTTTAACTTTAGATGAATATTCAAGCATGCGATCGTTCATGATCTTAATTGGATCGCAAAACCGTAAAGTTCGATCGGGTAATTCTAAGATTGGTTCTGCTAATAAACATAAACTCGCAGATGGGCCAGCTTCAGCAATAATAAATGTGAAGTACTGGTTTGTATTTTCTAAACACACTTGAATTATTTGCCCCTGCTTAGGTTCATTAATATAGTGAAATGAAGAAAAATACCAACTCTTTGGCATCTGTGGTTTTAAAAAACGAAAAGCAACTAAGCTATTTAAGACTAATTCAGCTCTTTCTTCTTGAGTAATATTTAATCTTTTAGCCTGCTCATCGAATAAATAATATTCACCTGCATCTTCGATACTAAATGGCATCTCATTACGAGCAAAAACCGTTAGCATCTTAGCAGGAAAACATGAACGAAATATCATGCCGTTGGCGAGATCTAACATCACTCTATTATGGTCATGATCAAAATACCAACGCCAATGATCATCAGGTTTAATATTCATAAACGACCCTTTAGCGATTTACCGGTAAATATAGCAGAAATGATCTCTATAGTGATCCTTTCTAAATTTACTCTAGGGCTTATTTTTATATGCTAAAAATTGGATCTACTAAATAAGATACGTTAGAAATATCCGGATAATATTGTTATCTAAATAGCAAATCTACTAAAAATTGAGTTCAATTTGATACAAAAATAGCAACTATTAGCAATATAGTTTAAAAGGGGGAATAAATAAACCCCCTTGATAGGTAAATTTACAATTTATTACTAGATATGATTAACAATATCTTTAATTAATTTTGGCCCATGGTAAATAAAACCAGAATAAATTTGAATTAAAGAGGCACCCGCTTCCATTTTTTCACGTGCTGCAGTAAGGGAATCTATTCCACCCACTCCAATTATTGGCAGTTTGCCATTTAATTCACGCGAAATAATCTTAATAACTTGTGTGCTTTTTAATTGTACAGGACGACCGCTTAATCCACCCGCTTCATTGCAATGATTTATCCCTTGAACCAAAGAACGATCTAACGTGGTATTCGTTGCAATAACGCCATCGATATTATGTCTGACTAGGCTATCTGAAACTTGGATAATTTCCTCTTCAGATAAATCAGGCGCAACCTTTACAGCAACAGGCACATATTTTTGGTACTGTAATTGTAATTCCAGTTGTTTTGCTTTTATGCTACTTAATAAATCATCCAGCGCTTCGCCATATTGTAATGTACGTAACCCTGGCGTATTTGGTGAGGAGATATTAATAGCAATATAACCTGCATGAGCATAGACCTTATCCATGCAAATTAAATAATCATCTTTACCTTGTTCAACAGGCGTATCTTTATTTTTACCTATATTGATTCCAATGACCCCACCGTAATTCGATTTCTTGACGTTCTCGACAAGGTTATCGACACCTTTATTATTAAAGCCCATCCGGTTAATTAAACCTTCAGCTTCTACAAGTCGAAATAACCGCGGTTTATCATTACCAGATTGGGGACGAGGAGTTACTGTACCAATTTCTATAAACCCAAAACCCATTGCGCCAAATGCATCAATACATTCACCATCTTTATCTAAACCCGCAGCAAGCCCTAGTGGGTTTTTGAAGGAAAGCCCCATACATTGAACGGGCTTAGTGGCAACTGATTGGCGAATAAGACATTGGAAAGGGGAATGATTTAAACGTTGAAGCTGGCGAAAAGTCAATTCATGCGCTTTTTCGGGGTCGAACTGGAATAGTGCCTTGCGGGCAAGGTGATATAGCATATCCAATAACCTATTTTTACTAGTACGTTTCAATAGAGTAGACATCATATCGCACGCTAAAACCCCGCCAAATACAATTTGCCGAGCTTTCATTCATGCGATTTTTTCGTCGGATAAAACGCGCTACAGATTACCCTATCTTATTGCCCTTTTACCACGAAAAAATCAATAAAAATGCATTTGTCTGGGGTTTCGGGAGAAAAACAACCATTTTATGAGAGTTATCTCTCATTTAATATTCCACTTTTGTCATAAACAATAATAAGCCGCTAAATTAAATTTTAGCGGCTTATTAAAACCAATAATTGGCTAGCTATATATAAACTAGCTTTCTAACGCTTTGGTTATTTTTTCAAATAGATCACCAGAAAGGTTATCAAGCGCTTTTAACTGTTCAAGCACTTTGCGCATCTGTGCTTGGCGCTTTGCATCATAACGTTTTAAACGGATCAACGGCTCAATCAGTCTTGATGCTACCTGTGGATTACGCGTATTTAGATCGACTAAAATTTCATACAAGAATTGGTAACCACTGCTATCTTCTGCATGGAAATTAACTGGATTCCCTGCAGTGAAGGCACCAACAAGTGAGCGAACACGGTTAGGATTGCTCATACTAAATGAACGGTGATTCAATAATTCACGTACATTGGTAAGGGCTTCTTTCGCTGGATTTGCGCCTTGTAATGTAAACCACTTATCCATAACTAACCCGTCATGGTGCCAACGCTCATCAAAGTCTGCCATTAACTGCTCTTTACAAGCTAACTGTGATTCGTTTGCTGCGGTCAATGCAGCCAGCGAATCCGTCATGTTATCGGCAGATTGGTATTGTTCCAGCACTAATTTGTTCGCCAGCTCGCTATCGTCACCCGCGGCTAAGTATTGCAGGCAAATGTTACGCAATGAGCGTTTAGCAATATCTTGGTGATCAACACGATAGCCATCAATATTAATGGAACGATAAACAGAGAGAAGTTCATCATGCATTTCTACCGCTAATTGATGATGGATAAAGTTCACCACTTCATGGATTGCGACAGGGTCGATAACCGTAAATAATTCGGCAAGCTCATTTTCGGAAGGTAATGTTAAGATCAATGCGACTAACGCAGGATCAATCGAATCACTTAATAATACTCCACGGAAAGCATCAACCACCGACTCAGGCAAAACTAATGCCTCGCGGTTTTGATAATGAGCCACGTTAATTTTTACATAATTATTAATTAGTTGCTGCGCGGCATCCCAACGAGCAAATTCATTGCTCGCATGCTGCATCAAGAAAGCTAATTGCTCATCCGTGTAGTTGTAATCTAATTTTACAGGGGCTGAAAACTCACGTAATAAGGATGGAACTGGACGACTTGTCACCTCATCAAATACAAACGTTTGAGTTTCTTGCGTAATGTTTAGCACTGAATTTACAACACTGCCATCACGTTTTAGCCTAATAATTCCACCGTGCTCATCATAGAGCTCAATATCCAATGGGATATGCAATGGTTTCTTTTCAGCTTGATCTGCTGTAGGTGGCGTCATTTGGCTAACATGTAGGGTATATTGCTGTTTTTCTGGTGAATATTCATCACATACAGTTAAAACTGGTGTCCCTGATTGGCTATACCAACGACGAAATAGTGATAAATCAACATTTGATGCATCTTCCATCGCCTGCACAAAATCGTCACAGGTTGCCGCACTGCCATCATGGCGATGAACATAAAGTTGTATTCCCGCTTGGAACATTTCCTCACCGAGCAGTGTATGGATCATGCGAATAACTTCAGAACCTTTTTCATACACCGTTAAGGTATAGAAATTGTTCATTTCAATGACTTTGTCAGGACGGATCGGGTGCGCCATTGGGCTTGCATCCTCAGCAAACTGGGCTGAACGCATCACTTTGACATTGTTAATACGGTTAACTGAGCGGGAGCCTAAATCAGAGCTAAATTCTTGATCGCGAAAAACGGTTAACCCTTCTTTTAGGCTTAATTGAAACCAGTCACGACAAGTAATGCGGTTTCCTGTCCAATTATGGAAATATTCATGGCCAATCACAGATTCGATATTCAGATAATCTTTATCCGTCGCGGTTTCGCTTTTAGCTAAAACATATTTAGAGTTAAAGACATTCAGCCCTTTATTTTCCATTGCTCCCATGTTGAAGAAATCAACGGCAACAATCATATAGATATCAAGGTCATACTCTAAACCAAAGCGTTCTTCATCCCATTTCATGGCATTTTTCAGGGACTGCATTGCCCAAGGAGCACGGTCTAAATTGCCTTTATCGACAAAAAGTTCTAACGCAACTTCACGGCCACTACGAGTCACAAAGCTGTCTTTTAAAACGTCAAAATCGCCTGCTACTAAGGCAAATAAATAACTTGGTTTCGGGAATGGGTCTTCCCACTTAACCCAATGGCGACCATCTTCTAACTCACCTTCTGCGATACGGTTACCATTTGACAGTAAATAAGGATAACGTGATTTATCTGCTGTAATTGTGGTGGTATAACGAGCCAGCACATCTGGTCGGTCTTGGTAATAGGTAATATGGCGAAAACCTTCCGCTTCACATTGTGTGCATAGCGCCTCACCTGAAACATATAGCCCTTCTAGCGCTGTATTTTTTTCAGGACTAATTTCATTCACAATCCGTAGTGTGAATGATTCAGGTAATGACTCAATAATCAATTTACCTTCAGATTCTTTATAGTCCTGCCATGCTTTGCCATCGACTTCGAGGCTGACTAACGATAAATCTTCGCCATTGAGTTCAAGCGTTGAAGATTGCGGATTAAGGCGTTTTACCTTGCTTACTGCGGTAACCACTGTCTTCACTGGGTCAAGATTAAAATCGAGGTCAATTTCTGTAATTGTGTAATCAGGTGCTTGATAATCCTGACGATATTTCGCTTGTCTTAACTGGGTCATAAGTAACCTTTTAATTCGTTATATTCAATATCGTACTGCTTTAATACTTATACAATACTATAAGCCACAATAATGTGAATGGATTTGAGAAACATTTTCATCAAAAAATGTTATCTATTTTTATGGCTATGTTAGCTTTGTATGTCTCACCCTACTTAACTTTGTTAAAAATTCGTTTGTTTGTTGGTGCTATAGCACTATTAAATATTTTATGGCGTGTTAGTATCTTTTCGTGATTAATGCTTTTGTCTGTTTCTATGGGCAGAATATACATAAAACGTATTTATTTGATTTCATAGTAATACAGAAAGGCAATACGCGAATTTAGGTTGCCGTGCTCCTTGAAAACAAGAGATAGAATAACACTTCTATCTTTTGCTAAAGTGGGTATACTTTTGCAACTTTAACGATTTAGCTAACGACTATTGCTGCTTTTATCTCATTGTGACTTTTTGGAAAACAAGAGTAAAAATGAATAGCATTAGTGGTAAAGATAAGCTCCGCGAGGATGTCTGCGTGCCATGAATTTAGACGCTACACCAATTATTACATCACTGCTTGATACCGATGCTTACAAGCTTCATATGCAGCAGGCCGTTTTCCACCGTTACCACCAGGTACCGGTTGTCGCTGAGTTCCGCTGTCGTAGCAGTGAGATCTTAGGTGCTTACGCCGATGAAATTAGGCAACAAATTCAGTTAATGGCTAAATTGTCACTTTCTGATGATGAGCTGAATTTTCTCCGCCGCTTACCTTTCTTCCAAGAAGACTATCTTATGTGGTTAAAGTCATTCCGCTTTAACCCAGAACAAGTCGTTGTCAGTACCACAAATGAAGGTCAGTTAGCGATCCGCATCAGTGGGCCTTGGCGTGAAGTGATTATGTGGGAGGTACCGCTCCTTGCATTGGTCAGTGAAATCATCCAAAAAGATAGGCACCCAAACATTCATCCTGATGATGCTGTTCAGCAACTCAAAAAGCTGCTAAATGTTTTCTATCAACAAGCCGATGAACACCAACTTGATTTGTCTAACTTTAAGCTCATGGACTTTGGCACGCGCCGCCGTTTCTCCTACGACGTACAATCCGCCATTGTTTCAATGCTTAAACAAGAGTTTCCTTATCTTGTTGGGACGAGCAATTACAAACTTGCACACGAATTAGATTTATCCCCTGTTGGCACACAAGCCCATGAGTGGTTCCAAGCCCATCAACAAATCAGCCCTGAGTTAGCAAATAGCCAACGTGAGGCATTGCAGAGCTGGCTTGATGAATACCCTAATCACCTAGGTGTGGCATTAACTGACTGTATCACCATGGATGCCTTTTTGCGTGATTTTGATGCTAACTTTGCGAACCGCTACCAAGGGTTGCGTCATGATTCGGGGGACCCGATCGAATGGGGTGAAAAAGCCATCGCTCATTACCAAAAATTGGGTATTGACCCGATGAGCAAAACGTTAGTGTTCTCTGACAGCTTAGACTTACAAAAAGCACTTGAGTTATATCGTTATTTTCATCAGCGGATTAACCTTGTTTTTGGTATCGGTACTCGTCTAACCTGCAATATTCCACATGTAACCCCGTTGAATATTGTGATTAAGCTCGTCGAGTGCAATGGTAAGCCTGTCGCTAAGCTCTCAGATAGCCCAGGCAAAACCATTTGTGAAGATGATGAGTTCGTCAACCAACTCAGAAAAGCGTTTGACCTACCTAAAATGGAAAAAGCCAGCTAATTAAGTCGCTTTTCCCTAGCTCTGAGTAAGAATTTGCACTTTTCTTGCCCAGAGCTTCAAAACCCCCTTTTTCTTTTATTCACTTACTATTACTATAGCTTTTAAGCTCAATAACCATGCTTCGCTTCAACAGAAATGTTTTATCGCGATTTTTTACTTGTTTCCTAACAAATGGCAAGTAACATAGAGCTTTGGCCCCTGAAAAATGGGTTTAATATTGAAGAAGCCTTATTAATCTGCTTCATCCGCCATTCGCATAATAACAATGTTGTTGTGCCTTTGAACTCGGTGTTGAATATTCCTATTACGAAAGTTGGAATACACCCTAAATAATTCGAGTTGTAGGAAGGCGGCTAGCAAATTGAGCCCTAGGAGCATACATAAGTATGTGACTAGGGTCAGTTTGTGAAGCCAACACACCTACAGCTCGAAGTATGACGGGTTGCAGATGCATAAGATTAACCATTATATAGAAGAGAGTGAATTATATGATAGTAGCGCCTGTAGTCGACGTACTGCAAGGCCGAGTGGCGGTAGGCACAGAAGTCACCGTTCAAGGCTGGGTACGTACAAGGAGAGATTCAAATGCTGGTTTTTCTTTCCTCGCCGTTTATGACGGTTCTTGCTTTAATCCGTTACAGGCTATCATTAATAATAATTTACCTAATTATAATGACGAAGTCCTGCATCTCACAACGGGTTGTTCGGTTGAAGTTACGGGTACCGTAAAAGAATCCCCAGGCCAAGGTCAATCATTTGAACTTGAAGCCACAAACGTTAAAGTGGTTGGTTGGGTTGAAGACCCTGACACCTACCCAATGGCAGCAAAACGCCACAGCGTTGAGTTCTTACGTGAAGCAGCCCACTTGCGCCCGCGCACTAACTTAATTGGTGCCGTTGCGCGCGTGCGCCACACTTTAGCGCAAGCTATCCACCGTTTCTTTGATGAACAAGGCTACTTCTGGGTTTCAACTCCAGTGATCACTGCGTCAGACACCGAAGGCGCGGGTGAAATGTTCCGTGTTTCCACGTTGGATTACAACAATCTGCCACGTAATGACAAAGGTGAAGTTGACTTTAGCGAAGATTTCTTTGGTCGCGAAGCATTCTTAACCGTTTCAGGCCAGTTGAACGGTGAAGCTTACGCAACGGCTATTAGCAAAGTGTACACTTTCGGCCCAACTTTCCGTGCTGAAAACTCAAATACTAGCCGTCACTTAGCTGAATTCTGGATGGTCGAACCTGAAGTGGCTTTTGCTTCTTTAGACGATGTCGCAGGCCTTGCAGAAAAAATGCTGAAATTCGCCTTCAAAGCCGCTCTTGAAGAACGCCGTGATGACTTAGAATTCTTTGCACAACGTGTTGATAAAGACGTTATCAACCGCTTAGAAAGCTTTGTTAACTCAGACTTTGCACAAGTTGATTATACGGATGCCATTAAAATCCTAGAAACTTGTGGTCAAAAATTCGAAAACCCAGTTTATTGGGGCGTCGATATGTCGTCTGAGCATGAGCGTTACCTTGCTGAGCAACACTTTAAAGCCCCTGTGGTTGTGAAAAACTACCCGAAAGACATCAAAGCGTTCTATATGCGCCTCAATGAAGATGGCAAAACCGTTGCTGCGATGGATGTATTAGCACCGGGTATTGGCGAAATCATTGGTGGATCACAGCGTGAAGAACGTCTTGATATGCTCGATGCCCGCCTTGAAGAAATGGGCATGAATAAAGAAGATTACTGGTGGTACCGTGATCTGCGCCGTTATGGCACCGTTCCTCACTCAGGTTTCGGCCTTGGTTTTGAGCGTTTAGTGGCTTATGTCACTGGTGTCGGTAACGTGCGTGAAGTAATTCCATTCCCACGTACCCCAAGAAATGCAGCGTTCTAATAACGGCTTTTCTGTATTAACACCCTAATTTACGGGCCAGCTGATGTTGGCCCGTTACTTTTCAGCCCTAATATACTTTCGCTGTACAACTATCTCATCTCGTTACATCGAATTGCAGCCACATGATAACCAGATCACAATTTTTACGTTATCACCTTATTATTCTCCGTAAACAGCCAGCAATCTGCTAGTGCTAAGAATAATCTGCTTTTTAATCTCGCTATTCTCTTTTTACTAGTGATAAATAACCGCTTTACACTCGCTAAACTGCTCAAAAAAAACTCAATTGGTCTTTTGAAAAAGTTCCCTAATTTTTGTAATATTTTTTAAACTGGTACGATGAGTGGTTATTTATTACCCTGTTTTTTACATTTTGAAACATCTAGTTACCATTTGTTTCAGAATCTTTGATTTTGTAGCACTTTGAGGGTAGATAATTTTATTTAGCAATGGAACACTGGTCGCCGACATAGACGACACTAATCTCTCACAAATAGTTCCAATTATTTTTTGCGAATTATTTTTGGCAGTGGCAGGTGTCCGAATAACACCAATGAGGGTAATAATAATGATGAAACGCAATATTCTTGCAATGGTTATCCCAGCTCTGTTAGCTGCTGGTGCAGCAAACGCAGCTGAAGTATACAACAAAGACGGCAACAAATTAGACGTTTACGGTAAAGTTGACGTTCGTCACTATTTCGCTAAAGGCGATAGCGGCCAAGACGGTGATGATTCACGCGTTCGTTTAGGTGTTAAAGGTGATACTCAAATCACTGACCAACTGTCAGGTTTCGGTCGTTTCGAGTGGGAAACCAAAACTAACAAAGGCGAAAACGAAGGCGAAAACAAAAACCGTTTAGCGTATGCTGGTCTGAAATTTGCTGATTTCGGTTCAATCGACTACGGCCGTAACTACGGTGTGGTTTATGACACGAACGCATGGACCGACGTATTCCCATTATGGGGCGCGGACACTATGGCTCAGTCTGACAACTTCATGACTAGCCGTAACCGTAACCTGTTAACTTACCGTAACAACAACGCGTTTGGTTATGTTGATGGCCTGAGCTTCGCTCTGCAATACCAAGGTAAAAACGGCGACGACAACCTGTCTGGTTCTGAGTCTGGTGCACGCAAAGACAACGGTGACGGTTTCGGTTTATCAACTGCTTATGACTTAGGATGGGGCGTATCACTGGGTGGTGGTTACTCTAACTCTTCCCGTACTCCAGACCAAAAAGCAATCACTGGTGGTGATAAAGCTCAAGCATGGAACGTCGGTGGTAAATTCGACGCTAACAATGTTTACTTAGCAGCAATGTACGGTGAAACACTGAACATGACTCGCTACGGTAAAAATGGTATCGCAAACAAAACTCAAAACGTTGAGTTAGTTGCACAATACCTGTTCGACTTCGGTCTGAAACCATCTATTGGTTATAACCAATCTAAAGGTAAAGACTTAGGTGCTAACGGTAATAAAGACCTGGTTAAATATATCTCTGTAGGTTCTTACTACTACTTCAACAAAAACATGTCTGCAGTTGTTGATTACAAAATCAACCTGTTAAAAGACAATGACTTCACTAAAGCTGAAGGCATCAACACTGATAACGTTGTTGGTTTAGGTTTAGTTTACCAATTCTAATTATCAGTTAACTGATAAGTTAGAAAACGGTAACATGTTTTTGCAAGCAGCACTTCGGTGCTGCTTTTTTATTTCTCTTTTTCATCTCTAGCATAAATTCCTCTTCTACAAAAATACTAGAATTATCAATAAGACAGACTGATTCACCATCTTTATAGATATTTATGGTCAGATTGCATGCAATTCCTACCTAGTTCACAAGATCTCGCCAATTTTTGGTAAAACGGTTGGCAAAAAGCCTTTATCACGTTACCCTGAGAACTCGACTCGTTCGACTAAACCCGTTTTCAGCTACACCCGCGAGTTTCGTATGGTCTGGGCAGATAACAAGCAAGGATAGCCAACCGCATTCTCACTTATGCCTTCATACCCTAGGAACTGTGTGGGTACCACTACAGAGCTTTGGAATCGACAACATGTTTGAAAAAATTACTTCTGCCCCTGCTGACCCAATCTTAGGTCTTGCTGATAGTTTCCGTGCTGATCCCCGCGATAATAAAATCAACTTAGGTATTGGCGTCTATAAAGACGAATCAGGGAAAACCCCTGTGCTTGATACTGTTAAAAAAGCAGAAAAATACCTGCTGGATAACGAAAACACCAAAAACTATCTTGCGATTAGCGGAATGCCAGAATTTGGCCGTGTAACACAAGAACTGTTATTCGGTGCACAACATGAAATTGTCACCTTGAAACGTGCACGTACAGCGCAAGCACCGGGTGGTACTGGTGCCCTGCGTATCGCCGCTGACTTTATTGCCAAGCAAACCAATGCAAAACGTGTTTGGATCAGCAACCCTACTTGGCCTAATCATAAAAATATTTTTGAAGCTGCTGGCTTAGAAGTACTGACTTACAATTACTATGATGCTGCTAAGCACGGTATGGACTTCGATGGCATGCTTAACAGCTTATCATCTGCGATAGCGGGTGATGTGATTGTTTTACATGGTTGCTGCCATAACCCAACGGGTATTGACCCAACCGCTGAGCAATGGACAAAACTCGCCGCATTATGTGCGGAAAAAGGCTTATTACCAGTTTTTGACTTTGCTTACCAAGGTTTTGCAAAAGGCTTAGATGAAGATGCCGAAGGCCTGCGTATTTTCACCAAAAACAACCCTGAAATGATTGTGGCGAGCTCATTTTCTAAAAACTTCGGTTTATACAATGAGCGTGTCGGCGCTTGTACCATCATTGCCAAAGACAGTGACAACGCAGAGCGCGCATTCAGCCAAGCGAAAGCTGTTATTCGTGCAAACTACTCAAACCCACCAGCACACGGCGCCGCAGTGGTAACAACCATCCTTTCTGATGACGTGTTAAAAGCGGAGTGGATCCAAGAATTAACCGCAATGCGTGAGCGTATTAAGCGCATGCGCCAACTGTTAGTGAAAACATTGGAAGAAAAAGGCGCTAAACAAGACTTTAGCTTCATTATCAACCAAAATGGTATGTTCTCCTTCAGTGGCCTAACAAAAGAGCAGGTAGAGCGTCTACGTAGCGAATTTGGTATCTATGCGGTAAGTTCTGGCCGTATTAACGTAGCAGGCTTAACACTTGAGAACATGGTTCCATTGTGTGACGCTATCGTGAAAGTGCTGTAATTATTCGGATGCATTAAAAATTAAGCATTGAAAACGATAAAACAGCGTTTTTAATATCATGCCAGTCAGTTACGTTACTGACTGGCATTTTTTATAAAAAACTATTTAAGATGGCTAAGGAAGCGCTCCGTTATTTGTACCGCTCCCCAATTCTTCCGGTAATTATCATTAGTGATACTAAGGTCGAGATTTCGTTCGTAATCAATGCGCTCTTCAACAAATAACTGAACCAAGCGATCAATGGTTTGCTCTATATGTTGTTTCGATAATTCCTTGTAATTATTGAAATGACGCACCTGCATGACACTATGCATTGACCCAACATGGTTGTTATGAGATAGCGTCACTTGCCTTCCACTCTTTGAGCGATATGTTGTTTCTGCAACCTTAGCAGACAATTGTTTATAACTAACTTCTTCAGTATTAAAATCAATTAGAACCACTTGATTGCGTCCCTCAACATCCGTGATCTTCACATCACCTTTTCCATGACCGCTGACAATATAGAGGTCATCACCTTGAGTTCCCGCTAATTGGTCTTTTCCATCTAAAGAGATTAGTACATCTTGATGCATCCCTTGTGCCAGTAGAACATCATTACCTTGCCCGCCATACAGTACATTTTCACCGCCTAGGGTAATCAGCTTATCGTTACCACTCCCCCCCTTAATAATACGCCCTTGTTGAGACATATCCATGACATTATCATTGCCGGCTAAGGTATCAATAAGCCAATTATTTCTCTTGCAATCCTGTTGTAATACAATCCCATCATCTTTCAATGTTAGGTTTAAAGGTCTCGCTCCGTCATTGGCTACCACTCCATTTAATGTGCTTGTAAGCTCATCAATGGGTTTCCAAGTGGTAAACTCCCCTGACTGTTTGGCTTTATGGAGTTTTTCAGAGAGATAATTAACGAGCGGGGCCATCCCGTGGCTCGTGGAGGAGCTAAATTTTTCATCCAGCCGCTCATAGTGGTGAATATTGAATTTACCCTCATCATCATCGATAGAAACCTTAATTTTGACAAGCTTGCCAGCTGATGATTCATAAAACTGGTATTCTGTATCACTCTTTTCAGTTGGCTGATGTTTAAAATTGATTAAATGAATATGGTTATTCCCAATCTGGTCTTTAATATATACCTTACCCGGCTGGTTACCATCGATGATATAGTGGTCATCCCCTACGCCTCCCATTAGCGTATCGTTTCCCTGACTTGATAGCAGCAAATCATCCCCAGACCCACCACTAATAGAGTTATCTCCCGTACCACCATATAAGAGATTATTTCCACCGATGACTTTAATATTGTCATTGCCATCCCCCCCCAGCAGAACATTGCTTTCTAATCCTTTATTGATAATAGTGTCGTCACCACTTTGCCCATCAATGACATTCTTTTCAGATAGATACCCTATCGGTAATATAATTTCATCGTCGCTCGTGCTGCTTTCTTTAACTGGGTTTACTGGTGATAAGCGGTTTGCCTGTAAATTGACTTTAAATAAGTTGCTATGCTTATCTTGGATTAAAACAGCATTAGAGATCTTATTACCTACGTTGCTAAATTTAATAGCCAATTTTTTTTGCCCAAATTTATCTACGCTGTATAGCTGCCCATCATCCTTATAGAGTGAATAACCATTCTCTGTAGGTAACAATAGGCACAGGCTGTCTTTATCTGTAAAACTGTCATTTACTTTAGAGAAATCAAACTCAACCTCACCATACTCTTCTTTGCCTTGCACAATTTGATAGGTATCTATTCCATGGCTAACTTCAATATGGCTACCTAATTTTATCAGGGGTAATACATTATTTTCGCTGTTTCCACGGTAGGTTAACTGCTCAGCATAGCCTATTGGAATAAACCATCCCCATGTAGGCTTTTTATAATGACGAGATTGGTTTATCGTTATAACCCCCGCAGATTCATCTATTTTGACGGATTTTCCGTTTGTAGAGGGGAGTTGATCACTTTCTTGTACATAAGTTAAGCTGAAATACTGGTTAGGATGTTTTTCATCTTTCACTGTTGTCATCACCCAACCATCAAGAGTTTGTAGCTGATATCCATGATGTGGTGCCTTCAAAGCCGCGTCTTGCACATTTTCGAGGACAATGGTGACTTCACTTTCCACATGTTGAAAAAAATGTCCATCTATACTACTTTTTGGCTGTTTGAGTGTTAAAACCAAGTTGTTGCCGTCTATTTGAACATGCTTTATTTCATCTAGAAAATATTCTAAAGTGACTCTGCTTTGTAAATAATTAGATTCTTTAATAACCACCTTTGCCTGAAACTGATGGCTACCTTCTGTATAGCTAGGGTTAAGAGACTTTCGCGTTTTAACTGCTTTCTCTTTCCTGTCGAAATAACGCTCTGTAAGGTACAAGTCATCAACATGTTCAAGCCACTCATAGCGGCGAATATGATAGTTGTCATTTCCATCACCACCAGCTGCAATTCCTTGCGTTAAAATGAGTTTATCATCCCCTTCTTTACCCTCTAAGATATCCTTACCTAGTCCACCATCCAGTATGTTTGCAGTGTCATTCCCCTGTAAATGATCATTGCTATTCCCCCTGACCATCACATTTTCCATATTTTGCAAATGCGCAACGGGAATAAAAGGATGATCCCCTCCTCTTTGGTAATGCAGCCTATTTTCGTTTAAGTCTACAGACACTCGGTAGCCATCGGGTAGGTTATCAATAATGACGATATCCTGCCCTCCTTGACCGTCAAGGTACTTAGTCGGCTTGTTATCTTCTCGCGATGTTAACGAGGTTAAACAGCTATCTCGGATAAAAAATAGATCGCTCTCATCTCCTCCCGCAAAATATTTCTCACCTGATAACACCTGAAAGGCATTTTTCTGTACTTTTTTACCAATGACAACATCATTACCATTCGCTGTATTCCAGCTGGTTCCTTCGCTATTAGTATTTTCAATATATAACGCTGTCCGCTGGCTGTTATTCACTATATGCTCACTAAAAGCACGTTCGTTTTCTCTGAGCATATGTTGCCCTAAGACGCCAAACTCCGTTTTTTTCGAATAAAAACTAATTTGTTCCGGGTTAGAATTTATTAACTGATATTGCAGGGGTAATGATAATTCATTATCTAAAATTTGATGTCGTGCTTTAAATGCCTCAAATAACGGGCTCTTATAAGCAGAATTTAAAGAGTAACGCTCGTGAGTGGCGATACTTCCGATATTTTTAAGGTCAAATACCGCTTTCTCTTTTGATTGAAGGCGAAAATTATGGCGAATAGACCAGCCCATTTTTTCATATAAAACCTTTAAATTTTTAAACCACGCGGTGGTTCTGACAATTTTATTTTTTAAAATAAAATCAATCTCATCAGCCGTAAATGTGGGAGCCCCTTTACGTACAAACCGCACAGAAGTATCCCCCGCCCCCATATATAGATTTCCCAGCTTACCGTAGAAATAATTACCATAATTATCAACTAAATAATATTTCGGCTCATTTTCATAAGTCGGCTTTTCAATAATACTGAGGTGATGAGCAAATCCTGCCTGTAGAATATTATTTTCAAATAAAGCTAGATCCATATGCCAATCTTGCTCTTTGAACGCATTAATATAATGCTGTATATTCATCTCTTGCTGGCTACGTAAGGTTGGGTCTAAGCCTAAAGCACCGCGGATCCCTTCTTCTAATTCACGATCCCAATCAATATCAATAACTTGTTTGATGTTTTCAACCGCACGAACGCCGCTATAAATCCAGCCTCCTACCAGTAAGATCCCACCAATAACTAGCCCAGCGACTGGAATTGTAGAAGACCCCACTAAGATACCAATAACGGTGACCCCATTGATCACCGCACTCGCAATAGAGAAAGAAGCATTCACAATAAGGTCTTGGCGCTGTTTAGGGTCTGTTACACTGTCCAGTTTAGATAAGCTGTCGTAAGCTTGATAGATATCAATTCCCATCCCCACCAAATTGAAAATCACCACCGTCCCCGTGGCGATCCTCGCGCGGACTAACGAAGTCGCACCCTTACCTGATGCGATATTTAATAGCATTGGTTGCACTATCATATCGCCATAATTAAATAGAGCAGACGCAGCAAGTAAATAAAACTGTTTTTCTAGCTCTTTAATTTCTTCGTCACTAAGATCTGGGTTATCTAATTTGTCCAAAATTGCATACGCGCTGATCAGGCTTTGGATAGCACCGGTTGCGCCCATTAGTTGACCAGCACGATTGGCTATGCGCTGAAATTGAGGAAGCTTATGACCTGCTTGACGAACCTTAGCTAAAGTGGAAGGCGCTATAGTCTCCTGTTGAGCATCAACATTATTCGCTAAATATTTAAACTGTCTTTTCAATACCCCCGATTCAGCAAAATTAACTTGGCGCTCGACTAGCTGATGGATATCTGCTGATTTTAATTGCTCATGGAACACTTTAATGAAAGCGAGATCTTCTTTTCCACCTTCCATCAGTGTGAAATACATCGCTAGTTTATCAGGAGAAAAACGGATTTTATTATGTAAATCAATGGATTTTAGGTCGCCTAGAGAAATCGGTTTTCCTTTAATAGTTGCACTAAGTTGTTGTAATTTGGCAAAAGCAATTTTTTCACCATTGAGCGTGACCCAGCGGTTTTTTGGTAGTGTAAATTCAGCTTGGTCAATAATTGTTTGTCGTTGGTTACGCATAGAAGACAATACGGTTTTAAAACCTGTCGAATCCAAGTCAATAAACTGGAAGTCTGCTCTAAATTCGCCATTAGAAAGTTGGAGGTTTTCACTAAAATAATGCTTAATTTTCCGTTGGAATTGCTGCTGAGCTTGCTGAGAAGATCTGTTTTTTACACTTAACTGAATCCCTTGAGGATCAAATAAGCTGATTTCATAACCTCCATTACGTTGCACATGAGTGACGGTGTAAGTTACCGATTTCCCCTTTAAGAATATTATTACGTTATTCGTATCTGTAACTGCTGAAAACAGATTTCCTATCGGTTGATCCGCTATTGATATTCCATTTTTGTGAACTTCAATATTAATATATTGGCTATACTGTTCCATCTTTTTCAACAGTGATCTTTCTGCTGATGTCGATGTATTTTTCACTATAGCTTGCTCTATTTGCGATTTACGTTCAATAAAGTCTCGTGCTAAATGACCGTCTGCTAAATAAAATTCAATCGCGTATGTCCCCCCCAACGTTTGATCCATACCTCGGTTTTGAGAGCCAGAACGAATAACCCCATGGTTCAGTAACTCAACCTTATTACCATACATTAATTGTTGGTTAAATTGTGCCAATCGCTGTGCTTGGCTCTGTTCATAAAAATAAAACGCTTCTGTAAAAGAATATTTTTTGAATGGTGCATTTTCCCCAATAAAATTAGCTGAAGATAGTTCACTAAACTCATTTAACCTATTGTTAAATGAAATCAGTTTATGATTATCAGTCACTAACTCTAAAATTTTACCTTTATCTATTCTATCCCCAGCAGGAAATAGTTTCATTAATATATTCTGCGAACGCTCACTTAAGTGATTTAATATTGATAAATCATTTTTTATCGCGATCAATAATGTCTGAATATCACTCGCTTGTTGTTTATAACTACTTGATATTGAGGGTTCTAAGAGCAACTCTAATGATAATATATTCGTTTCAGCGTTTTGACTTAGATATTCATTTAGTTTTCGGTTAACTAACGGGTCTGATACTGCAATTTTTAATTTTTTAATATCTATATTTCCATTTCCATCTGAAAAATACGTCAATAAATAAGCGTGATCTGTCTTATTGATATCTTGAATAGAAATTTCTTTTAACGCTATTTTTTCTAGTAATACAGTTAGCTGGTGGTGTGGCTGCCACTCTAATTTGGCAAACGGTTTACCGAAATTATTTTCAATATTATCAATGTATCCACTTTGAGTTTCTTTACCTTCAATAAAATTTCGCACAGCGATAGGAATACTTTTCTTACGCTGTATCTCTCTACTTGCATTAATATAGCTATCCGATATTTTTCTTTTTGGATTAAAGTATTCAGCATATTCCCCTTCACGCCAGTTAGCATTAAGAGGAGCACGATATCCCTCATTGATTAATAACTGTTGAAAATTTGAAAGGCTTTCAACATCATTAATAATAACCGCACCCGATGAATTCATTTGGAAATATGTACCTATCGACTGACGTGTTCCTGATAATTTATTTTTTCCTTTTAATTTATCCGGTAAGAAAAAAGCAATCGGAAAGTTATCTTTCATCACACTTCCAGGATTGGCATCATCAGCCCCATGATGTACTAACTCTAATCCAATGGGGCGCTCTAATTTTTTATTTAACTCTTGATTAATCTCCTTGATTTTTGCATTCGTAATACCATTATCTTTCCCCTCTCTTTTATTATATTCAGCTTCATTGTGATAAAGCTTTTTCTGTTCATTTGTGAGTTCATCATAGTTAACACTCGCTTTCCACTCTTGCCATGAAGGCATTTCTGACACTTTAACGTAATGCTCTAGCTCAGAAACTGGATAGATAACACTAAAGAGATCATAATCTGCTGTCATAGCTTTCCCTGTTTTAGGGTCACCGACTACCAGGAAAGGAGCTGTTTTATGACCAGACTGATAAAAGACTTGCCATAACTTAGTTTCTCCTCGTGTTATATTATTCAGAATAAAACTATGTGGTACATTATCCACTTTGGCAGTTGTTCTTCTTATATGGTCCCCCCTGCCTATATCCACCAATGAAGTCACAGCCCCATATTTAAGTAGCTCATTCATACGCTCATGAGTTACTTCAAGTATTACCGGCTTTGCATGCCCTTGCTCAATAGACTGCGTTATATAACCATTATATTTTTCTTGCTCATCCCGGCCTGATTTTTTAGCAAACTGCTGCAAAATAGGAATAAAGCCACTATGAGGCCCCCAATCTGAACTTTTACCTTTAATCATGAGCCCTTTACTGCCATATAAGCCAGAAGCGATTAAACTTGTCGATTTATAATCAATAGGTCGCATACCTATAATAACATTATAGTCATTAGCAACTTGCGTAATGGCTCGTTGATGATTTTCTGGGATCCCTGTAATAGCCTTAGGTTCATTACTGGATAACGGTTTTAAATGCAAGTTGGTACGAATATAATCCCTTGCAATGTTTTGGTTATTATGGCTTTTATTGATATTTTCAAAGGTCTTGATGTCGAAATTTTTATTTATCGAATATATTTTATATCCATCTTGAGAGATAAAAACATCTTTTTTAATTTTTGCTATAGTTTCAGGATTATTAATTATCCGTGTATAAAGGTCTTGTCCGTCTAAAATATCCGTATATGCTATAAACTCTGTGCTCCCTGTGACAACCTTAATTTTTAATAAACAATTTTCCGGATTAAATTCTTTATATATTATTTTACACTTACTCCCCTTCTTCTGATAAGTGATTCCCCTCTCAGCTAAAAGTACATTTTCAGTTATTTTTAAACTGGTATTATTTATTTTTTTAAAATCAATCCCACTATTTCCATTTTTTACAAACTCACTAACAGCTATATTATAATCATTCTCAAAAATAGGTATTTTGCTTTCTTTAGCAATTTTCTTAATATGACTATCTAAATAAGAAAAAAATCAACCTGTTTGTTAATCATCGCAACACCATAATTAGGGTCAAAGAATTTATATTCCCATGATTTATTTTTATTGTTATACTTTGCGCTAACAACAACTACGTGGTTACCTAAAATCAATTGATAATAGAGTGGTGTTTTATTTTTAGCTGTATGGCCAATAACGACGTCCTTAAACCTCTTGACTGTCGTTCCCTTTAATGTATTGAATGAATAATTCTGATGTATATTATTTCCTTGAACACCTCGTTTTTTATTTATTAATTCTAACTTTAAATAATTATCTCTATTAACAATTTCAGATATCGAATCAATAAAAAATTTTGCATCAGAGACGGAGTATTTATTTCCTAATACCTCCCCACCCCGAATAAATCTATCTTTTAATTTTAAAAATATAGGGTCAGAACTAATAATCTCTCCTTCCTTTGTATTAAAGAAATCTTCTCCTACATATAGTGCATTGATATATTCTTTAAGTTTTATTTTTTGAGATTCATAAAGATACTGATAATACACTTTATCTTTTTTATTTTCATTTACTGCTTTATTAAAATTTTTATCAATTATATCATTAAGATAATCACGAAAAACTCTATTATTAATTTCATCATAGGCTAGGCTATCAAAATAAGTTTTATTCCTTAATGTGTTATTATGAATTCCCTGAATTTTAATAAAACCATAAATATAGTCATTCAATAAAACTTGGGCGTGCATTTTCAAAGCATCATACTTTACTTTATCTATTGCAGATAAACCCTCGCTATCAAAATTAATAATATCATATAAATAATTCAATTGCTGAATGTAATCAGCACCTTTATTGTTTATTTCATAGATTAAAAACTCATTTGTCAACCCATAACAATAACCTGGTGATTGACTATGATTGATACCATACTCAGTCATCATATTGATAAAAAATGTTTTGTTTTTAGGAGCATTAATATAATTATATAAATTATATTGCATGAAATTAATAGTTTGGTCATTTTCTTTCATCTAGTAATTATCCATAATTATTATTTAAAATAGAAAAATAGCAAAACCAATACTTTCATTCCATAAGTAATATAAAATTAGGAGTAAATTTAACTACACTCATAAAAATAAAAATGCCTCAATAATGAGGCATCAATGGATAATATGAATAGTTTTTAATTACCAAACTGGTTGTTCATCTTGCAAGAAAGGGTTTGTTTTTCGTTCAAAACCGAGATTAGACATCGGCCCGTGACCTGGTATAAATTGAAAATCATCACCAAGAGGTAATACTTTATTTTTAATAGAAGAAATTAAGTCTTGATGGTTACCGCGTGGGAAATCACTTCGCCCGACTCCCCCTTTAAACAATACATCACCCATTGAAATTAATTTATCAGCGTGATTCACAAAAATAATATGGCCAGGTGTATGACCGGGGCAATGCAACACGTCAAATGTGATATTGCCACAAGTTACTTTATCCCCTTCTTCTAACCAGTAATCTGGCGTAAAATCAGGGCATTCGCCAATGTAAAACATCGCATTTTGCTCTGCAAGGTTTTCAATCCAAAAAGCGTCTTCTTTTTGTGGGCCATAAATAGGCACTGAAAAGTGCTTAGAGAGGATAGCTGATGCACCGATATGATCAGAATGGCCATGAGTTAACAGAATTTTAGTTAACTTCAACCCAAGGTTTTCAATAGTAGAAATTAATTTTTCCGCTTCTCCTCCGGGATCAACAACAACTGCATCTAACGTATTTTCATCCCAAATAACTTGGCAGTTTTGCATAAACGGTGTTACTGGGATAATAGTATATTTCATCGAGCAATTACTCCGTAATCTATGTCACCTATGCACAGATTACCACGTTCTTGCTGGTCCTGTATCGATATGTATAAAATTGCTTCGAGGATAATAACCAACGCCACCCGCTTTCATTTTCAATGCGGCTTTACGGATATTGCTCAACTGTAAACCTTCAATATGGAAATCCATTGCCTGCCCGCGTGTGTGGTAGCTTTTTTTCGCCACACCAGAGCTTTTACTGCGTAATTTATTATTAGTCTCTAGAGAACGATAACCAGAAATAAGCTGCACAGGTTTATTTGTTCCCATCATCATTTGTAATAAATAGATTTGATCAAACAGTTTGGGGTCGATGGTTTTCACTTTGTCACAACGATAGTCACGGAAAAAATGATTTAAACGTGCTAGTTCAGACTTATTGTAGCGGCGCCCATCAAAAAATTCAGTTTTTAACGATTCGCCTGTATTAATATTTTGAAAACGTAAAATACGTGGTCGAGGGGTCGTTATTGCAGCAAATACATGGCTTGGTAATAAACTAAGGCCAATCGTTGCGGCCCCAATACCTAACCATTTTCTGCGGGATTGATCAATTATATCCATAGGTGATAGCTCAGACTCTAATAAATTCAGTATTAATAGATAAAATTTTGGCAACCTATTGAGTCTAGCAAATCATGCCTAGCTTTAATGTATAATAATGTAAAGATATGCATACTTCACAGAAATTTTATTGCAATTTTCGTCAAAAAGAGAGTTTTATCACTCAAACCGCTCGAAACATGCAATTTAAAACACAAATTATGCTGCCTTTTTCAAAGGTGAATAAAATGGTAATGGCTGAATAGCCATAAAACAATAGAATAAACAGGATAAAAACGGATTTTAGTGGAATTTTGCTGAATGGAAATGTACAGCAAAGAATATTCAGACAGTTAATTTAAATATCTAAGGGGAGAAAAACTCCCCTTTTAAATAAACAATTAGTGTAAAATCTTTTTCAATATTGGCAAATATTTATCTGCATTATTAATCGAATTATCATACTGATAAATATCGGCTCGATATTGTGGTTGCTGGTCTTTGTCTACCCAAGCAGTTTGATAGTACAGAAAAACTGGGATCCTATCGGGTATATTCACATACCGTGTTGCGCCTTCTTTCAATGCACCATCAATTCGTTTTTGTTCCCAACCAGCATCACCTAACAAAATACTGGCTAATTCGCTTGCTTTATTCACTCGCACACATCCAGAGCTTATTGCACGTGCATTACGATTAAATAAACTATGGTTTGGTGTATCGTGTAAATAAATCGCATCTGAACTCGGCATATTAAACTTGTAGCGCCCTAATGAATTGGTAGGGCCAGGGGCTTGTCGAATGCGATATGGGAAATTCGCTGGGGTGATATTTTCCCAATCTATCGCATAAGGATCAATTTCGTACGAATCGGAGCCCCAACCTGAATACACTGTATACCCTTTACGGCTAAAATAACTTGGATCTTGCTTTCCTTTTGGTGCGATATCTTTACGAGCCATACTGGTTGGCACGCTCCAAGGCGGATTAATAACCACGTTATTTAGTGCACTACTCATGATCGGTGTTTTGCGATCAGCACGACCAACAATCACTTTTGAATCTAAAATCACTTCATCATTTAAATAGAAATCTAAAGAATAGCCAGGAATATTGACTAAAATTCCGGTACCACTACTTGCAGGAATAATACGCAAGCGCTGAATATTAAGTGCCATTAAACCCGCTTTCTGCTTAGGCTGCATATTTAGCCAAACACGCGTACCTTTTCCAACCACACCATCTGCTTCTAAACCATATTGTAATTGGAATTTTTTTACAGCCTCGACGAGTTCTTGGTCATAGACTTTCGACACAGCGCTCGCTGGTGTTTCTGTTGGTTCGACTGTTTGTTCAACCGCCTGTTCTGCGACTTGAGCCATTGTCTCAGGAGGTTCAATTTCTTCGGTTACACTTCCACCTTCAAGTAACCCTTCACGTTGTAAGATTTGACGTAACATAACCACATCATCGCTAGACTGCCCTGGCTTTAATGTTTTCGTTCCCACAATTTCCAAATTATCTTCAGGCATCGCCAATAATTTCAACATTTCCTTGCGCATTGGCAAATACATTGGATGATTTGGCGCCTGTGATTTTACCCAACTACTTAGGTTATTAGACTCAACTGCATCTAGCCATGGTTTCATTTGAGCCGTCGTGGGCGCAATAATTTTATATGGCCGATTCGTGTATAACCAATACTGCCCACTCGCTTCTATCGAAGATAAATACTGTAAATAGCCAAGCATGGCATCAGACAAAATAGCGTCACGGCCCAACTCATTTAATTGGTTATTTTCCAATATCGCCAACCATTCCCCGAATTGCGGCTGAACGCCAGCAAGAGATAATTCTGCCAATTGCTGTTGAAATTGGCTAATTGCTGTTTCATCTTGCCACAATAGCTGCATTTGCCTATCAGCATATAGTTTTGCTAATTGCGTAGAAAAAATGGGTTTCACATCCGCAGGAAGCGACTGTGTTATTTTGGCTAAACTTTCTGTTGGTTTAACTGAAGCTATCGTTTGAACTTCAGAAACACTTTGCTGCGTATTTTCTTCGTTTGAAAATGCAGGAAATTGTAACGCCATCAACCCGCATATTACTGAGACTTGCAGAGCTCGCACTCTTCTCTTCGCCATACATCCACCTTAATTTACTACATGGATAACAATATTTTTATTATAATTACAATTTTATTGTATTTAATTTTAGCAGTAATGTTATAGGAATAGACTAATTTTCCTTTTTTCAGATTATATGCAGTTACGTTAACAATTAGTGAGAAAAAGAATTATTTTCATCATAGATAAATTCAAACATTTATTGGTGCCTTAAACATAGATGAAATTTATTTTAATTAAAAGCTTTAACTAATGCTTTCTTCGCCACTTAATTCCATATATAAAAAGTGGTTTTTATCATGAGGAAAATATGTTTTCGGGTTTTATTCAAATTAATGAGTAATTTTGTAAAATCGCTTTTATACTATTTCTTAAATATAAAAGCCGGTATTTAGTTATAAATACCGGCTTTTATTTCATTTATAAAAACTATTACTGCAATGTTGGTGCTTGTACATTCAGGTTTTCTTGCCCGAATCCCTTTAGGCCAACAACATGCACATGCTCATGTGTGCCAATCACTTTACGAACTAATTTATACGTCGTACCTTTCTCTGGGCTAATATTTTCTGGTGCTGCAATGATCAATTGCATTTCAAGCCTATCGCACAGCTCAAATAACGTCGCAATAGATTTAGCATCTAATCGCGCAGCTTCATCTAAGAATAATAAACGACAAGGAATAATATCTTTCGCACGTAAACGACGAGACTCTTCTTCCCAGCTCTGTACGACCATCACTAAGATCGACATCCCAGTACCAATCGCTTCACCCGTTGATAACGCCCCACTTTCCGCTTTTAGCCAGCCATCTGAACCTCTGTTCACCTCGACGTCTAACTCTAAGTAATTACGGTAATCAAGTAGTTCTTCACCTATCGTTTGTGGCAACCGCTGCCCAACATCCACTTGTGGGTTAAGGCGTTGATACAATTTCGCCATCGCTTCAGAGAATGTTAACCGTTGGCTGGTGAACAAGTCTTGATGCATTTCACTTTCTTCAGAAAGCACACTAAGTAACAATGCATGGCTTTCACGAATATTCACATTGAGGCGAACCCCTTTAACCTGGCCAAACGCCACCGCTTGCAGCCCTTGGTTTAGCATACGAATACGATTCTGCTCGCGCTGAATGGTTTTGCGAATAATATTCGCCACACTTTTTGAACTGATCGCCAATTTTTGCTCACGCGCTGTTAGCTCTTCTGTTAAACGCGCCAGTTCAATCTCCATTTGCTCGATTGCATCAATCGGGTCATCTGTACGAATAATATCTTGGCGAATACGTTCACGTAGGTGTTGGTATACCGCGATAAAGAATTTTATCTTCCGATCTGGGTGTTTTGGATCTTCAGATAAACGCAATACATCGCGTAAATGTTCGTTATCCGCAACCGCTAAACGCAGCGCACCCAAGGCTTTATCCGACATCGAACGTAAGCTATCACCGTCAGTATAGGCCAGCTCACGGCGATGTAGACGACGCTCAACGCCATTGTCTTTCACCAAGCGCATGACCGCACACCAACCTGCTTTTGCCGTCACTACCTGCTCACGCAGCATATAGTAGTCTTTTTCTAACTTACGAAGACGCTTCTGTAAGTTATCCATTTCAGCTTCACATAATGTCAGCTGTTTTTCTAACTGGTTAATACGACTACGATTTTCCATGACCCGCTGGTGCAATTCATCGCGTCGGATGCGAGCACGTTCTTGAGCATCAGGATCTGCTTTTACGCCAATCTCTTGCATTTCAACTTCGAGTTCTTTCAACATCTCTTGTTTGGTATCGAAAGAACTGCGTAACGAAGCAAGGACTTGATGGAACTGTGCACTTTGTGCTTGGTGCTGACGCAATTGTTCACGAGCACGTGTACGTTCAGTTTCTGCCTGCTCTAAACGTTGGCGTAGTTTTTCATTCAAGTCCGCATTTTCATTCACCATTCCCGTTGAATCACTGTAACTAAAGTGAGCACGGCGCTGAACGACTTCGACTAATGCAAAAGCTTGTTGTTTAGCATTTTGTTGGCTGTGTTTTGCTGCCTCATAATCTTTACGTAATTGCTCATGTTGTTCAGGGTCACTGAGCAACACGGTCACAATCGGTTCTAATTTTTCTAACGCATGACCATGCTTATTCAGAAAATGCGCGGCTTCTTCCGCTTCCGTTAGCTCTTCGCTTATCTCTTCGACTCTGTCCACCAATGTTTCATCGAGTAATAACCCCATCTGAGGTAATAAGCGATTAAGAGCCGCAAGGCTTTCTTTGCCTTGTGCAAATTGTTGACGTTGTTGCTGAGTTTGCTCTTCAAACTGTACCAAAGCACGTTCAATTTCCGAACGTTTCTGATTAAGCGTACGAATTTCAGCTTCAGGATCATCTTCAAAGGCCACCGAAATATGTTGACCAATAAACCGACTGAATGCTTGGTGTGAACGCTGAATTTTCTGTACGTCAAATGACAGGTTCGCGTAACGCTCAGCCAGCTCATCACGCTCAGCAGTTAATGACTCTAAATGACTTTCACGAGCAGCACGACCAAACAAAGGCAATTCAGGATAACGAGAGTAACGCCATTGACGCTCAGACGAACGGACTAATACCGCACTTTCAAATTCTTGTGCATCAAAAACGCTGTCATCGAACGATTGAGGATCCCCTTCGATAAAATAAACATCATCAGGGCAATCTTGTAATGTTTCGAGCTGGCTACGGACCACAGATAAGTCTTGAACCACAATACCATGACGAGCAGGGCCATATAATGCAGAAAAATAAGCCGCATCTTCAATGGTAATATCATCATAAATTTCAGATAACAAAACACCATTAAAGCGCTCTGCCAACGCTAACATGCGGCCATCTTCCGCACCGCTTGGCTGGCTTAGCCGCTCAATTTGCTTTTCGAGATCTTTACGTTGCGCAGCAACTTCATCTCGTTCAACCGTTATTTCCCTTTCTTGTTCGAGGAGTTGCTGCATAAATTCAGTCACTGCAGTACTTGACTCAAACGTTTCATGAGATTGCTCATTAAGCTGTGTTAGTGCTTCTTGAGCCATAATCCATGCGGGAGCTTTAGATGAAAGTTGGCTAATACGCAGGCGAATTTGTTCCAATTCTTGGCGCATTTGCATCCGCCTTTCGCCACTCTCATTCACACCAACACTAAGTTCCTCTTGTTGTGCTTCCAGTTCAGCCATTAATGCGTCAAGCTCATCTGGCTCATAGCTTTGCCCATGACGTTTACAAAATTCCGCCAACATACGTTCTGCATTTTGCTGGCTATTCAAACGCTGTTGTAATTCAGAGAGTTGCATACGTAACGGTTGCACTCGCTCCGCTAAATGCTGTTGAGATGACCAATCACGTAATAATGTACGCGCTTGTTGGTATGCATCACTGCGGCTAACTTCCCCTATCATATTTTTAACTAATTGATAGGCTTGTTCAAATTGGCTATGAGCAGCATCCGCCACACTCATTTTTTGCTCAAGCGCTAATAACGTTTGAGTTGCTTGTTGCTCACGCGCTTCGAAGGTATCTAACCATTCATCTGCATTATCAATGGATAATTCAGGAAGTTGACACAATTCACGAGCACGCGTTAAAGCATGCAACGCTTGTTGGTACTGAATAGCGCGTGTTTGTTGCACATCCAAAGCTTGTTGGTAATCGGCGAGTTGGTTTTTTAGTTCATCAACTTCAATTTCAGCGGCTTCAGCTCGTGCCTCATACTCTTCTTGAGTTTCAGTCGCTTCAGCAACGACTTCACTTTGTTCTTCAAGACGATAAGTCAGTTCTTCGATGTCTGCTTGATAGCGATCGATTTTTTCTTGTTGACGCAGCGCGGCTTGCACTAAATTTAAATGGTCACTGGCTGCTTGGTAGTCCGCTTCTAATTCTGTAGAAGCCCCATTCTGCTCATTCAACTCACGCGCCATTTCGACACTGCGGACTTGTTCAATTCGCAATTGTTTACGGCTGGCTAATAGCTCATTGCGCGCAGCTAGTGCTGCATCAAGGTGAATGCGTCTTTCATTGGAATGGCGCATATAATCCGCAGAAACATAATCAGTCGCCTGGCTAATTAAATGTTTGAATAAGTCGCGGTCTGATTGAGTGACACGAATGGCTTCTAATGTTAAACGGTTTTCACGCAAAGCCGCTTCCATATCTTGGAATGCTTTACGTACCCCACTGTTTTCTGGCAATAAATAATCACGTAATGAGCGGGTGATTGCGCTAGAAATACCGCCATATAGTGACGCTTCAATCAGTCGATAATATTTGCTTCGATCACTCGCGGAGCGTAAACGTTTAGGTAAAACCCCTAATTCAAACAGGGTCGAATGGTAATCGGTAATTGAGCTAAACTGCTTAAATAAAACGCCTTCCTGTTCCTCAAGACGTTCTTTTAGTTCATTGAGTGGAATGACTTTGGCTTGTCGCCCATCGATAACTTCCGTCAATATTTCCGTTGGAACTGTCGCCAATGGAATGCCTTGTACCATAAATGGCTTAATATCAACTTTCTTATCGCGCCCAGCGACTTGCTGTAAACGCACACCCACCATGACACGCTGATGCTTCGAGTTTAATACATCCAAAATAGCGTAGCAGACACCTGGGCGTAATTTCCCGTGTAAGCCTTTATCCCGCGAACCAGATGTCGCACCGGCTTCCGTTGTGTTACGGAAGTGAAGTAAGGTTAAATCGGGGATCATTGCGGTAATAAACGCCGCCATTGTGGTTGATTTACCCGCACCATTACCACCCGATAACGTGGTCACTAATTCATCAAGGTCAAAGGTTCGGGCAAAAAAACCGTTCCAATTCACCAGCGTCAGTGAGCGAAATTTTCCGCGTTCAATCATTATTCTTCATCCTCATCACTTTCTGCCGGTTCTTGACTCTCTTCGCCATCCTCTTCATCACCATCTTTTAGTGATAATTCACCGTCAAGAGAGATAGCTTCACCATCACGGATCATCCGTAACTGTGCATCTTGTGGGTTATCACCACTGCGTACATCGGCACCAAAACGGAATACAGATTCGCTAATAATAAATTTACTTGAATCATTTTGCAGAAAATGCACCATTCCCAAACGGCGTAAGCGATTGAGTGATGTTCTTAATTTTTCCTGCAATTTTTGTTTATCTAGGTCAGAACCTGTCGAACGTTGATTAACAAATTTAAGTAATTTGCTTTCATCCGCTAATGATAACAATTCTTCAAATAACTCTTGTGAGGTAAAAATACCTTGGTTACTCAAGCGTTCAGGGCTGAGATAGAGATAACAAAGAATTTTTCCAACCATCATATCTAATTCAGATAACACGGAGCGAGGTATTAAGGTTGTTGAGCGCGGACGTAAATAAAAGAAACCTTCAGGGGCGCGAATTAGCTCTACGTTATACCGTGCATAAAATTGTTCTAATGCTTCCTGAAAATCCATTAAAAATGCGTGGTTATCAAGGTCATCAACACTAATATGGCGACCTGAACGCAATTGGCTGTCTAGCTCTGGAAAAATTGGGTTAGCTAATGCTTGAGCCAGCTTAACTGGCATAAATTGTTCAATATTTGTCGATGACATGTGCCTGTACCTTGGCTCCGTGATCATTAATAGCTTGCCATTCTGCCGGTAATCCCGCCAAATCAGCCTCTGCGATACCTAATTTAACAGCTTGGTCGATAATAATTCGAGCAACATCAAAATGACGTATTTGTGGGTATTGCAGTAAGTAGTCATGCAACACACGGCCCACATCGAGTGGCCGCTGCTCTGTTTTATAAATGGCTAACTCAATTTCCATTAGCTCTGCAAGCTTGTCATTTAATTCACTAAACTCTTCAAATTCAAGCTCTGGGGGTAATTCACCCATGACTTCTTCATCATGCAACGCAAGCTCTTCATCACGCATATCGAATAATCGATCCGCATTGGCGTAAGTGAGTGCCCAAGGGCTATCAAGGTAATGCTGAACAGATTGACGTAACCGCTGAGAAAAAATTCTATTTTTGTCCATATCGATGGCCGTACGGATAAACTTATGAACATGACGATCATAACCAATCCATAAATCGATAGATTGTTGACCCCAGCTAACGATACGATCTAATTTATTTTGCAGGTCAAAAACCAGCCTATCCACTAAATCCGAGAACGCTGGCGCATTCATATTGGCTTCTTGAATACGTAATAAATTCGCTTGCAGTTTATCCCCTGCGGCTTCCAATGTGTCTTGCAACTCACGCAATGTACCTGATGTTTCTGAGAGTAATTGCTCACAGTTAGCGATAGCTGCCTGCCAGTCTTGATTTAATAATGCCGCAATATCTTCTTTTACTGAATTTTGTTGTTCATCCATAATGCGTTGCGATAAATCAATACTGTCAAAAATTTCAGCAACTGAATATTTTAGTGGAGCAAACACATAACGATGCCAATAAAATTCATCGCCCCCTTCCTCAGCAGCCTCAGCGGCACGTTGTAGTTCTCCAGCAACAATAGAAAGCTGCATGGAAAGTCTTAATGTTGAGAACTCTCGCTGACGAATATAATAATCGCTGATACCAATCCCCAAAGGGGTTAGGCGGTAAATTGCATTACCTTCAACAATGTCACTAGCAAAACGGTTAAATATCTTCTGGCGAACCATATCATTGATAGCATTATTGGCTCTTACCGCCAAAGATTCAGTCGTCTGTTCAAACCCTTTGCAAACCTCACGAAAGGCATCAATCAGCTCCCCTTCACTCATTTCACCATTGACTCTTTCACTGTTTAATACCGCTACCGCGAGCAAAAATGCTAAACGTTCAGCGGGAAGTGAAATCGAAAAATCATTTTTTCGTGCCCAAGACACAAGTTCAGGGACGGTCTGGGAAAAATCACTCATAAATCGTCCTTTTGTATTTGTTTGCGTGCCATGACATGAATATAACGCCCCATGCTAATATAGGGTTCTTCACGGCAATACTGCTGTTCTAATGCCAACAATGCCGGAAAATCTTTCTGCTGTAACTGCCGACTTTGTAAATAGTCATGGAATACCCTGACACCACTTTTACCGATAATTTGCATATTACACTCACCCAACCAAGCATCAACTTGATGAGGAAAAAGCGGTTTTTGTGGTGATAACGAGCGTTTACGACGACGTTGAATATGTGGCGTTGCAAGATGAAAATTTCCCAAAATTGCGTTACGCATCACCAAGCCATTTGCATTATAGAACATGACAGAAAATACGCCTTCAGGTCTAATTATATCTACCAGTTGTTCAATTGCATATTTTTGATCGCTAATCCATTCAAGTACTGCATGAAATAAAACAAGGTCAACCGGTTCATCAATATACTGAGCTATGTCTTGCGCTGCACAATGAATAAAACGCATGTTATCGCTTATGCCTTGTTCCTTGGCTAGTTCACCGGCGCGCTCCAACATCTCTTCGGATAAATCGCAAAGTATCACTTGATGTCCCATTTCGGCTAGTTTGCGTGAAAAATGCCCTTCTCCCCCGCCTGCATCAAGTATTTTTAGGGTTTTCCCTTCAAATTGGCTGCACAATAATTGAGTTAAATCTTGCCAAACTACCGCTTCTCGTATTTTTCCTTTTGTCGTTCCGTAGATATTTTTTGCAAATTTATCGACAATATCATCAAAGTTGCGGTCTGCCATGTGCTATCCGGTTGCCTATCATCTATTATTTAAAGCGGTTTATGCGCCAATTTGTCGCGAAAAAACGTAAAATGGTTGATTACACCCTGATACTGGGAAAATTAATGCTAACCAGAAATATTCTCACATTGTATTGCACTTATCACATACAATGCGAAGCGACAGTTAAAGCAGGAATTATAACAGATAATCGCTATATTTTTGCATAGTACTTTATTGTACTCAGCAAATTTCAATTTAGTGCTATTAAACACTAATTTGTTATTTTTACGCCAATTTAGCTGCTTTATTGCGTTTTTTTTCTGTAAACACCACCACAACGATTGTTCGATAACCCTTAAGAATAGGCTTAGTTATGTTATTTCTCTTAAAAAAATATATTGGTTCGCTATTGATGCCATTACCATTATTGCTCATCGTCGGGTTTATCGGGTTACTTTTGCTTTGGTTCACGCGCTGGCAACGTTGTGGGAAAGCATTTGCTACCCTAAGTTTAGTTTTAATAACCCTATTAGGGTTACAGCCTATTTCAGATACTTTGCTTGCTCCTGCAGAAAAGCAATTTAATAAACGCTATGAACTTATCACTGAAACTCCACCTCAAGAGGTACGTTACATTGTTGTACTCGGAGGCGGTTTTACATATAACCCTGATTGGAGTCCAAGTTCTAACCTATTGAATAATAGCTTACCTAGAGTGACTGAAGGCGTCCGCCTTTATCTTAACCACCCCGGCAGTAAACTCATTTTCACTGGTGGCAAAGCAAGTAGCCCTATCAGCAGTGCCGAAGTTGCCGCACAAGTCGCTCAATCCTTGGGGGTTCCTGCACAGGATACGATCCCACTCACTGAACCCAAAGATACACAAGAAGAAGCTTATGAAGTTGAAAAAATTATTGGGAAATCGCCTTTTTTATTAGTAACTTCTGCTAACCATTTACCTCGAGCGATGACTATGTTTACTCAACGGGGAATGAACCCTTTCCCAGCCCCTGCAAATCAGTTAGTTATCACGAGTGAAATCAATCCATGGGAGAAATATATCCCTTCCTCGTATTACTTCGGTCATAGTGAACGTGCTTGGTATGAATTTCTTGGTACGCTTTGGTGGCATTTAAAACCCAATAATACACAAACGTTAGAAGAGCAACTTGCCACGCCTGAAGTTGTTACCGCTGAATAGTAACAAAAAAGGTGTAATCTATTGAGATTACACCTTTCATTTAGCTAAATCGCATATTGGCCATTCCCGCTATCAGGAAAATGCTGACTACGGAATAAATTGCTTTCTAACTAGTTCAAGATCTTCAGGGGTATCAACACCAGCGCCTGGCGTAGTTTTCGCAACATCCACATGAATTTTCTCTCCATACCAAAGCACCCTAAGTTGCTCTAACATTTCGATTTTTTCTAATGGACTTGCTTCCCACTTAATATAACGGCGAATAAACCCTGCACGATAGGCGTATATACCAATATGACGTAAAAAGGTATCACCTATCGTGTCTTGGCTTTTCGCAAAGTTGTCTCTATCCCAAGGAATGGTTGCCCGAGAAAAATACAATGCATAACCTTCGTGATCAATAACAACCTTCACAGCATTTGGGTTAAATGCTTCATGGGCATCATAAATAGGCACAGCTAGTGTCCCCATTTCAGCTTTGCTCCCCCGAAGGTTATGAGCAACTTGGCTAATAATCTCAGGTGGAATTAAAGGTTCATCACCTTGTACATTCACGATGATTTCATTGTCAGAGAAAGCGTAAGTATCAATAACTTCAGCCAATCTTTCAGTTCCAGATTGATGATCTGGATCCGTCATACAAGCTTCACCACCTGCTTCAATCACCGCTTTAGCAACATCAGAGTGATCTGTCGCAACTATCACTCGACTCGCCCCCGATTTAATAGCTTGCTCCATTACTCGAACAACCATCGGTTTGCCATGGATATCGGCCAAAGGTTTACCAGGTAGACGTGTTGACGCATAACGAGCAGGAATAATAACCGTAAACATGATGATTACTGGCCTTCATCTAATGAAACAGGGCGCGCTTCATTTTCTAGCAATACAGGAATGCCATCACGAATGGGATAGGCTAGATGATCAAACTTACAAATAAGTTCAAGGTTTTCTTTGTTATAACTCAATTTGCCGTGGCATACAGGACAGGCAACGATTTCAAGTAAACGGTGATCCATGTTTTCTCCCGAATGGATTTTAACTCACTTGGAGTCAGGATATCACATGCAGATATCACCGTTAACTTTAATCTTCCTGAATAAGATCTCCTGCAGGAGATGAGAGGATAAGCAGGAGAAATTGTTCTGTTTATTATTTAATAAGCAATAACGTCAGCTGCCGTTACGCCATCCGAATTACGAGTAACAGAGAACTCAACGTTTTGACCTTCGAATAATGATTTGATTTTTTTATTAGCAATTGACTTTGTTGTCACAAACACATCATCACCACCATTGAATGGGGAAATAAAACCGTAACCTTCTTTTGCATCAAACCATTTAACTCGACCCATATGTAATTGAAAATTCATATTAAAACTCCTTTTGTTCTGAGAACAATATTTTTTTTATCTTTGTATCATTACTCTTTCTTGCTTCCCATTTATAAATTGCCGATCTATTAATACATCAAAGAGTAATTAAACTTTACCAATTCATGCGCACAAATCATTGTGCATATTTTATAACGCTCATATATGTAGATTTCAGACACCGCAAATCTACTGCGAAGTTAACAGTCTATTTTGACATTATGATGACAAAACGCAGTGACAACGACTTTACAGTGTAGATTATGCGAGGATATGAAGACTAACTAAAGAACGGAGCGTGAAATTTAAGCTAGTATAAAATCCAATTATCAATGTATTGCATCTAGATACATAATAAGTGGATCTATATCACATTGGCGATATTATTATCACAGAGAAACGTTATAGACAAGTTTTTTTGTTATTTGTGATAAGTTTTTTTATTCCGCTTAAGATTTTTTCAGCATCAGTTGTCTGTAATTGTGCTTGGACTGGCAGGAACCACCAATTCGGCTGAGCAAAAGCACGGCATTTCACCGCATCCTTTTCAGTCATTAATAAGTTTTGTTCATTTTTAACTAACCGTGAAAGCTGTTTTAATTCATATGACTGGTGGTCAGCAAAAGCATGAGTGTTAATGACGTCTACCCCTTTGTTTTCTAATGAGGTAAAAAAACGAGGTGGATGACCAATGCCTGCCATTGCGATAACCGCAGGTAATTGTGTAACCGCTCGTTTTTCCCCACTAACAAGGTTACAAGCAACATCACCTTCAAGGGCCATTAAGGCTTCATTTTCTTGAGCTTCACCGCCGTTAACAACAACAGCATTAACACTTTTCAAACGCCCAGCCCTTTCGCGCATAGGCCCTGCAGGTAACCACCAACCATTACCAAACCGACGTTGACCATCAATAACGACAATTTCGTAGTCACGTTGCAAAGCATAATGTTGCAACCCATCATCAGTAATAATCACATCTAATGGAAATTTCTCTAATAAGGCTTTAACTGCATCACTACGCTTGGGGGCAACCGCTACAGGAGATTTAGTACGATGAAAAATTAATACGGGCTCATCTCCTGCAACTTCAGTTGTCGTTGTTTCATCGAGTATCAGCGGGTACTTTTCAGATTTACCACCATAACCTCGAGAAACAACCCCTACACGGTAGCCTTCTTTAGTAAGTGATTCCACTAACCAGATAACAACAGGGGTTTTACCATTTCCCCCCGCTGTCAGGTTTCCAACCACTACTACTGGAATTGGGGCTTTCCATGAACGTTTTAGCCCGATTTTATAAACCATATCTCTAATTACCGTTACTAACCCATAAAGGAAAGATAACGGCAGTAATAAGAGATACAGCCATGATTTACCAGACCAAATACGTTCTATCATTGTTTAAATTGAATACTATGTAATTGTGAATATGCACCATCTTGAGCTAATAGCGATGCATGGTTACCACGTTCAATGATTCGTCCATCTTGTACAACTAATATTTCATCCGCATTTTCTATCGTCGATAACCGGTGGGCAATGACCAAAGATGTTCTATTTTTCTGTAACTCGTCGAGGGCCGCTTGAATAGCACGTTCAGACTCTGTATCTAGTGCAGACGTCGCCTCATCAAGAATAAGAATTGGAGCGTCACGTAGAAGTGCTCGAGCAATCGCTATTCTTTGACGTTGTCCGCCAGAAAGCATCACACCATTTTCGCCAATAACGGTATCTAGACCTTTTTCAAGTTTAGCAATGAAATCCATTGCATAGGCCATTTCTGCAGCTTTCTCTATTTGCTTACGGCTGTAGCTACCATCTGTTGCATAAGCAATATTATTCGCTATCGTATCGTTAAATAGATAAACATGCTGAGAAACTAACGCGACTTGGCTACGTAATGAAGACAATGTGTATTCGCGGATGTCATGGCCATCAATTTGAATAGACCCTTCATCAATGTCATAAAAACGAGTAATCAAATTTGCAATTGTGGATTTACCTGAGCCTGATCGCCCAACTAGAGCAACTGATTTTCCTGCTGGCAAAGTAAACGAAACATCGTCTAACGCAGGATGCTCTTTGGTTGCATAGGTAAAGGTGACATGCTCAAATTTAATATCACCTTTAACTTCTTTAAGTACTTTGGTTCCGTTATCTTTCTCTTGTTCAGAATCTAAGATAGCAAATAAAGTTTGGCAAGCCGCCATACCACGTTGGAATTGAGAGTTAACATTCGTTAATGATTTTAACGGACGCATCAATGCAAACATTGATGAAAATACAACAGCAATTGTACCTGAAGTTAGCTGATCACGAATTTCAGGAAAACTCGCAGCATATAGGACAAATGCTAATGCAAATGATGCAATTAACTGAACAATAGGGTCTGAAATTGCTGAAGCGGTTACCATTTTCATATTTTGGCGGCGCATATTGTTACTGACTTTATTAAAGCGCTCAGTCTCAACTTTCTGCCCACCAAAAATTAAAACTTCTTTATGGCCTTTTAACATCTGCTCCGCGCTAGCCGTCACATGCCCCATACCCGTTTGCATGTTTTTACTGATCTTACGAAAACGTTTGGAGACAATACGAATAGTGACTGATACAACAGGAGCGATCACGATTAAAATAAGGGAAAGTTGCCAGCTATAATAAAACATCATCGCAAACAACCCGATGATATAAGCACTTTCCCGAATAATTGTAATTAATGCCCCAGAAGAAGATGATGCAACTTGTTCTGAGTCATAGGTAATCCTAGATAACAGTGTTCCTGTAGATTGCTGGTCAAAAAAACTAACCGGCATTCCCATCATATGACCAAATAATTTACGGCGCATGTTCATCACGACTTTACCTGCAACCCACGAAACACAATAGGTTGAAACAAAGCTAGACCCACCACGAACAACCATTAATCCTAACACCGCGAGCGGAAGCCATTTTAAAACGTCATTATCTGCCTTATCAAAGCCTTCATCCAATAAAGGTTTTAATAAAGAAATCATAAACGCGTCACCTGCTGCGTTTATGATAAGTGCTATTGCTGCAACGATTAAACCCGCTTTAAAAGGCGCTATTATTGGCCACAAGCGACGAAAAGTTTGTTTTGTCGAAAGGTCTTTATCATTCATACTTTTAATTACCAGACTTAATGTAAGCGCACTATTCTACTCGGGAAATAGCGGTAAGCCAAACCACAGATGATACCAGCGGGGCTGAATTTCATAGCGATAACGCGAAATCTGAATTTTTTCCTTTTTAAACCATAAAGTTAACTGCCCATCTTCTGCTGTATTTAACCATTTAATGTTACTATTTTTATATCTAAAATAGACTTTTGGCGATGGAATTTTCCATGCACTATACCTTGCTGATGATACTACCACCATTGAAGGTTGAACATTTCTTAACAATAAATCTGTTGATGAAGTGCTGCTTCCATGATGTGGAGCGAAAAGAAGAGTCGAACGTAATCGATTTTTGTACATTTCAACAAGTGATTTCTCCCCTTGTTTTTCGATATCCCCTGTTAATAAAATTTTATGGTAGCCATCCGTTAATTGAATGACACAAGAATCATTGTTATGCGATATTGGCGCTAACTTTTCAGGCCATAATACTTCAAAAGTTAATATTCCCCACCGCCATTTTTGACCTTTAAAACATGGAAGGTGAGCCATATTTTTTATCTTATTAAGTTTATTATTTTTTTTCCTGTATGCCGAAGTTTTTTGTGGCCCAAAACTACTTCTTACACTTAGCCATGGATATTGCTGGATTAAATAATTAGCCCCTCCAGTGTGATCTAAATGATTATGGCTTAAAATTACTCCAATTGGGGTTATATCATGATATTTAAGGAAAGGAATAATTTGACGCTGTGCATTGCTATCCCCTTTCCATGCATTACCTGTATCATAGAGTAATGCCACATTATTTTGTTCTATCACAACTGCCAAACCGTGTCCGATATCTAATACCGTCATTCTCCAGCCTTCTTTGAATTGTTTACCACTTCCCCTTTCTAAGAAAATCAAAATAACCACACAACTAACAAGCCCGAAATAACGCTTATACCACTTAAATAAAACGACAATGATACTTAGCCAACATATTAAGAATAAATAATAGGGGACATTGATGAATTCTGACCAAAAAGTACTTAAATAAGGTAATGGTTTTAGTCCTAAGGCTATAACGCTATCTATCACATATAAAAGCGACTGCTGAACTACTTTTATTGGCACTAAAAATACGACAAAAATAGCAGGAACAACACACCAGGAAGCGAGCGGGACAAACCAAAGGTTAGCCACTAAACCCATTATGTTAATACCATTAAATATGATAAGTTGCATTGGAATAAGTAATACTAGTAAGCCAATTTGTAAGTGTATTAATCCTATAATTTTTCCCTGAACACCTTTAGCTAAATGATATGGTAGTGGAAATATCGATAACCAATAAAGAATGGCTAGAACAGCGAAACTAGACAACCAAAAACTATCTGACAAAATCGCCAATGGATCAAATAATAATATTCCCGCTATACTCCAAAGAGCCCATTGCCAAACAAAATACCTTGCTGGTTTATTTTTAATATATATCCATAATAGTAAGGCAAATAATGCTCGAGTCGCAGGGATAGCAAACCCCGAGATCCACGCATAAAAAACAGCTAACCCCAAACCTATTACTTTTGGTAGTATTTCATTGATATATTTTATTGGTAAAAAATATTGAATTCCTCGAGTAATAAAAATGCCAAACAAGTAAGCTAAGCCAATATGCAAACCTGATATGGCCATTAAATGTGTTAAGCCCGTTTTCTGTAGTAAATAGGCTTGATCTGCGGCTAATAAACTTCTATCACCAAACATTAACCCATAAATAACTCCTTTATTAGACAATGGATTAATTAGTTCCATGTAGTTATAAATGATTTTTTGCCTTACAGAACACCTCATTTGTAATGGTTTTACTTTTTGGCTTTTCAAAACCCCTATAATTCTATTAGCTAAATAGTAGCGTTGTAAATTAAATCCACCTTCATTTAGTGAGCTGTGCAATGGCCTTACTTTACCATTGATTCGCCAAGATTGCCCTGCGCAAACAGATTCTTTTGTTTTCCATGTAGCATATAAAGGCGGAAAAACAATACGGTTGTTAATTTTTTCAATACGTACTTTGATTTTTTGCTCTTTGTTATTCAAAGGAGTACCAATAATAACCACATCAATATCATTATTTTGGTTAGATAGATAATTAACATGATTAATAATGTTAACTCCATGCCAATTACCCCACAGGAAAAACATAATAATTAATGCTAAAAATTTACCTAACTTACCAAATACAAAAAACATTATTATCAACGTAAAAAATAAAAAAAAAAATAACAATTCACTCAACATTATAATTTTAGGTATAAATAAAAGTGGTAACGTACCAAAAATCAATGCAATAGAAGCCATTGTTATCGAAACAGGTAAACTTTTACTAAAGATTGAATTATATTTTTTGAGTCGATTGTTTAGCCATCTTATTATGTAGATGATATTTTCTATCAATTTTTGTATCCCTACATAGCATTTATTCGCTTTAGTTTATTTATTTCTATTATTTTTTTAAAGTTTCCTTCTTTTATTTTACGTAGCGCTTTCCAATATATTTTTCACCGACAAAAAAGTACATATTCGTTTGCGAGGAGCTTCGCAAAATATGGATATACCACTCAATATGGTTTTGAATTGGTTTTAATATTTTTTATAAATATAGAGAGGTGTTGGTGTTGGTGTTGGTGTTGGTGTTGGTGTTGGTGTTGGTGTTGGTGTTGGTGTTGGTGTTGGTGTTGGTGTTGGTGTTGGTGTTGGTGTTGGTGTTGGTGTTGGTG
>NZ_JAMPNG010000019.1:0-88680 GCF_028479245.1 Providencia sp. PROV223
GCTCTCTTGCCGCCTAGCTGCAACACGAACTATTTAGGGGAAATCAGGGGAATAATTAAAATGGATTATTTCGCTTCCGTTTTTTGTTGGCTGCGCTCGCGCACCCTAGTTACATAGTTATGTATGTTCTTAGGGTAAAAACAAACGGGAAAATAATCAGCGCAAAAACAGAGTGAGTTAATTTTTGCACTGGTAATATTGAAATCTAATCAATCGATTAGAGACCGTTAAAAATCCGGTGGGCAGGTAAAATGCATTGGTGTGCCATATTCAGGATGAGTGATGTATAATTCCTGTGCATGTAATTGTAAGCGAGGGGCGAGCGCTTTGGCTTCATCGTGAGCATAGAAACGGTCGCCTAATATTGGGTGGCCTAAAGCTAACATATGGACTCTCAGTTGGTGAGAACGACCCGTAATAGGTGAAAGCTTCACGCGTGTCGCTTGTTCTTCGTATTGTAATACTTGGTATTCAGTTTGTGCCGATTTCCCTGTTTCGAAACACACCTTTTGCTTAGGGCGGTTTGGCCAATCGCAAATTAGCGGCAAATCAATCAAGCCTTTTTCTTTTTCTAAATGTCCCCAGACACGAGCAATATAGAATTTTTTGGGCTCACGCTCCCTAAATTGGCGTTTGAGCTCACGCTCAGCCTTTTTGTGCAGTGCCACAACCATGACGCCACTGGTTGCCATATCTAAGCGATGTACGGATTCAGCAGCAGGAAAATCACGTTGAATACGGCTCATAATGCTATCGTGGTGCTCAGGGGCTTTTCCGGGAACAGAAAGTAGTTCGCTTGGCTTGTTGACGACAATGATATGGTCGTCTTGATAGAGGATGTGGAGCCAAGGTTCTAGCGGTGGATTGTACGGTATCATTCAATTACCCGTCATACTTCAAGTTGTAGGGGTGTTAGCTTCACTCAGCTACTCGGGTCACGTACTTATGTATGCTCCCCAAGATATCTTCGTTTGCTGCCTACCTACAACTCGAATTACTTAGGGTAACCCTATTTTTATTACGCAAAAGTACGAAATAAAATAATTAGTTCGAGTTGTAGATTTTAAATTAATTATCAAACCATATAGAACAATATGGTTTGATTATCATAGTTTACTGATGAGTCACCACAACTAAGCGAATGGCATCTAGGCGCCATGTGGCTTGGTCGATATTGGTCATCAGTTGCTGGCGCTCTTCTTCAATAATATCAAGCTCTTCATCACGGATGTTTGGGTTGACCGCTTTGAGTGCTTCTAAACGAGAAAGCTCCAACGTCAGCGCTTTATCAGCCGCTTCTTTTGCATTTTCTATCAATGCTTTGGCTTCTTTTTCGATCATCGGCTCAGATAAGCGTAATACCGAATGAACCTCATTTTGTACTGCATTTACCAGTTTGCTCGCCATATGGCGGTTAATGGCATTTAATTGGCGGTTAAAACTTTCAAACTCAACTTGAGATGATAAGTTATTACCTTTTAAATCAATTAATAAGCGTACCGGGGTTGCTGGTAAGAACCGGCTGATTTGCAGGTTCTTAGGCGCTTGAGCTTCCACAACGTAAATGAGTTCAGTCAATAAGGTGCCAACAGGCAGCGCTTTGTTTTTCAGTAAAGAAACCGCACAACTGCCTGTATCGCCAGATAACACTAAATCTAAACCATTACGAATAATAGGGTGTTCCCAGCTGATAAATTGCGTATCTTCACGGGAAAGCGCTTGCTCTCTATCAAACGTGATGGTGCAGCCATCTTGAGGAAGTCCTGGGAAATCAGGTACTAACATATGGTCAGATGGCGTTAGGATAATTAAGTTATCACTTTTGTCTTCTTGATTAATGCCAACGATATCAAAAAGATTGAGCGCAAAGTTAACCAATTCAGTATCGTTATCGCCTTCGCTAATTTCTTCAGCTAACTGATTACCTGACTCGCCACCGTTTGAATGCATTTCAAGTAAGCGGTCACGGCCTTGTTCTAATTGCAATTTTAAGCTGTCATGCTCTGCGCGGCAGGTTTTAATAAAATCATCAAAACCTTCAGTGACTGTCGGTTCAGCCATAAATTGCAGCAATGGTTGGTAGTATTTATCGTAGATAGCTCGGCCTGTTGGGCAGGTATGTTCAAAGGCATCTAAGCCTTCGTGATACCAACGGATCAATACAGATTGAGCGGTATTTTCTAAATAAGGCACATGAATGCTGATATCACGGCTTTGGCCAATACGGTCTAAACGGCCGATGCGCTGCTCAAGTAAGTCTGGATTAAACGGCAGATCGAACATCACCAACTGGTTAGCAAATTGGAAGTTACGCCCTTCAGAGCCGATTTCAGAACACAATAGCACCTGTGCCCCTTCTTCTTGAGAAGCGAAATAGGCAGCTGCTCGGTCACGCTCTAATAGTGATAACCCCTCATGAAACACGGCAGCACGAATCGCTTCGCGTTCGCGTAACACTTGCTCCAATTGTAGTGCGGTTGCGGCTTTCGCGCAGATTACTAACACTTTTTCATGGCGGTTTGCGGTCAAAAAGCCCATTAACCATTCAACACGTGGGTCAAAGTTCCACCAAGTGGCATTTTCACCTTCAAACTCTTGGTAAATTTGCTCAGGGTAGAGCATTTCTTTTGCACGTGTTTCAACGTCTTTTTTACTGCCCATAATACCTGCCACTTTAATTGCAGTTTGGTATTGGGTGGGCAATGGCATTTTTAGTGAATGCAACTCACGGCGAGGGAAACCTTTGACACCATTACGGGTATTTCTGAACAACAGTCGGCTGGTACCATGGCGATCCATTAACATGTTGATCAGTTCTTGGCGTGCGGCATTGCCGTCTTCACTTTCAAGGTTTGCAGCCTTTAATAGTGGTTCGATATCTTGTTCTTTGATTAGCTCATTAAGCAAATTTTGCTGGTCATTAGTTAGTTTATCACCTGACAGCAACAGCGAAACCGCATCAGCAACAGGGCGGTAGTTTTCTTGCTCAGCAATAAACTCCTGGTAATCATGGAAGCGGCTAGGGTCAAGTAAACGCAGGCGAGCGAAGTGACTTTCTTGGCCTAGCTGTTCCGGTGTTGCCGTTAATAGCAAAATAGACGGAATATTTTCAGCTAATGTTTCAATAACTTGATATTCGCGGCTCGGGGCAGTTTCGCTCCACTGTAAGTGGTGAGCTTCATCGACAACCATCATATCCCAGCCCGCTTCAACTAATTGGTCAAAACGCTGCTTATTACGGCGGACAAAATCCAGTGAACACAGAACGAGTTGTTCTGTTTCAAATGGGTTATCGCTATCATGTTGTGCTTCACTGTAACGGCTATCATCAAACAAAGAAAAACGCAGATTAAAGCGGCGCAGCATCTCAACCAGCCATTGGTGTTGTAAGCTATCAGGAACGATAACTAAGACGCGCTCTGCACGGCCTGCCATTAATTGCTGGTGGATAATCATCCCCGCTTCAATGGTTTTACCTAAGCCCACTTCGTCAGCGAGTAATACGCGCGGATGGTGGCGTTTTCCCACTTCATTGGCAATATGTAATTGGTGTGGGATCAGGCTTGCACGAATACCGCGTAGGCCTGTCGCTTGGTGTTTGACTTGCTCACTTTGAAATTTGCGCGCACGAAAGCGTAAAGCAAAGCGATCCATACGGTCAATTTGCCCAGCAAATAGACGATCTTGCGGCTTATTGAATGTGAGCTTGCTGTCGAGGAACACCTCTCTAAGGCTCACACCGGTTTCTTGCGTATCTAAACGTGTGCCGATGTAAGTCAATAATCCTTTATCTTCTTCAATGCTTTCAACTTGAAGTTGCCAGCCTTCGTGGCTGGTAATGGTATCACCTTCATTAAACATCACTCGGGTAATAGGGGCATCGCTGCTAGAGTATAGGCGGTTTTCGCCACTGGCAGGGAAAAGCAACGTTACCATACGGGCATCAATTGCCACGACGGCACCTAATCCAAGTTCGCTTTCTGTATCGCTGATCCAGCGTTGACCAAGAGTAAATGGCATAGATTTAACTTAATTCCATAAAATTGAGAGTTTATTTTTTAGATTTTTTAAGACAATTTTTATCAGTGTCTTCGCTCAGTGTTGGTGTAACTCATTAATAGTTACACAAGGAAGAGTTCGAATTATTTTAAAAATAGTCGTTACCTGATGATTAATTATACACATTTAATCATTCAAATTGCAGCAAAGTGAGCACTAAGGCGTTTGCTGGGCTTGTGGCCGAGACAATGAGTCAGTCTATTTGAATTATAATGAGTATTGTTGATTATCACGCATAATTTGTGTAGCCAGACGTGCGAGACACCAAAGGGGCGATATATTAATTCAACCGAAGGCTATCGTCACCTGTTAAAAAAACATCAAAGGTAGAATAAATTTTAAAACAAAAGGGTAATTTGCCCAGTTAGCAGGGTATCAAAGTCATCCTGTAAGAAAGGCAAGATAGCATCTGCTATCGGTTTGATTTGTTTGGATATATAATGTTCGTAATCCGGTTTTGCCGTGATGATTTCCAATGGTTCAGGCCCCGCCTGAGTAATAATATAGTTTATCCAACCGCCATTTTGGTACTGCAAAGGGCGCTGTAATTTTAAATTATAGTCATCAGCAGTACGAGCGGCTCGAACATGCGGAGGAACATTTTTTTGGTAATCAGTCAATTTTCGGCGCAGACGCTTACGATAAACTAAACGGTCATCATATTGGCCCGAACGAATATTTTGGACATACTCACGAATATATTCACGGTAAGGTTGGTGATAAAAAATACGGGTATAGAGCTCTTTTTGGAATATTTGAGCTAATGGTGTCCAGTCTGAACGAATGGTTTCCAGCCCTCTAAATACCATGGTGTCTTTACTCAACCCCGCATAGCGTTTTTTGCTTCCCATTTCGGCACCACGTACCGTGGGCATCAAAAATCGGCGGTAATGGGTTTCATACTCGAGCTCTAAAACGCCTTCTAATTGCCATTCTTCTGCTAAATGTTTTTTCCACCAACTATTTACGTAATCACGTAAAGCAAAGCCAATTTTTTGCGCTTGTTCTTCATTGTGGGCATCACGTAACCATACAAACGTGGAGTCGGTATCTCCATAAATAACTTGGTAACCCTGTGACTCAATCAAGCGTTTGGTTGTACGCATAATTTCATGGCCACGCATGGTGATTGATGCGGTCAGTCTTGGGTCAAAAAAACGACATCCTTCAGCTCCTAATACTCCAGCAAATGCGTTCATAATAATTTTTAGCGCTTGGGATAGTGGCGCATTATGCTCTTTTTTGGCTTTATCCCGCTCTTGCCAGATATGGCTGACAATATCGGGTAAACAGTGGGTTGTGCGAGAAAACCAAGCTTGGCGAAAACCGGGAACCGAATGTGCAAGGTTAGGGTGTGCTAACCCGTCAATCATACCTGCAGGGTCGATGATAAAAGTTCTAATAATTGAAGGATATAGGCTTTTGTAGTCCAAAACTAATACGGAGTCATATAACCCGGGTTGGGAGTCCATGACAAAGCCCCCGGGGTTCAGTTGCATTTTTTGTTCTGTGAGGTTGGGTGCGACAAAGCCAAGTCGGTGTAAGCGGGGAATATAAAGGTGTGAGAATGCAGCTACAGAGCCCCCCATTTTATCAACAGCAAGACCTGTTACCGTTGAACGTTCCTGCAAGAAAGCCATTAAATCGGTTTTTTCAAAGATTCGATGGACTAAAATACAGTCCTGAATATTGTAGTGAGCTAAAGCAGGTTTATCGTGAGCGAAACGACGGTTGATCTCATCCATTCGGTCATAAGGGGTATCAATCGCTTTACCTTCACCAAGTAGCGCTTGGGCGACAGACTCTAAACTAAATGATGGAAAACTCCAGGTCGCTGCTTTTAATGCATCGATACCATCAATAATTAACCGGCCTTCAGCAGCGGCAAAAAAGACGCCTTGTTTAAATCCATGCTCTCGCCATTCCAGCTTTTTGCTTTGCCGGCCAAACAATAAGGGGATGCCATAACGCTCTGCATGTTTTTGTAATACTTGTAGGTCGAATTGGATTAGGTTCCAACCAATGATGGCATCAGGGTCGTATTGGTGAAGCCATTCATTGAGTTTATGAAGTAATTGCGGGCGGCTATTCACATAGATTAAGCGATGTTCAGCGCTCAATGCAGGCCCTTGTTCTGGCCCCAACATAAATACCACGTTGTCACCACAGGCAGACAGCCCTATAGAATAGAGTTCACCATGTTGGCTGGTTTCGATATCAAGGGAAACGGCCTTGACTAAGGGGCGGTAGCCTTCGCAAGGTTTTAGTTGAAACTCCCCTTGCTGATTTCGAGAAAACCAGACAGAGGCCGCGATAAAGCGTTCCATTAGATACCGTTCACTTGGGCGAATATCGGTTTCTAATAATTCAACACCCAATTCGTTGCAGTTTTTTTCAAGGTTCTGTAATTGTCGATATTGGTGGCAATAAATCGCATAGACCTTTTCACGTTTAAAATCAATTAATTCAAGAAGCCGATAGGTAATATTGGGTTGTTCATCTAATAGGTGTTTTACTCGAGGAAATTGAGATTCAGCTAAAAAACCAATCGCTTTTTGATATGGAACAGTGACCTTTTGTGGTTGGTTATCAGTGAGTAGCCAATAAGAGACCTCGACACCGTGACGGGTGTCTCTCCAGTGCCGGCTAAGAATAAAGCCTCTTTCCGCTGGGGCGATGAGTTGGGTCATTAGGCTACTCGCATAAAAATAGTTAGGATAAATATACGCGAATAGTGTGAATTTATACAGTGCTAATTATTAGAAACGGCTGTAATACTCAATAAAGCAGATGCTGCACTTTGCCCTTGTAATAGGCTTTGGGTATCGCCATCGTAAGCAATTTTGCCCTCTGCAATAACCAGTGTTCTCGGGGCAATTTGTAGGGCATCATCAACATTATGAGAAACCATTAACAGTGTGATTGATTTCTCCGCACAAATTTTCTTGAGTAATAGTAGCATTTCTCGGCGTAATGCAGGGTCGAGAGCAGAAAAGGGTTCATCGAGCAGTAAAATCGGTTGATTACGGATCATGCAGCGTGCTAATGCCGCACGTTGACGTTGTCCTCCCGACAGTTGCGCCGGTAACCTATCTAAACATTCACTCAGGCTGACACGACTCGCCATTTGCTCAACTTGCTGAATTTGCGTTTTATTGAGGCGCAAATTGGGTTGTAACCCAAGGCCAATATTTTGCCGGATCGTCAGGTGTGAAAATAAATTATTTTCTTGAAATAGCATAGAAACAGGGCGCTTAGCGGGTGGGCTAAAGGTATGGTCTTCGCCATTAAGCTCAATCGTACCATTATTGGGGAATTGAAAGCCGCTAATCAAACTTAATAGCGTACTTTTCCCTGCACCACTAGGCCCCATAACAGCAACAGATTCACCAGATTGAACAGAAAAATCAAACGACATTGTCAGGTTGTCGTATTGGTAATCTAGCTGAGTCAATTTAATCATGATGTTTTCCTGAAATACGTTCAATCAAGCTAAATAAGCAAAAACAAAGCAATAACAATAGCATGGCTGTCACAGCGCCATCGTTTGATCGGTAAGCCCCTATTTGCTGATAAAGATAATAAGGGAGCGTGCGGAAGTTATCATTGCCAAATAACGCGACGACACCAAAATCACCAATTGAGATAACACAGGCAAACGCAAGAGCTTGAGCGATTGGTTTGCGTAGTGCTTTCAGTTCAATAATTCGCAAACGATTAAAACCCGAAATATCGAGTGATTGGCATAACGGGTTATAGCGTTCAGCACTGTCTTGCATGGGGTTTTCTAATACTTTTAACGCATAAGGAATGGCCAACAAAGCGTTAGTCATGATAACTAATGGGTAAGGGGATTCAGGTAAGCCTATTGTTTCATTAAAAAAGATAAAAAAACCTGTCGCGAGGACGATACCCGGCATGGCTAAAATAATTAGCCCGCTAAGCTCTATGGCTTGCCCTAAACGAGCCGCTTGGCGTAAGCGCAATTCACGGCTGCTCCATAATAACATTAAGGTCAGTGCTACACAGACAGCACCAGCACACAGTGCAATAAACACTGAGGTTGCCGTGGCTTGCCATAAGGCGGGTTGCTGCAATACCGCCCAAAGTTGCCCATTTAATCCATCGAAAATAACCGCGAACAGCGGGGGGAGTAGTAATAGTATGGCAGCGGCGATGAGCAAAAAATCACGAATGCGGCGAAACGTGTTATCAGCAGGATCAACCCATTGGGACTGATGACTAAAACCAACAGAAAATACACTATTTACTCTGTGGCAGATAAACATCAAACCGACACAGAAGAAGAGTTGAATTAATGCTAAAATAGTGGCTCGCCCTAAATCAAAATCATAATTAAGTGCTTGGTAAATAGCTAATTCGATGGTCGTAGCTGCTGGGCCACCCCCCAACGCGAGAACAGTCGCAAAGCTGGCAAAGCACAGCATAAAAATTAACGCAGCAGTGGGTAATATTTGTCTCCGTAAATAAGGCCATTCTAAAATGGTAAATTGCTGCCACTCATTAAACCTCAGCTGTGCTGCAATTTGCCGTTGCTCAATAGCGATATTTTCTAAAGATTGTAATAGCATACGCGTTGCTAGCGGCATATTAAAGAAGACATGTGCTAGCAAAATCCCCTTTAGGCCATAAGGCGAAAAACTGTAATTAAGCCCCAATAATTGGCACAGTTTAGCCAGCCAACCCGTTTGCCCGTAAACCGATAAAATACCAAATACGGCAACTAACACAGGAAGAACCAACGTCATTGCACATAAGCGTAAAAATAGAGTTCGCCCAAAAAAACGACGGCGATGCAATGCTCTGGCGAGAAAAATAGCAGGGACTACAGAAAAAATAGCGGATAAAAAAGCCTGCCAAAAGGTAAAACCAATCACATGCCACAAATAGCTATCGCTGATAATATCAGCCATTGAAATTTCAGGCGCAAAAAACCACAGAGCACCAAAACTAATGAGTGCAACGGTAATCAGTAATCCGGAGGCCAACGCCCCCGGTAGTAGAGATAAATTAATTAGCGACTGACGGCGGTTTGCCATAAACGAGTCCAATTTTGGCGTTCTTTGGCCACTTCTTGAGAACTAAATTGTAAGGCTTTTTCAGGTAGAGGTAACTGGTTATAGACCTCTGGCAATGGAATATCAATGACCGGATACATCCAGTTGGTTGTTGGTAAAGTATTTTGGAATTCAGGGGTTAAGACAAACTGTAAAAATTGTTTTGCCAATTCAGGCTCTGGACTGTTTTTTAACCTTGCAGCCACTTCAACTTGCATATAGTGCCCTTCATTAAATAAGGTGGCAGCATAGTTATCTTTTTGGTCATTGAGCATTTGATAGCCCGGCGACGAGGTATAACTGAGTACAAAATCACCTTCTCCTTTTAAGAACAGGCCATAAGCTTCACTCCAACCTTTTGTTACGGTAAGCGTTTTGCCTGCCATTTTTTGCCATGCATCAGCAGATTTGTCGCCATACAGCTTTTCAATCCACAGCATCAAGCCAAGTCCAGGGGTACTGGTTCGAGGGTCTTGGTAAATAATTTTCCAATTATTTTCACTATTTAATAATGCATCCATGCTGGCTGGTGGTTGTTTAATTTTATTAGTGTCATATATAAATGCGAAGTAACCATAGTCATAAGGAATGAAAGTTGAGCTATCCCATGAAATAGGGAGTTTTAATGCGCTGGTATTAATGTCAGCAGGGGCAAACAGGCCTGTTTTTTCAGCAGAATCTAATAAATTATTATCTAATCCTAAAATTACATCTGCTTTACTTTTTTTTCCTTCCATTCTGAGTCTGTTTAGCAGAGCTACGCCATCCCCCAGTGCGACTATTTTTAATTCACAATCGCACTGCGCTTCGAAATTCTTTTTAATTTGTGGGCCCGGTCCCCATTCTGCTGCAAAGGAATCGTAGGTATAAACAGTAAGCGTTGGTTTATCAGCCCATGCCAATTGACTTAAACTGAGTGCACTAAAGGTAAGAATAGATGCTATAATTTTGTTTTTAAACATGCTTTTTCCTGCGCTAAAAGATAGTGACACAGGATTTGAGGAGGAACCGGTGCAGATATGCAGGCGGTGGCTCAAATCCCTACGCCGGTATTAACCGGATCAGGTTCTACGGGTTAATTCTCAGCCTAAATAAATTCGGCACCCCGTTGAGATGTTCACTATTGTAGTGGCTTCAGGCATATCTGCAAACTGTATTGATATAGGTTTACCAGTTTAGGTATGTGTGAAACAATTAGGCATCTTTCAAATTTGGTTATTGAGGTAGTCTGTGATTGATGATGATGGCTACCGCCCGAATGTAGGAATTGTAATTTGTAATCGGCAAGGGCAAGTTTTATGGGCCCGCCGCTATGGTCAGCACTCATGGCAATTTCCTCAAGGAGGCATCAATCCTGGGGAATCGCCGGAACAGGCGATGTATCGTGAGCTATACGAAGAAGTCGGGCTACAGCGTAAAGATGTCAGGTTATTGGCATCTACCCGTAATTGGTTACGTTACAAATTACCCAAGCGTTTGGTGCGTTGGGATACAAAACCTGTTTGTATTGGGCAGAAACAGCGTTGGTTTTTACTCCAACTTCAATGTAATGATGCCGATATAAACGTGCAGCGCAGTAAATCGCCAGAATTTGATGGCTGGCGATGGGTCAGTTATTGGTATCCTGTTAGGCAGGTCGTTTCTTTTAAACGTGAAGTTTATCGGCGTGTCATGAAAGAATTCGCCCCCGTAGTAATGCCTTTACAGGAACAAAAATTACCACAACGACCCACTTTTAATAACCGTAGGCGTGGAGCAAAGTAGCCTATGTTGATGCGTTTACGTGAAATTGTCGAAAAAGTTGCAATGGCGACAAGTTTGACTGATGCGCTAGAAGTGTTGGTGAATGAGACTTGCAAAGCAATGAGAACAGATGTTTGTTCCATTTATTTAGCCGATCACCTTCGCCAATGCTATTACTTAATGGCAACCCGCGGGTTAAAAAAACCTAGCGGGATTGCTATTCGTCTAGGTTTTGATGAAGGTGTCGTAGGGGCTGTAGGGCGCCAGTCTGAGATGCTCAATCTAGCCGATATTCGTGAACACCCTCAGTATAAATTCCTGCCTCAGCTTAAAGAAGAACGCTTGAGAGCTTTCTTAGGTGTTCCCGTGGTCTATCGTCGCCAATTATTAGGCGTGCTGGTGGTACAGCAGCGGGAAAAGCGGTTGTTTAATGAAACCGAAGAATCTTTCATGGTCACATTGTCAATGCAACTGGCTGTGATTTTGTCACAAGCGCAAGCGAAAGGTATTTTTGGGCAATATCGGCAAAATAGAATTAAAGCGATTCCGGTATCACAGGGAATTGCAATGGCTTATGGGTGGCAAGATAGCTCCCAACCTTCTTTAGATAGTATTTTCCAAGCGAGTGCTATTGATATCGATAAAGAAAAACAACGCCTTGTCGCCGCTCTTGAAAGTGCCACAGCAGAATGTCGTCGTATTAGTAAGCGTTTTATGGCTAGCTCAGCAAAAGAAAGTGCTGCGATTTTTGATCTCTATAATCATCTACTTAGTGACCCTCAACTAAAAAAACACCTGTTTGCCGCTATTAATGACAATGCAACCGCTGAATGGGCGGTTAAAACGGTTATTGAAAATTATGTGGAGCAGTTTTCTCGCCTACGTGACCTTTATCTAAGGGAAAGAGGGGCAGACTTAAAAGCATTAGGTCAACGCTTATTGTTTCATCTTGATGATTCACTTACCGCAAATGAACAATGGCCAGAAAGCTTTATTTTAGTTGCTGATGAGCTAAGTGCTAGCGTGTTGGCTGAGTTGCCTATTGAACAACTTGCCGGTGTGGTCGTGCGTGACGGAGCAACACATTCTCATTCTGCGATTTTAATCAGAGCCATGGGGATCCCTGCAATTATGGGGGCTGATATTGAGCCTTCGTTATTACATAACCGCCATTTAATATTGGATGGGTACCGTGGTGAGGTCTTTATTGAACCTGAAAATTTAATTGTTCAGGAATATCAGCAAATTATTGAAGAAGAAAATGCCATTAGCCGCTTAGCTGAAGGGACTCTTGAGCAAGATGCAATACTTAAAGATGGCGAAAAAGTTCACATTTACCTTAATGCAGGTTTAAGTCCGCGTTACGAGCAACAAATTAACACTGGGGTTGATGGTGTTGGTTTGTATCGTACTGAGCTGCCTTTTATGCTGCACAATGGTTTTCCCTCGGAAGATGAGCAGAAACAGCTCTATAAGGAAGTTTTGCAACTTTTTCCTACCAAACTGGTTGTGCTAAGAACTCTTGATATAGGGGCAGATAAACAGCTGCCTTATATGCCAATTAGCGAAGAAAACCCAAGCTTAGGTTGGCGTGGTATTCGTATTATGTTGGACCAGCCCGAGATCTTTTTGATTCAGCTAAGGGCTATGTTACGGGCGAATACGCTTTCGGGTAATTTACGTATTTTATTACCGATGGTGACAAGTGTTAATGAGATAGACGAAGCAATTTTGCTGGTTAAAAGAGCAAGAGAAGAAGTGAGTGTTTTATTAAAAATGCCAGTTGAGATGCCTCAAATTGGTATTATGCTTGAAGTTCCTTCTTTACTGTTTTTACTACCTGAAATTAAAAAACGTGTTGATTTTATCTCTATCGGGACTAATGACTTTACACAATATTTACTTGCTGTTGACCGTAATAACACCCATGTAGCAGCGCTATATGATAATCTTCATCCCTCAGTTGTGCGCTTTTTAGCAAAGGTAAGTGAAGAGTGCCAACGCCTGGAACTCCCTGTAAGCGTTTGTGGGGAAATGGCAGGTCAACCACTTAGCGCAATGGTATTAATTGCACTTGGGTATCGCTCTTTAAGTATGAGTGGGCGTTGCGTTCCTCGCATGAAATATTTAATCCGCCAGCTTGACCCTGCTTTGATGTCACAGTTAGTACCGAAGTTATTGGCTGCAGAAACTTGTGATAGCGTTAGGCAAGAAGCCAGTGAGTTTATGGAACAGCACCGTTTAGGTGGTTTTGTGCGTGGTGGAATTTAATTTACAACAAGATGTAAGCATCTAATTTGGTTAAGGCCTAAAAATATCAAGTATAAATGATGATACTTTTTGTTGTATGCTTCAGGGTGCTTCACAAATTGAAGCCTGTTGAATACGTAATAGTCGACGAGTAGTTGGCTTAATGATTAAAAAGTGGGGAACAATGAGTAACAACTACTTAGCATTTCCGGAAATAGATCCTGTTATGTTTTCGATTGGGCCAGTGTCGTTACACTGGTATGGTTTTATGTACCTTGTTGGTTTTGTTTTTGCCCTTTGGCTTGCAGGGCGTCGTGCCGCAAAACCAAATAGTGGCTGGACAAAAAATGAAGTCGAAAACTTGTTATATGTTGGCTTTGTTGGCGTATTTGTTGGTGGTCGGCTAGGTTACGTTTTCTTCTATAATCTTCCTGTTTTTCTTGATGATCCTCTATACCTCTTTAAGGTTTGGGATGGCGGTATGTCCTTCCATGGGGGCTTAATCGGTGTGATATGTGCCATGATGTGGTTTGCTCATCGTACTCGCCGTCGTTTCCTGCAAGTTTCTGACTTTGTTGCACCATTAATTCCATTTGGTTTAGGCATGGGGCGTATTGGGAACTTTATTAATGGGGAGCTATGGGGACGAGTTACACTTGATACGCCATGGGCATTTTTATTTCCACATTCACGCAGTGAAGATATTCAGCTTGCCGCCCAAGACCCTTCGTTACTACCCATATTAGAGCAGTATGGTGTGCTACCAAGACATCCATCACAACTTTATGAAATGTTCTTAGAGGGAATTGTTCTGTTTCTCATCTTGAACTTATTTGTGCGTAAGCCCCGCCCTATGGGGAGTGTTTCTGGGCTATTCTTGATTGGTTATGGTGCATTTAGGATTATCGTTGAATTCTTTAGGCAACCGGACGCACAGCTTGGTTTATTTGGTGGTATTAGTATGGGGCAAATTCTATCAATCCCAATGATTATTATTGGCATTCTAATGATTGTCTGGGCTTATAAATATGGTAAGAATGTGCCGGCTCATAAGCCACTAAAAGAGACTAAAAAGAGTTAATTAGTCCATTTATTGGGGCTAACTTAGTCTGTTGAGTATAACTATTTTGTAAATAAAACAATGAAATACAATAAGGCGAAGGTTAGCCACTTAAGTTATTTTTGAAAAAGAGAGTCACTATGAAGCCGTATCTTGATTTATGCCAGCGTATTATTGATGAGGGTCAATGGGTTGAAAACAAACGTACAGGTGTTCGTTGTTTAACCGTTATTAACGCTGACCTTGAATATGATGTTGGTAATAATCAATTCCCCTTGATTACGACTCGTAAAAGTTTCTATAAAGCGGCGATAGCTGAACTTCTCGGTTATCTCCGTGGCTATGACAATGCAGCTCAATTTCGTGAAATTGGTTGTAATACTTGGAATGCAAATGCAAACGAAAACCAAGCATGGCTGAATAATCCCCATCGCAAAGGTGAAGACGATATGGGGCGCGTATATGGTGTTCAAGGGCGCTCATGGCAACGCCCAGATGGAACACATTTAGATCAGCTGAAAAAAGTCATCAATAACTTAAAGAATGGTATTGATGACCGTGCGGAAATTATCACTTTCTATAACCCTGGTGAATTTGAAATGGGCTGCTTGCGTCCTTGCATGCATACTCATACTTTTTCACTATTAGGTGATACGCTACATTTAACATCTTACCAGCGTAGCTGTGATGTACCTCTTGGTTTAAATTTCAACCAAGTACAATGTTTTGTTTTACTCGCTCTAATGGCTCGTATTACAGGACATAAAGGAGGTAAGGCTTATCATAAAATTGTGAATGCACATATCTATGAAAACCAATTACCTTTAATGCGTGATGTCCAACTAAAACGTGAGCCTTTTGCTTCTCCGTCATTGATTATTAACCCCAAAATTCAGTCATTAGAAGATCTCGAAACATGGGTAACTTCAGATGATTTTATCCTTGAAGGGTACCAGTGCCATGAGGCTATCAAATATCCATTTACTGTTTGATTAGTGAATAAATTTTTAACTAAGATGGTTTTATCAAAAACCATCTTAGTATTGTTTTTTAATATCTTATTAATTTTCCTCCTTTATCAATCTCATCATCCTTGACGAAATTTATCTTGGCTCATAAGCCATTTACTTTCGTGTATTTATTTTGACTGAACTATTTCTTTGCGAGGCTCTTCGCAAATTGAGTTGTATTGCTCTGAATCTATCTATTTTTTTGCGAAACGTTATGCAGTTTGTAATCACAAAACTCGCTATACCGTTTTTTTTGGGCAATCTCAGGCTTGTGTATGAAAAAGTGGAGTCACAACAAGATGAGAGTTGATTCAAATACAATACAGCGTGGTTTCACCTTAATTGAAATTCTTATTGTTTTATTTATTTGCTCTTTCATTATGTTGTCCGGTTTATATCAATGGCAACAGCAGGTAGAAAGACAACGGTTAATCGATGCTGCTAGGCAAGTATCTGAGTTTATTTATAGCCAAATGATAGAAGGGGTCTATTTAAATAGGTACCAAATATTATCGGTTAAGGTTGGGAAAGGTGATTGGCAGCTTATTGTTAAGGATGCAAATAACAAGCAGCAAGTTGGCAAGCTAACAGCAGAAAGGCACCAAGGAATAACTCTTAGCAAAGCAAGCCGTACTTCAATCCAGCTTTATGGAAAACAGGGAACTATTCGTGCTTTTAGCATAGAGCTAAAAAATCAACATGAGCAAATCACAATTTATATTTCTTCATTAGGTCGTATAAGAAGTTGTAGCCATAAAAAAATGGCCGGAGTACCGAAATGTTGACCCTCTTAACTAACGATAAATTAAAAAAGCAGCAAGGATTTACGCTAATTGAAATGTTGATGGCAATGGCTATCAGTAGCATTGTGTGTGTATTAGCGATGAGCGCTATTCCCACATTATTTAAACAAACTTATCGGTCTTACATTCAATATCAAATAGACAGGGATATAAGACAAACATTGATAAACATGGAAAAAGATTTTAGAAGGATTGGTTATTGCAGTAGCCTGAATTGTGGAAAGGAGCCTTTAAAAATTGCATCTAAGGCTTTAAGCCAAGGGAACAATTCATGCATTATTTTTGCTTATGACCAAGATTTATCAGGTAACTGGGAAAATATTAAATCTAAATCGATAGATTCTGATTATTTCGGTTATCGCTTAAATAATGAAAAATTAGAAACCAATAGGAATGTCAGGGATTGCAATGGAATACGTTGGCAATCGCTATTTGATGAGAAGCTAATCAAGGTTAAAAAATTAGTATTTAATTGGCGGGAAAATGTGCAATTACTTGAAATGGAAATTAGCCTTAGAACAGAGTTATTACCTAATCAAACATTTAATTACCGAATAGCGGCCTTGGTTAGAAATTTATGAAGCGTATAGAGCAACAACAGGGAAATGTTTCTCTATTGATGGTTATTATTTTTATCACAATAGGCACATTATTGATTAAATCTGTGCATTTCTTCCAAGAACGAGCTAGAGATGAGCAGCGTAATGAAATTAAGTATTTCGATGCTTTTAATAAAGCAGAATCAGCCCTTGCATGGGGAGGAACATTGCATTGGGATAGTAAACATAGAGAACTAAGGCATTGGGTTTGCCAGAAAGAGGAAACTCAACAATGGAAAAGTTGCTTAAAACATTACAAAGGGGCGACTTTCGTACTTTCGGGACAAAGTCATTACCGCTCTGAAAATGAAATTAAAGTTTACCGGTGGATGGTATTGGATGTAAATAAACGACAGTTTTTTCCTCGTGAAAAAGGGTGGTTAGATTATTGTCCAGTGATTAAAAAAGGGTTTTGCGAGTGAGAATAAAGCAGCAAGGGTTTGCATTAGTTGAAGCGATGATTGGCGTGGTTATTTTTGCTATTTCACTGGTAGCTTTGGTAAACTATTCTCAATATATCATATTGAATTTTAATCAATTGTATATGAATTCTTCGGCAATTAGAGTGCTGCATAGCACATTAGAAAAAAGCGTAATGTCAGGGAAACCAATATCAGGGGAGAAAAATTCTTCCATAGGGCCAAATTTGCGTTACCCTGAATGGAAAATGCAAACAGTTCGCATACCACGGGTCGATAACTGTACTGAGTTAATGGTATCGTTAACGGTAAAAAAACAGCCATTTTCATTGAGTCGTTGGTATTGCTCAACAGGAGAGCATCATGTTTCAAGTGTATCATTCTAATCAATTAGATTTATTAAAAGATCTAATGACTCATTTAATGAAAAATGAACCACTTTCTCATCCTTTTGAGCAAGAAATAATTTTAGTACAAAGTCCTGGAATGTCACAGTGGCTACAAATCGAACTTGCTAAGCAGTTTGGTATCGCTGCAAATATTAATTATCCCTTACCTGCAACATTTATTTGGGATATGTTTAGGCGGGTCTTACCGAAGATTCCAAAAGAAAGCGCTTATACCAAACAAGCAATGACATGGAAATTAATGACAATATTGCCAACCGTCATTAACGAAGAAGAATTTGAACCTTTAAGGCATTATCTTCAAGAGGATACCGATAAACGTAAGCTGCATCAACTTGCAGGTAGGATTGCTGATTTATTTGACCAATATTTGGTATATCGCCCACAATGGGTTGAAATATGGCAAAAAAATGAATTAATAGAGGGGCTAAGTGAAAATCAATTGTGGCAAAAACGTTTGTGGCAATGCCTTGTTGATTATTCAAATGAATTAAAACAGCCGCCTTGGCACAGAGCTAATTTATATCAACATTTTATTGATACATTATCATCGAATCCTGATTTAGGAATAATGCTGCCAAAGCGTATTTTTATTTGCGGTATCTCATCTCTTCCACCTGTTTATTTACAAGCTATCAATGCAATAGCAGAACATACAGATGTTCATTTAATGTTCACTAACCCATGTCGTTATTATTGGGGAGACATTCAAAGTGCATCATTTTTAGCTAGGTTGCAGCAAAGGAAACTTCGGCATTATCTTGACAAACATGAAATTTCTCGTTTTAAACTTGAGGATCATACTCCTAATTTATTTAATGAAAATGGTGAGCAGGATATCGTAAATCCACTGCTTGCATCGTGGGGAAGGCTAGGACGAGACAACCTATACTTTATTTCTCAAATCGATAGTGCTAATGAAATTTCAGCTTATGTTGATACTGAACGAGCCAATTTATTAGAGAATATCCAGCAGGATATTTTAGATCTCGAAAACCATGCTCAATTAGGAACAACATTAGAAAATTATGAAACGAGTGTGGGTAAGCGGCCAATCAATGAGCTAGATGATTCGATAACATTCCATTTATGCCATAGTGCACAGCGGGAAGTCGAAGTATTACAAGATCATCTACTTTCTCTCTTTGAGCAAGACCCATCGTTAACCCCGCGTGATGTGATAGTCATGGTTGCCGATATCGACAGCTATGCTCCCTATATTCAGGCTGTTTTTGGTAATACAGCATCAGTTCGTTATATCCCTTTTTCAATATCCGATAGGAAAGCGCTACAGGCTCACCCTATTTTACAAGCATTTATTATGCTACTCGATTTACCTCAGAGCCGCTTTTCAACGGAGCAAGTTCTCAGTCTACTTGAGGTTTCTGCTTTTTCTCAACGTTTTGGTATTGATGAAAGTGAATTAAGTTTATTACGCCGCTGGATTAATGAATCAGGGATTCGCTGGGGGCTTGATGATGATAATGTACGCTCCTTCGCTTTGCCGGTGATAGGGCAAAATACATGGGAATTTGGCTTAAGTAGAATGTTGCTTGGCTATGCAATGGACAGTAGAAATGGCCCGTGGAATGGTATTTTACCTTACGATGAGTGTAGTGGCTTAGCGGCTCAGCTTGCCGGAAAATTAGCATTATTAATCAATACACTAAGAGAGTGGCGCGCTGTACTAGCACAGGAACGTCCACTTGCAGAATGGAAAGAACTTTGCCAGCAATTACTTGATAGCTGTTTTATGATTGATGGTGAAACTGAACTGGTTCTCGCACTATTGACGGAACAGTGGCATCAAATAATTGATAACGCGATAACTTCAGGATATGAAGAGCAAATTCCATTACGATTAATTCGTGATGAACTTTCAGTTCGTTTTGATGATGAAAAGATTAGCCAACGTTTCTTGGCTGGAGCCGTTAATTTTTGTACTTTGATGCCAATGCGCTCGGTGCCATTTAAGGTTGTGTGTTTACTGGGGATGAATGATGGTGCTTACCCTCGGAATATACCGCCTTTAGGGTTTGATTTGATGGCTGAAAAGCCTGTGCGTGGAGACCGAAAACGCAGGGACGATGATAGATATCTGTTTTTAGAAGCATTGAATTCAGCATCTAAACAACTTTATGTTAGCTATATCGGGCTTTCTATTCGCGATAATCAACCTTGTAATCCATCAGTATTAGTAACTGAATTAATTGATTATATATGCCAAAGCTTTTGTTTAGTTGGCGATGAAACGTTGACCATTGATGAAAGTGCTAAGCGGTTAAGCGAGCATCTGGTCATTCAACATAATAGAGTCCCATTTGCAAAAGAAAATTTTTTACCAGAAACACCTTTTCAGAGCTTCGCGAGCGAGTGGTTACCTGCCGCAAAAACAACAAATAAAGTTGATGAACCATTTTGTTCAGTACTTGAAACTCGTGAACCCATTACGGAAATTTCTTTAGAACAATTATTACGTTTTTATCGTCACCCGATTAGGGCATTTTTTCAACAACGTTTGAAAGTACATTTTTCTATTGAAGAAACTGAACTACCAGAAGAAGAGCCATTTAACTTAGGTAGATTACAACGATATAAAATTAATGATCAAATTTTAGATTTACTTGTCAAAGATAAGAATATTGAGCCTTTTTATTCTGCTTTAAAAGCATCGGGCCAGCTGCCTGCTAGGCAATTTGGTCAACTTTTTTGGGAACAGCAGTTGAACGAAATATCGCCATTAGCCGAAAAAGTTAAAGAATATGATATGCAGCTATTTGATTATCCGTTTGATTTTCAGTTAAATGGGATAAAAATCACAGGGTTACTGAAAAATATTCATGAAACAGGAATGGTACGCTATCGTCCTGCTTACTTAACCGCTAATGATGGGGTGCAGCTATGGGTGGAGCATTTGCTATTTAACTCACAAATTGGTGAAGGGGAAAGCCTTGCACTAGGAAGAGATAATAGTATTTGGCAGTTTTCCGCTATTAACAAAGAAGATGCATTGGTTTATCTACAAGATTTAGTCGTAGGCTACTGTGAGGGGTTTAATTCTCCGTTAATTCTTCTTTCTCAAAGTGGTTGGAGTTGGGTTAAGGCTTGTTTTGATAAAAAGACGAAACAGTACGATTTTTTGAGTGAAGAAACTCAGCAAAAAGCATTATCTGCTTTGCTCCAAAACTTACAAGGAAGTCAGATACAAAGAGGCGAGATGGAAGATGATTATGTGTCAAGAATTTGCAGAAGCATTGATGATGTGATGATTAAAACTTTATTATCAAATACTCAGCGGTTTTTATTACCGATGACAAAATACTTGAAATGACAGGAGAGCACCAAAGGATGCAATATTTATCCAAAAATATCGCTCATCTATTTTTATTACTGGTAATTTTTTTCGGTGGCCAAGCGATTGCAGCACAACCACTTTGGCAAATTTTGCCTGAAACAGTAAATAAAAGCGAAAGTGACCCTAGGGAATATAAAGCCATCAAACTCAGTAATGATATGACGGTTTTATTAGTATCAGATGCCAAAGCGACAAAATCATTGGCTGCTGTATCGATACCTGTTGGTAGTATTGAAAACCCAAATAGCCAATTAGGGCTGGCCCATTATTTAGAGCATATGGTTTTAATGGGTTCTAAAAAGTACCCCGAGCCAAGCAGTTTCTCTGAGTTTTTACAAAAACATGGTGGTAGCCATAATGCAAGCACGGCATCTCACCGCACTGCTTATTATTTTGAAGTTGAAAATGGCGCATTAAAAGAAGCAACGGACAGGCTTGCAGATGCATTGGCTGAGCCACTTTTAGACCCGATTAATGCAGATAGAGAACGTAATGCAGTTAATGCAGAACTTACAATGGCACGTTCTCGTGATGGGATGCGTATATGGCAAGTACGTTCTGAAACATTGAACCCATTACACCCGAATTCGCGTTTTTCGGGAGGGAATTTAGAGACTCTAAAAGATAAACCTAATAGCAAACTACAAGATGAGCTAGTGGGTTTTTATAAGCAGTATTATTCTGCAAACCTAATGAATGCAGTACTTTACGGCGACCAGTCTATTGAGTCATTAGCGAATATCGCACAGGAAACATTTGGGCGTATACCTAATTTTAATGCAAGTGTTCCTGCTGTTAATATCCCCGCAGTAACGGAGAATGAAAAAGGTATTATCATCCATTATGTGCCGGCTCAACCGCAAAAAGCCATACAAATTGAATTTAGTATTAAAAATAATATGGCAGATTTTCGCAGTAAAAGTGATAACTATATTAGTTACTTAATTGGCAATAGAAGTCCAGGGACACTAGCTGATTGGTTAATATCACAAGGACTTGCTGAAGGTATAAGCGCTTCTGCATCCCCAAATTTAGATAGAAACTATGGCTCTTTCTCTATTTATGTCACGTTGACAGATAAAGGCTTACAAGAAAGGGACGAAATTATTGCAGCTATTTTTTCTTATCTTGAGTTAATTAAGAACGATGGAATCAATAAAAGTTACTTTGATGAAATAGCAAAAGTTCTTAATTTATCATTCCGTTATGGTTCAATTGTTAGGGATATGAACTACATTGAATGGTTATCAGACCAAATGATTGATGTTCCTGTTAATCATGTTCTGGATTCAGATTATATTGCTGATAAGTATGATCCTGAGGCGATTAAACAGCGTTTATCAGAGCTCAGCGCGCAAGAGGCAAGGATTTGGTTTATTAGCCCAAATGAACCGAATAACAAAAAGGCGTATTTTGTTGATGCGCCGTATCAAGTTAACAAAATTACAGCAAAACAATTTAAATCGTGGGCAAGTTTAGAATCTAAAATGAATTTTAAATTACCCGCTTTAAACCCGTATATTGCTGATAATTTATCATTAATTAAAACTAGTAAGGCTTATAAACACCCTGAATTCATCTATCAAGATGGCAATACGCGTGTGTTATATATGCCAAGTCAATATTTTGCTGATGAGCCAAAAGCAAGTATCACTTTATCATTACGTTCTAATCAAGGGGATAAAGATGCCAAGGAACAAGTAACGGGCTCTTTATTACAATATATCGCTTCATTGAAAATGGATGAGCTGCAATATCAAGCATCGGTAGCGGGTATGTCAGTCTCTGTTTCTCAAGGAGTTGGTCTGCAATTAAATGCCAGTGGTTACACCCAACATTTACCTGAACTCTTTTTATCCATGACTCAGCTATACCTGAATTTTGAGCCAACGGAACAAGAGCTAGCCCAAGCAAAATCTTGGTATAAAGAGCAAATTGAAGTTGCTAATAATGCGAAAGCTTATGAGTTGGCTATGCAACCGCTTCAACGTATTAATAGTGTGCCTTACTTTGAGCAAGAACAGCGTTTAGCGGAGCTAGATAAAATTTCACTGCAAGACATCACTAGCTACCGTGAAATGATAGTTAAAAGCGCAGCATTACAAGCGTTGGTCTTTGGTAATATGACTGAGTCACAAAGCATTAAAACTATTAAAGATGCACAGCAATTATTAAAGAGCGAAGGTACCAATTGGTGGCGTGGTGATATTGTCGTTATTAACAAAAATTATCTAGCCGATTTCCAAAAGCAGGGAAATAGCTCAGATAATGCGCTTGCTGAAATCTTTATTCCAGACGGTTATAGCCGCATTGATGGTGCAGTATTATCAGGTATTCTTTCTAAAGTGATTCAGCCTTGGTTTTATGATCAACTAAGAACTAATGAGCAACTGGGTTATGCAGTATTTGCTTTTAAAACTGGGCTGGGTGATCAGTGGGGTATGGGCTTTTTGATTCAAAGTAATGCCAAAACACCGAGTTATTTGAATACACGTTACCAACAATTTTATCTTCAAGCATTAGAGAAACTGAAAAAACTACCGATAGATGAATTTAATCAATATAAACAATCTATTATCACGGAAATGAGCCAACCACCTCAAACATTCTATGAGGAAGTTGGTCGTTATTCATCTGATTTTTCTAGAAATATTTTCAGTTTTGATACTCGTGAAAAAGTTATTGCAACTTTAGGTAGTGCAACGAAAGAACAAGTCATTGAGTATTATGAAAATGCAGTTATAAAGCACAAAGGGTTAGCCGTTAGCTCCCAAGTTATAGGCCGAGGAGTTGACACTAAAGTAGGATATGCGCATCTGAAAGATTGGGTGCTTTACCCAACAGCTTCTCAGTTGCAACAGATTTTACCAATAAAGGAAGATGCTGAGTGAATAAAGTGCAGGTAGAGTCCCAATTACTGAATGTTTTTTCCTTGCCACTGCGTGGACAGCGGTTAATTGAAGCATCAGCAGGAACGGGTAAAACGTACACAATTGGTATACTTTATCTGCGGCTTTTATTAGGTCTGGGAGGCGTTAATGCGTTTCCTCGGCCGTTAAGTGTTGAAGAAATCTTAGTTGTAACATTTACAGAAGCTGCAACGAATGAGTTACGTGGGCGTATTCGTCAACGTATTCATGATATGCGCTTAGCTTGCTTAAGAAATGGTGTTGGTTTCGAGTCGCAGCCTGAGTATCTTGAATTATTAGCCGAGCTTTCGGGGGAGTCTCAAAGAGAATTCGCTGCGCGATGGTTGCAGGCTGCGGAAAGGCAAATGGATGAAGCAGCAATATACACTATCCATGGTTTTTGCCAAAGAATGCTAGTTCATAATGCATTTGAGTCAGGAGTGCTATTTGAACAGACCATGATTCAAGATGAATTTCCGATTCAGAAACAAGCCTGTGCAGATTTTTGGCGCCGCCATTTTTACCCTTTAAATTACTCCATGACGAAAGTCATTCAGTCACTGTGGAGTGGTCCTGAAGCATTGCTCTCGGAGATTAAACCTTTCTTACAAGGTGATATTCCTTTAATTATTAACCAACCAAAGCAAATTGAATCTCTAGAAGAACGGCATCAGCGACTAATCTTGTTAATTGAGTCTGTAAAAGCGGCATGGTTAGAAAATTCAGCAGATTTTGAGAAGCTTATCGCTGATTCCGATGTTGATAAACGAAGTTATAGTACTCGTTTTCTACCTACATGGTTGATAAAAATCGGTGAATGGGCTCAAGAAGAAACAGAAGATTATCAGCTACCTAAAGATCTTGAACGCTTTTCACAAACGGTACTACATAAAAAATCAAAAAGTGGTTCGGGGCCAGAGCATGTTGTTTTCCAAAGAATAGATGAGCTACTTTCTCAATCATTAACCCTAAAAGATCTGATTATTCCACTGGCTATTGCAGAGGTGAGGGAGGCTATCACTTTTGAAAAACATAACCGAGGTGAGATGGGGTTTGATGATTTGTTGACCCGTTTAGACAGTGCTCTTGCTCAAGAAAGCGGAAAATTTTTAGCTCAAGCTATTAGCCAACGTTTTCCCGTTGCAATGATAGATGAGTTTCAAGATACAGATGCACAGCAATACCGTATTTTTCAACGCATTTATCGGGAAGTTAATGACAGTGCATTACTTTTTATCGGCGACCCTAAACAAGCTATATATGCTTTTCGAGGCGCTGATATTTTCACCTATATCGAAGCAAAAAATGAAGTTAGTGCTCACTATACATTAGAGACTAACTATCGTTCATCGCAAAATATGGTTGAAGCTATTAATCATCTATTTTCTCGTTGTCAGTCCCCATTTATTTTTGAGCAAATTCCTTTTCAACCCGTTAATTTTGCTAAGCAAAATAGTGATAAAAAACTTATTCATGATGGTGAAAAAGTCAAATCACTTACATTTTGGCAACTTGAAGCGGAAGGTGTCTCCGTTGCTGAATATGAACAAGCAACAGCTTCACAATGTGCGGTACAAATAGCACAATACTTACAAGGCGGGTTGCAAGGTAGTAGCTATTTTGACAATCAAGGGGCGCATACACCTGTTGAAGCTTCTGACATTACAGTGTTGGTGCGCAGCCGACGAGAAGCCGTATTAATTCGTGATGCTTTAAATCGGTTAAATATCCCTTCTGTATTTCAATCTAATCGGGAAAGTGTATTTTCAACACCAGAAGCGAGAGATTTACTGTGGTTGCTACAGGCAGTTTTAACACCCGAAAAAGAACGTGTTTTGCGTAGTGCATTGGCGACAGGGATATTGGGTTTAACCGCTAAACAAATTGATGACTTAAACCATGATGAAAAATCGTGGGAAAAAATTGTAGATGAATTTGCTCGTTATGCCATGGTTTGGCAAAAGTGTGGCGTGCTTCCCATGCTTAGAATGGTCATGGCGCAGAGGCAGATTGCAGAAACGTTATTATCAGGCACTGATGGAGAACGCCGCTTGATGGATGTGATGCATATTGGTGAGCTATTACAAGAAATGTCATTACAGCTTGAAGGTGAGCACACACTAACACGTTGGCTAGCACAACAAATTGCCCATCCTGACCATCAATCTGACGTACAGCAAATGCGTCTTGAAAGTGATAAACACTTGGTGCAAATCAGTACCATTCATAAATCTAAAGGCCTTGAATACAAGATTGTTTGGTTACCTTTTGCGAGCAATTTTTTACCTCAATCTAAAGGCTTGTATCACGACAGAACAGATTATGGGGTACGTCTAGATTTAAATGATAGTGAAGAAAATGTCGCTTTAGCTGATGAAGAACGTCTAGCAGAAGACCTGCGTTTATTGTACGTGGCACTTACAAGAGCCATCTATCACTGTAGTGTTGGTATTGCACCATTAATTAAAGGTAATAGGAAAAAAAGTGGTGAAACAGACTTACACTTATCTGCGCTGGGCTATGTTATCCAAAAAGGACAAGCTGGAGACTGCTTACTATTAAATGACATGTTGGCTGAGATTAGCAATGACGTTATTGATGTTATCGTGATTAATCAACCTAAGTCGGAACGTTTATTATTAGAACAAAATGACAGCGTAAACTTGTCTGCAAGAACGATGACTCGTCATTTTAATGATCATTGGCGTGTTACTAGTTATTCGGGGCTAAGTTACGGCTCAAGCCATACAGAGGCAGAACAATCAGTTTCAGCATTGCAATTTGCGAATTCATTAGCCCCTAATATGGATATTGAGGCCAGTATTGATGTGGAGCAGCAGGAAGGTGAGTCTTTTACTCTAACCCCTCATCAATTTCCTAAAGGCGCATCTCCGGGAACATTTTTACATAGCTTGATGGAGGAAATTGACTTTAGTGAGCCGGTTTCTCAAGAGTGGTTGTCTGAGAAACTTGAATCCTCAGGGTTTGACTTACATTGGGCATCAATGCTGCAAGAATGGCTACACGCAATTGTACAGGCACCATTATCAGAAGACGGGCTATGTTTGTCTGCATTACAGGTTCAAGACCAATTAGATGAGATGCAGTTTTATCTTCCTATTGAGTCAATATTGAGTGCAAGCCACTTAGATAAGATAACGCATCAATATGACCCATTATCACAACGTTGCCCCCCGCTCAATTTTGAGAAAGTTCAGGGGATTTTAAAGGGCTTTATTGACCTCACCTTTTACTGGAAAGGTAAATTTTATCTTCTTGATTATAAGTCAAATTATCTAGGGAAGGATGCTAGCTTTTATACCCAAGAGGCCATGGCTGAAGCGATGATAGACCACCGCTATGATTTACAATATCAACTATATTCGTTGGCGTTACATCGTTACCTAAAGCAAAGAATGCCTAATTATGACTATGAAGCCCATTTTGGAGGCGTTTATTATTTATTTTTAAGAGGAATAGATAATGTCAATTCAAGTAATGGAATTTTCTTTTGTCGCCCAATAGGCGCTTTTATTGAAGCGTTAGATAGCATATTTAAAAATGCTCAACAAGGGGAGTCAGCTTAATGAAATCCCTATTTAATCAGGCTATTGAGGAATATATCTTTACACCTCTAGATGTGCAATTTGCTTACAGTATTTCTGATAATAAGCACCCTATAGTGCTTACTATTGCCGCACTTCTTAGTGCAGAAACCATGGCTGGACATGTTTGTTTAGCGCTGGCAGATGTTATACCTGAAAAATTATTTGCAGGAAGGCACCCAGAGTTAGCCGCTGAATTTTGGCAAAAAATGGGAGAGCCGAGCGAACAAGAACTTTATCAAACGCTAAAACAAGCAAATGCAGTGTCACTATCAACAGAAAACAAAATCTCTCCTTTGGTGCTTTCGGGGGGATACTTATATTTTCAACGAATGTGGCAATATGAGCAGTATGTCGCAAACTTTTTCGCTAGTACATCAGTAGACAAACAAAATAATGCTCAAATTAAGAGTGTATTGAATAGCCTATTTCCCATTACTGATGAAATAGATTGGCAAAAAATTGCCGCAGCAGTTGCTGTAACCAGTAAGGTATCAATTATATCAGGGGGGCCGGGGACAGGAAAAACGACAACAGTTGCGCGTATCCTTGCGGCATTAATTAAACTTGAAGCCAGGCATCACCATAAAATTAGAATTGAGCTGGCCGCTCCAACAGGTAAGGCTGCTGCTAGGTTGACAGAGTCCCTCGGTGAGGCGATGAAAAAAATTCCTTTAACTGATGAAGAACGCGCTGTTTTACCTAATCATGCAAAAACATTGCACCGTTTATTAGGGGCTCAACCTGAGAGCCAGCAGTTTCGCTATAACCGTGATAATCGTTTATCTCTTGATGTACTCATTGTTGATGAAGCCTCAATGGTAGATTTACCTATGATGAGTAAATTACTTGAGTCATTACCTGAAAATGCAAAGTTAATATTTTTAGGTGATAAAGACCAATTAGCCTCGGTCGAGGCAGGGGCAGTATTAGGGGATATTTGTCAGTTTGCTGATAATGGTTATAGTGTAGAAAGAGCGTCTCAGCTTTCGGAACTAACAGGGCATTCTATCGAATCTTATGCATCACCAAGCGGCCCTGCTATTCGTGATAGCCTATGTCTACTACGTAAAAGCTACCGTTTTTCTGCAGACTCAGGGATTGGCCAACTCGCTTTTGCTGTAAACGAAGGTAATGTTTCTCAAGTTCAACAATTACTAAACCAACAGCGGCCGGATGTACATAGTTATATCCAAGAAACTGCGGATGATTACGCGAAAATTTTATTAGATGCCGCTGAAAATTATAAGGAATATCTGCTTGCGGTAAAAGATAAAGAAGACCCTGAGCAGGTTTTGAAAAAATTTAACCAATATCGGTTACTAACGGCTCTGCGAGAAGGACCTTTTGGCGTTATTGGCCTAAACGATAAATTGGAAAAATTGTTTCATAGACAAGGGATAATAAACCGCCCATATAATTTATCGAATAAACACTATGCAGGCCGGCCAATTATGATTAGTCGTAATGATAGCCCTTTAGGACTCTTTAATGGGGATATCGGTATCATTTTACCTGATGAAGAAAATGCACTTAGAGCCTATTTTCAATTTCCTGATGGGACTATACGTGGAGTGCAACCTAACCGACTCCCACAACATGAAACAGCTTATGCGATGACAGTTCATAAATCACAAGGTTCGGAGTTTGCTCATACCGCATTGGTTTTACCAAATGTATATTCTCCCGTAATGACCCGTGAGCTAGTGTATACGGCGATAACTCGAGCTAAAAAAGAGCTATCTCTTTATGGCAGTCCAAAGGTATTACGTCGAGCAGTTGAAACGCCAACCAAGCGGCGAAGCGGTTTAGCGACCCAATTAATGTGACTAGTTTATATGTAAGTTACGTGAATATTTAACCCTAAAGTAAAGGTAATGAGATGGATAACCAGCAAGCAATGACGGCAATTACAGTAACATTAAATGCAAGGCTTGAGCCGATTAGGCGTGGTGATTTAGAAGACGCATTTAATGAAGTCATGAAAAGCATGGGTAAAAATATCCATGTCACAGGTGGTGGAACATTATTAGCTGATAATGGTGAAGCGCAGGAATGCGATATAGAAATAGCACTTGAAGAGGCCAGTGACGAAAATATCAGTTTAATTATTCAACTTTTTTCTTCAATGTTAGCTCCAAAAGGTTCTCGTTTATTTATTCATGGCGAAGATGTGCGAATTGATTTTGGCTCAGATGAAGGTATGGCTATTTATTTCAACGGGACAGAGCTCGCAGATGAGGTTTATGAAAATGGGGATATCAATGAGGTGTTCGATATCCTAGATGAAGCAGTGGAAGACATCGGGAGTATTCACGGAGTTTGGGATGGCCCGACAGAAACCGCATTTTATTTTTATGGTACTTCTTTCGCTGAGATGAAAGCTGCAATACAGCCACATATAGACTCCATTCTTTTGTGCGAGAAAGCCAGAGTTATTCAGATAGCTTAGTGGCTATTCCGTGGTTTTAAAGTCACAACCCAAACTATACATCCTTGTATAGTTTGGAGTTAAAGCAGGCGACTAAACAGTCATTATTTGACGATTCTAATGTTTATTTATCCGGTTGGCTTTTTAAATCTAAAATCAATATCTTAGAACGGCGCTGGTAGTTATATAAAGCCTGTTTTTTCATTGGTAACATCTCAATTTCCGCGGGAGTAAAACCACGCTCTTGAAACCAATGGATGCTACGAGTTGTCAGAACAAATAGTTTATCTAGGCCAAATTGTTTCGCCTGTACGGCAATACGGTGCAGAAGTTCTTCTCCTCTAGACGAACTGCGGTAATCGGGATGAACAGCGACACATGCCATTTCACCTAATTTTTCTTCTGGATAGGGGTAAAGCGCTGCACAAGCGATGACTAAGTTATCACGTTCAATAATGGTAAATTTATCAATTTCCATTTCTAGCTGTTCACGTGAACGCCTAACTAAAATTCCTTGCTGCTCTAATGGGCGAATAAGCTCTAATATTCCACCAATATCATTAATGTTTGCACGGCGAATTTGTTCCGCACTTTCCATGACGATTTGTGTACCAATACCATCACGTGAGAACAATTCTTGAATTAAAGAGCCATTTTCTTGATAGCTCAATAGGTGGCTACGGCGGACGCCTCGGCGGCAAGCTTTTGCTGCCCCACGCAGGAAACGCACGGTTCCTGAATAGAAATCACCTTCAGATTCCAGCTCTTGAATGCGATTTTCTGCTTCATTCGGAAATAATTCAGATAAAATATTGCCGTTTTTATCTGCAACACCTTGAGAGGAGCAAAAGCCAATCAGCTTTTCTGCTTTCATTTTAACTGCCAATTGGGTGGCAATTTCTTCAGAGGTCAAGTTAAAACTTTCCCCTGTGACTGAGACAGCAACCGGCCCAATTAGAACGATAGAACCATTATCTAACTGATTATTAATAGCTTCTTCATTAATACGACGGATCCTTCCGCTGTGGCAATAATCAATGCCATCATCGACCCCGAGAGGCTGGGCAATAACGAAATTGCCACTAACCACATTAATATGCGCCCCTTGAAGTGGGGTATTTCCTAAGCTCATAGATAACCGAGCTGTAATATCTAATTGTAAAGCTCCAGAAGCCTGTTTTACATATTCAAGTGTATTCGCATCAGTTACGCGAGTATGCTTATGATAAACTGCCTCATATTGATGCTCAGCTAAGATATCTTCGATTTGAGGTCTTGCGCCATAAACGACAATAATTCGGATGCCTAAACTATGTAATAACCCTATATCATTGACAATGCTGGGAAAATTCTCATGCGCAATCGCTTCACCACCAAGCATAATAATAAATGTTTTGCCGCGGTGGGCGTTTATATAAGGGACCGAATGGCGAAATTCATCAACCAACTCGGTGCTGCGCTCTTTCATAACAACCCTCTTAATTGAATTTTTATTCGTTAATAATGTATTTTTATTCTTTTTGTTGGAAAATATCAAGTAAAAGATAGGATAAAAAAAGTAACATTTTTATTTTTTACATTTACATATCTCTAAACTTAACTAGATATACTCTACGAAATCTAAATTGCATAAAATTGACACAGAAAGTCACTCACAAATATTTTCTCTTAGTATGATTAAGTTATACTCATTACTGTAACTCTATAGATGCTTTGATATATTCTTAATGACAGAGTGCAAATGATTAGTTAGAGTGCGTGTTTCAAGTCTAATTATTAGCAATTATCCTAAAATCACTTTATTTCTCAGTTCTAGGTTCGGAATTATTGATGAGTCACCAAGATCACAACCCATCTAAGCGTCGTTTTATTCAAGGCGCAGCTGCAGTTATGTTACTGAGCATTAGCCCATTCGGTTTTTCTGCGAGTAGCAGTGTGGTGGCTGTGCGTATTTGGCCAGCATCGAGCTATACTCGAGTTACATTGGAATCTAGCACTCCATTGAAGTACCGTCAGTTTGTGCTTAATAACCCTGAACGTATTGTGGTCGACCTTGAAGGGGTGCAGTTAAATAATGTGTTGAAAGATATGGGAACTCAAATTCAAACACGTGATCCCTATCTAAAGCTAGTTAGAGTTGGGCAATTTGATCCAAAAACGGTTCGCTTGGTGTTTGAGGTTAAAAATAAAGTCAGTCCTCAATTCTTTTCGATGGCACCTGTCGCGGAATTTAAACACCGCTTGGTTCTGGATTTTTATCCAGGCAAAGGTGTTGATACCAATGATGACCCACTATTGGCATTGCTTGAGGATTACAATAAAGGTGATCTTGAAGAAAGTATGCCTGCTCAAGCGAAGAAACCTGGAAAGGCGGGAACGGATCGTCCAATTATTATTATGATCGACCCAGGACATGGTGGCGAAGACCCTGGTGCGATAGGTAAATATAAAACGCGTGAAAAAGATGTGGTTTTACAGATTGCCCGTCGCTTAAAAGCGCTGATAGATAAAGACCCTAAAATGCGCTCCTATATGACACGCAATGAAGATGTCTTTATTCCGTTAAAAGTTCGAGTAGCGAAAGCACGTAAAATGCAGGCAGATTTATTCGTTTCAATTCATGCAGATGCATTTACTAATCGTTCGGCCCGTGGTTCTTCTGTTTTTGCACTATCAACGAAAGGGGCTACTAGTAACACGGCTCGCTACCTTGCACAAACACAAAACGAAGCGGACTTAGTGGGGGGAGTGAGTAAAAGCGGTGATGTGTATCTTGACCATACGATGTTTGATCTCGTGCAAACCGCGACGATTAATGACAGTTTGAAATTTGGTGATGAAGTGTTAAAGCGGATGGGGAAGGTTAATAAATTGCATAAGAATAGAGTTGACCAAGCTGGATTCGCGGTACTGAAAGCACCAGAGATCCCATCGATTCTAGTCGAAACGGCTTTTATTAGTAATTTAGAAGAAGAACGGAAATTAAAAACAGCTAAATTCCAACAGCAAATGGCGGAATCCATTTTTGAAGGAGTAAAAGCTTACTTCCGTAATGGCGGTGCATTAGCAATTCGCAACTAATTGATTAAAATCAGATTAAGATAAAGAAAGGTGATAAGCGAGTGTGTGAATCGCCTTTTTTATTGATGATTAAAAATAGAAGATCTTATTGTGAAGTTATAAAAGGAATTGAATCAGAAATGATATTCGAAAGAATTGGTTGCGGGGGCTGGATTTGAACCAACGACCTTCGGGTTATGAGCCCGACGAGCTACCATGCTGCTCCACCCCGCGACTGAAGAGGTAAAAAATTGGTTGCGGGAGCTGGATTTGAACCAACGACCTTCGGGTTATGAGCCCGACGAGCTACCAAGCTGCTCCATCCCGCGACTGAATTTTTACGACTTTATACTGCAGATTTTTTGTTACTTTACTGATTTAATCAATAATTGGTTGCGGGGGCTGGATTTGAACCAACGACCTTCGGGTTATGAGCCCGACGAGCTACCATGCTGCTCCACCCCGCGTCCGATGCGGGCACTATACTCGGGATGAGATCTGATGCAAGTTTTTTCGTGTTTTTTTTACAAAATTTAGCATTTACAGAACAAAATATGTTCTGTCTGGCTGTTTTTTACACTTTGATGAGTAGGGAAAGGAAAATAACCTCTCTAAATATATTTACACGTTTCATTCCCTAATTGGGTTTGCTATTGTGCGCTTCATATTGGATTGTTGGATTTATCTGGGTGGTAGAGCATGAATATAGGGCTAACAAAAATCGTCAATAAACATACAGTAAAAAAATGGTTAGTAACCAGCGTATTTCTTTCTTTATTGGCTGGATGCCAAACCCATCCAACGGATAAAGGCCAACAATATAAAGATGGTCGCTTAGTTCAGGATTTACAGAAAGTAAATCAGGTGAATGTAAATGGGCGACCTATAAATGCGCCAGATTTTAATCAACAGGTTAATGAAATTAAAAATGCATCACCGCGGTTGTTTAAAAATAATAACGACACCTACCATGCTATAGAGAATTGGTTGATGGCGGGAGGAAATCCGGCTCAATTGGCTAATTTCAATTTAACCGCTTTCCAAATGGAAGGCGCCGATAATTATGGAAACGTACAATTCACAGGGTATTACACGCCTGTGATTGAGGCCCGCCGTATGGCTCAAGGGGAGTTTCGTTATCCGTTGTACGGCATGCCACCAAAAGGAAAAACTCGTTTACCTAGTCGAGCAGCTATTTATAACGGTGCCCTGAGTGATAATTTAATTTTAGCTTATAGCAATTCACCGGTTGAAAATTTTATGATGGAAGTTCAAGGAAGTGGCTATGTTGATTTTGGGGATGGTAGCCCACTGAATTTCTTTGGTTATGCAGGTAAAAATGGTCACGCATACAAAAGTATTGGAAAAGTACTGGTGGATCGTGGCGAGGTTCCTCTGAGTCAAATGTCATTACAAGCTATTCATGATTGGACTAATCAGCATAGCGAGCAAGAAGTTCGCCAGCTTTTAGAAGAAAACCCGTCATTTGTATTTTTTAAACCACAATCATTTGTTCCTGTTAGAGGGGCAAGTGCTGTTCCTTTAATCGCTAAAGCATCCGTTGCATCAGATAAAACCCTTATTCCACCGGGTACAGCCTTGCTCGCAGAAATCCCTGTATTAGATAATAACGGGAAATTTACGGGGCAGTATGAAATGCGTATGATGATAGCCTTGGATGTCGGTGGGGCGATTAAAGGGCATCATTTTGATATTTACCACGGTATAGGCCATGAAGCTGGAAAAATGGCCGGTTTTTATAACCATTACGGGCGAGTTTGGGTGCTGAAAAAAAGCCAGCCGCTATTTGGTTCACTGTAGTTACAGGTTTAACTGAGGTTGTTCGTTATTATGCAAGCTAAGCTTTCTGATGCTTGGATGCAGCGTTTTGCTGGGATCGGGCGTTTATATGGGCAACATGCTCTTCATCTTTTTGCACGTTCCCACATTTGTGTCATTGGTATTGGTGGGGTAGGTGTGTGGGCCGCTGAGGCACTTGCTCGTTCAGGTATTGGGCATATCACATTGATTGATATGGATGATATCTGTGTGACTAATACTAATCGGCAATTACATGCCATCAAATCGACCGTTGGGCAGCCAAAAGTTGATGTGATGAAAAATCGTATTTTAGAAATTAACCCCGAATGTGTAGTGAATGTTATTGATGATTTTATTACGGTTGATAATGTCGCTCATTACCTTGATGCGGGGTTTGATTATGTTATTGATGCGATTGATAGTGTAAGGCCTAAAGCTGCGCTGTTAGCGTATTGTAGGCGCTTTAAAATACCCGTTATCACCACAGGCGGTGCTGGTGGGCAAATCGACCCAACAAAAATTCAAGTAGTGGACTTGGCTAAAACAGTTCAAGACCCGTTAGCGGCTAAGTTGCGAGAACGCTTAAAATCCGATTTTAACGTCGTTAAAAATGGAAAAGGAAAGCTTGGGATTGATTGTGTTTTTTCTACCGAACAGCTTGTTTATCCACAAAGCGACGGTACTGTGTGTGCGGCAAAAAGCACTGCGGATGGTTCAAAGCGAATGGACTGCGCTTCAGGCTTTGGTGCGGTTACTATGGTTACGGCTAGTTTTGGGTTTATTGCTGTTTCACATGCACTTAAAAAGATGATAGCAAAATCACAACGGGAAATGGAAAAACAGTAAAGTGAATGAGGCTATTGCGATAGATAGCCTCATCCAATGAATTATGCAGGCGTCATTTCATTAGCAATATTTTGAATTGCAGTAATGAGTGACTGAATACCATTTTGGCGCGATTCACTGAGCTGCCCAGGTAAGCCGGTTTGAGTTAGTAAGTGATTAAAATCAATTTCCATAATCTCTTTCGCTGTTTTTTGCTCAACTGCAGCTAACAAAATGGCAAATAATCCTTTCACTACTCGGCCTTCACTATCCCCATAAAAATGAAATGTTTCATCATCATTCAGTAGTGCGCCAATCCAAACACGGTTTTCACAGCCTTTAACTTCTTGAGTTTGCAGCTTTTCATCATCAGACAATGCTGGCAACTTTCTCGCCAATTGAATTAATAAACGATATTTATCTTCCCATGCTTTATGTGTGGAAAACTGTTCAACTATTTCTTGAATTTTAATCTCTGTACCGAATGGGTGCGGAGCAAGTTCATGGTTAGTCGAAGTCATTAGGCTTCCTTTATTGATTTATTCATTGAGTATAGAAAGTGAAACAGTAACTGCATCGATAAATTTATCGACATCTTGCTGGTTATTGTAAGGCATCATTGAGATGCGCAAGCAGCCACTTATATTTAATGCATCCATTAATGGTTGGGTGCAATGTTGACCATAGCGTAATGCAATATTTTGCTCGGTCAAGAGGGCTCCCAGATCACTATGGTGAACATCTTTGAAGTTAAATGATAGCAAAGGAGAATGAGGTACACTATAGCTAATAAAGCCGGGTAGCGCCGACAGTTTTTTAGCTGCATATTCGATTAATGAGCAAGTATATGTTTCTGCTAGTGTTAAATTTATTTCTTCCAGCCACTCTAAAGTAGCCGAAAAGGCAATTACCCCTGCAATATTCGGTGTTCCTGCTTCGAATCGTTGGGGAATAGGGGCAAGAGTGAAATTATCAAATGTGACGTGAGTCAACATTTTTCCTCCACCATGCCAAGGAGTCATTTGCTCTAAAAGTTCTGTTTTGGCGTAGCAAACCCCAAGCCCAGTCGGCCCATATAACTTATGTGCTGAAAATACATAGAAATCGATATTTAGCTCACTGACATTTATAGGGCTATGAACGACACCTTGTGCTCCATCAACAACGACTAGCGCCCCTACTTGGTGAGCAAGTTGAGTCACCATCTGTATATCTGGCTGATAGCCAGTTACATTAGACATTTGTGTGATAGCGATGACTTTCGTTTTTTCCGATAATTTAGATTTGAGAACATCAAGGTTCAACGTCAGATTTTTTTCAACCGGCCATTTTATAATTTTGGCGCCAGTTTGCTGTGAAAGCATAATCCAAGGTAATAAATTTGAATGATGTTCTATTTCGCTGACAATAATTTCATCGTTAGGCTGTAATCTTGAGCGAAAATAACCTTGTGTAATTAAATTAATTGATTCTGTTGTCCCGCGAGTCCAAATAATATTTTTTTCACTTGAAGCATGAATATATTTCGCCGCACGAATTCGACCTAGTTCATAGTTACGGGTTAATTTTAATGATTCAGGTGATTGCCCGCGATATACCGAACTGCCTGACAAGCGATAATAGTCATTTGATGCATTGTTCATGGCAATGGGCTTTAATGCTGTAGCTGCACTATCAAAAAATAGTGTTGGTGAGTCTATCGCTGGAAAAGCGAGACGAAATATGGCGGCGCTGAAATGATCCATGAGTATTTTCTTTTTAGTCAAAATTTCAATGTGATTTGATATTACTGAGTGCTGTATTAATGGATTGTACATTTATTAGTACATTTATGGTTATTTCTGATTAATTTAAACGCATCATTTTTTAATCTAATCATTGAAATATTTTGTTACGTTTGGTATTAATTGTTAGCATTATTCTCTATGTGGTTTCAAGATGATTCAGTGTTTTGCATTACAATACAATGCCTTTAACTTATAAAGTTATTTTTTTCAGCACTTAGTAAATAATTTTCAAGATTTATCTTAAATATCTTACTGATAGTTTTTTCGGTACACTAGTAATTATCTATAGATATCTGTATTTGTTAAGTTAAATTGTTTAAGTAAATACCATTAAAATATTAAAAAAAGAGTAAAAAAAAAGCACCGCGCGTTGGCGGTGCACTATATAAAATCACTATGGACAGACAGGGTAAATGTACAGGAAGTGAAAAAACAGTAGCTAAAGCTACAAAGGTCTGGTTCAACCAGACAACTTGCAAACACAACATCACAACCACAAAGCCAAAAGTTTCAAAGTAACTAAACTCTGTAACTTTTCGTTCCGGCTTAGGAAGTGTGCATACTATAGGTATTTACTAGCGTATCCTCAAGGGACAAATTATAATGCTTCGGATGAAAAAAACTAATGCATAACAAGATGCCAAGTAGAAGTGATTATGTCTAAAAGATTACCGCCCCTAAATGCTCTGAGAGTCTTTGATGCTGCAGCTCGTCATTTAAGTTTTACTAAGGCAGCAGAAGAATTATTTGTAACTCAAGCGGCCGTTAGCCACCAAATGAAAAGTTTGGAGGATTTCCTTGGGTTGAAATTGTTTCGCCGACGCAATCGTTCATTGCTATTGACAGAAGAAGGTCAAAGCTATTATCTTGATATTAAAGAGATTTTCTCTTCTTTGAACGAGGCGACACGTAAATTACAAGCTAGAAGTGCAAAAGGGGCATTAACGGTGAGTTTATCCCCAAGTTTTGCGATTCAGTGGCTGGTACCAAGGCTTTCTGGTTTTAATCAAGCCTATCCCGGAATTGATGTGCGGATCCAAGCTGTAGATAGAGAAGAAGATAAGTTGGCAGATGACGTTGATGTCGCTATTTTCTACGGTAAAGGTAATTGGCCTGGGCTAAGAACAGACAGGCTTTATGCTGAATATTTAATGCCAGTATGTTCACCATCTTTATTAACAGGGGATCGCCAACTAAAAAATCCTGAGGATTTAGCAAAACATACGTTACTTCACGATTCTTCACGAAGGGACTGGCAAGCATATGTTAAGCAACTAGAGTTACAAAATGTAGTTAATGTACAGCAAGGTCCTATTTTTAGTCATAGCGCTATGGTTATTCAAGCCGCGGTTCATGGCCAAGGAATTGCACTAACGAATAATGTGATGGCTAAAAATGAAATTGATGCAGGGCGCTTAGTTTGTCCCTTTAGTGAGGTATTAGTTAGTAAAAATGCATTCTACTTAGTTTGCCAAGAAAATCAGGCTGATTTAGGCAAAATAGCTGCATTTCGCCAATGGATTCTTGGGCAGGCGGCAAGTGAACAAGAGAAATTAGGCTTTATTACGGGTGACCAAGATGTGGCGCTTATTCAGTAATCAAGTATTTAAATAAAAGGTGTTACTGTGAATAGTCGTTTGATGTTAATTTTCGCTGGAATTAGTGGCTTCTTTACTGTTGCTTTTGGGGCTATTGGTTCACACGCGTTATCGTCAATTATGAGTGTCCACCAAATGGACTGGATTGAAATCGGGCTACGTTATCAAATGTTGCATACTGTTGCATTGATGGTGCTCGGGGCAATTCTATTACGTAAAATTATTCTGTGGTTCTACTGGTCAGGTGTGTTTTTCTCTGTTGGGATACTTCTTTTTAGCGGTAGCCTTTATTGTATGGCACTATTGCAGGTAAAATACTTTTCTTATTTTACGCCAATAGGTGGTGTATGTTTCCTAATTGGTTGGCTGTTAGTGGTTATTGGCGCTATGCGTCTAAGGAAATCGGCGTCACGCAATGAGTAATAAAATTGCACTATATTGCCGTCCAGGCTTTGAAAAAGAATGTGCAGCAGAGATTACAGATAAAGCTGGGCAAAAAGAAATTTATGGTTTTGCCCGCGTAAAAGAAAATAGTGGTTATGTTATTTTTGAGTGCTACCAAGCAGAAGATGCGGATACACTAGCACGAACGTTACCTTTTCGAGAATTAATTTTTGCTCGTCAAATGATTGTAATAGGGGACTTACTTAAGGATTTACCGCCTGAAGACCGTATTACCCCGATTGTAAATGCATTGAGTCAGCAAGTTGTGCGGGCAGGAGATCTCCGTGTTGAAGTTGCTGATACCAACGAATCGAAAGAATTGCTAAAGTTTTGCCGCAAGTTTACGGTACCTTTGCGTAATGCATTACGTAAAGAAAAAATCTTATTACCACTTGAAAATTTTAAGCGACCAGTTATTCATGTATTCTTTATTGCTCCAGGTTGCTGCTATACCGGGTATTCATATACTAATAATAGTTCGAATTTCTATATGGGGATCCCAAGGTTAAAATTCCCATCAGATGCCCCGAGCCGTTCAACCTTAAAACTTGAGGAAGCTTTCCATGTCTTTATTCCTTATGAAGAATGGGAGGAGCGTCTAGCAAGTGGAATGAAAGCTGTAGATCTTGGAGCATGTCCAGGGGGATGGACTTATCAATTGGTGAAACGCAGTATGATGGTCGATGCTGTAGATAATGGTCCTATGGCGGAAAGCCTTATGGATACAGGGCAAGTTAAGCATCACCGTGAAGATGGTTTTAAATTTAAGCCTACTTCCCATAACATCACTTGGTTAGTCTGTGATATGGTCGAAAAACCAGCTAAAGTTGCTGCATTAATGACGGATTGGCTTGCTCAAGGTTGGTGCCGAGAGGCCATTTTTAACTTAAAATTGCCGATGAAAAAGCGCTATGAAGAAGTCTCACATATCTTAGAAAAGATGAAAATACAGCTTAAAGAACAAGGCGTTAATGTGTTGATTCAAGCGAAGCAGCTTTATCATGACCGAGAAGAAGTGACTGTACATGTGATGAGGATATGGTCGGCGAATCCGATGGCACGTGAGTATTATTAATTCATAAATTCAGTCAATAAAAAGGCCACTAATGAAGTGGCCTTTTTATTTCTACTAGTTGGTTGTATAACGCAGCTGATTTAAATTTCCTTGGAGCACAATATCGGTTCTTAACGTCGCAATATCTCGGCAAATCAATGCAATCTCCTGCTGATTGATTAGCTTTTTCTGCCATTTCTCTTCAATTTTATCTAAATTGGCAAATATATTTTCAATTGAGTGGTATTGCTGCAAGAGTATTGTCGCACTTTTGGGGCCAATGCCCGCGACACCAGGAACTTTACTACTACTGATCCCAGCAAGTCCCCAATAATCAGGGAGCTGCTCAGGAGAAACGCCAAATTCCTTTTCAATAAAAGGGATATCAAGCCAGCGCTTTTGAAAATAATCGCGAATTCTTAAGTTAGGGGCAAGTAGCTGGCAGTAACCTTTATCTGTGGATACGATGGTGACAGTGTGCCCCGAACCTGCAATACGTGTTGCTAAGGTAGCGGCTAAATCATCGGCTTCATCTCCTTCAGACTGCCAACAGTGAATCCCTTTTTCTTTAAATAAGGCTATTAATACGGGGAGCTCAGTATGCAAATCTTCAGGCATAGGTTGCCGACCTGCTTTGTAATCGGGCAGTTTTTCATGACGCCAGCTTTGATGACGCCCTTCTTCATCGAACACCGCAACAACGTGTGTGGCATTAGTGTGGGCTATCAACTGCGATATTGCAGATAAACAAGTTTCTCCACACGGGCTTCCTTGCACCGCGTGGATACGGCGTATTAAGTTTAATGCATCAATAATTAATAAGTGGATCATAAATACGCCATCATTTACTTATTTCACGATTTCATAGCAAGGTTCATATGCCGTACCACCCGGTAATTTCATACGATGTTGCTCAACGAAGCCTTGTAATAGCACATCCATACGCTTCATTAGCTCACTATCGCCGTGAATTTTGAATGGTCCATGCTTTTCTATGGCTTTCATACCAAATTCTTTCACGTTACCAGCCACAATACCGGAGAAAGCACGGCGTAAATCTGAAGCCAATTTTTCAGGGGCTTGCCCTGGATGGAGGTTCAGTGATGCCATATTTTCATGCGTTGGTTCGAATGGATGCTGTAAATCGTGAGCAATTTTAATGGACCAGTTAAAGCTATAGGCATCGCCGGTGCTACGGCGATTTTCTTTAACTTGTGGCATGCTACGTTTCATTACACGAGCGACTTCTGGTGCATCGTCAATAATAATTTGGTAATGCTTACTGGCTTCATCACCTAAAGTGTGACGAATAAAATCGTCTAACACTTCAAAGTATTCTGCACTTTCTTTTGGACCCGTTAAAATCAATGGTAGAACTTGTTCACTGTTGGCTGGGTCCATCAAGATACCAAGTAAATAAAGCAACTCTTCAGCGGTACCAACACCACCAGGGAAGATAATAATCCCATGACCTAATCGAACGAATGCCTCTAAACGTTTTTCGATATCAGGCATAATGATGAGCTCGTTCACTAATGGGTTTGGTGGCTCAGCAGCGATAATTGAAGGTTCAGTTAAACCGATAAAACGGCTATTTTTGTATTGTTGTTGGGCATGGCCAACAGCGGCACCTTTCATTGGTGCTTCCATCGCTCCCGGGCCACAACCAGTACAGATATTGAGTTCACGCAAGCCAAGCTCGTTACCGACCTTACGGCCATATTGGTATTCAATTTCATTAATTGAGTGGCCCCCCCAGCAAACAATCATACTTGGGTCTTCATCAATATGTAGTGCGCGAGCATTACGTAATATAGAGAAAATCATATTGGTGATATGCGTGCCGTTTTCGAGGTCTAGATTAAATTGTTCTTTGGCATGCGTAATCTGCGCATGAACAAATAAAATGTCACGTAAGACGGCAAACAGGTTTGCTTGTAAGGTGCGGATGATTTTACCATCAACAAAGGCTTTTTCTGGGGGCTCGATAAGTTCAAGCTTAACGCCACGTTCACGACGTAATACATTGATATCAAAATTTTTACTTTTTTCTAATAGCTCTTTGCTGCTATCAGTTAAGCTGCCTGAATGCAAAACGGCTAAAGAGCAATTCCTAAATAATTGGTACAAATCGCTACTGGCCGTGCGTTTTAGCATATCAACTTCAAGTTGAGAGAGTAGATCCATAGATCCTAATGGACTGATATGAGTAATCAAGTAGTACTCCTTTACCCCATGGGTTCTTGATATGTGAATTGTACTGCAAATGTATTAATTACATTTACTTTTCAAGCATATATATTTATTGCCGTGATAAGCGACCTAATTCAGGCGTAAATTCTTCATTACTACGCCATGGGTTTATGTCAAGCCCTCCACGGCGAGTATAGCGTGCGTAAACACTTAATTTTTCAGGTTTACATAATTGCATAATATCAGTGAAAATGCGTTCAACGCATTGTTCGTGAAACTCATTATGATGGCGAAATGAGACCAAGTAACGTAATAAGGCTTCGCGATTAATTTTTGGTCCACGATAGTGGATCTGCACAGAGCCCCAGTCAGGTTGATTGGTAATTAAACAATTTGATTTTAATAAATGGCTCACTAACGTTTCGTCAACAACTTGTTGTTGGGTACAATTCGCCAAATAGTCACGATTAAACTCATAATTATCAATGTTAATTTCTTGCTCATCAATACATGTGCCAAGTAATGGCTGGATAGGTTGATGAGAAAAGTGCTCTAATTTATGGAGTGTAACGCTTACTTGCCCATTAGCACAGCGGCTTAAATCATTTTGCAAAGCGCTTCGCACATTTTCCCAAGTTTCAAAACGCGTTTGGTTAAAACTGTTTAGATAAAGCTTAAAACTTTTAGACTCAATTAAATTTTCGCTATTTGCATCAACACTAATCGAGCCTATCGCTACTTGGGGAACACCACGCTGATTTAGCCATGAAAGCTCGTACATTGTCCAAATGTCAGCACCGTGAAATGGAAGCGACTTAGCGTGAATGGCTAAAGGATCACGATTTAAGCTACGAGGGACAGCTTGTAATAATGTGGCATCATATTGGTCATGATAAGCCGTTTTTTTCCCAAGAGTTAAATTATTAAGTGCGGGATTATTCTGATAGTGTGACATAGGAGTCCTTATACTTCATAAACTAAAAATGAGGCTAACAGGTAAAAATTGGGATATTTTCTTCGTCTGTGAACTTCTGTCATAATACCATTTATCGGCAACATTGACGCCTTTCTCTTTAAATTGACTACAAAAAATAGATAATTATGAATACATCACATTCTGCCGCACTACATAATTTTACTCAAAAATATGTTTCACAATGGCATCAACAAACGGGGTTACCTCCTGCCTCAACAGATTTATATGGCATTCCATCTCCCTGTATTGTCCGTACAGGTGAAAATTGGGTTTACTGGGAGCCTCAAGCATTTCCAATAAAGGATGCGAACTTGGATAAAGTCGCGACAGCATTGGAGATTAATTTACAAAGTGATATCCATACTTTTTATACGACACAGCTTGCTGGCGATATGAAAGCCACATTTCGTGATATTACGCTGAGTTTAGTGCAGGTTTGGAATGAAGATGACTTCATCCGTTTGCAAGAGAATTTAATTGGTCATTTAGTCACTCAAAAGCGTTTAAAACTATCCCCCACGCTGTTCATTGCGACTTTAGAGTCTGAGATTGAAATGATATCAATGTGTAATCTCACGGGGGAAATTATATTAGAAAAATTTGGTAGTCAGGACCGGCGTGTACTTTCTTCGAATTTAACAAGTTTTCTGGATGAACTAGGGGTTGTCGTTGAACCTCAGGGGTAAGTATTTTTAAGTGGGTTTGTGTAAGTAAATGCCTACAATTGAACTAAGTAATTTCTTAAAAAATGATCTTTATATTGTAATGATAATTATTTAACTTTTAATTTCATAGCGTTACTATCTGGTATGCGATTTTTGCGTGTTTTACTGTGTTATTGTTTATTTTGCTAGGTTGTTTCATTAATAGATTTAATGCATTCTTATCTCGCTGGACAGGGTAAACTCGTTTAGCTTTTTATACCTTCTTGTGAGGTATAAAAATTGTTTAAAACAAGGCGATGGAACGCGATTAGATGATGAATCTATGAATTTGTTTTAATCAACAGGATGTTGAATGACGGGAAGTCATTTTGCAGGATGCGTAAATTTTAAAGTATGAGCCAGTCAGCTTAGGTTGACTGGCTTTTTTAGTTATGAATCACTCGTAGCTAAGTGGTGTTAAAGTGCTAAAGATAATTTATTAAAATTAATGCTCTAAGCTAATTGAATTCTTGGTTAACGAGGTAATAATCTCTTGAGTCATGGCATCGCGTAGTGCTTCCCGGCGGCGAAATTCAGCACGACGCTGGCTTTTCACTGACTCAATATCTCGTACAGGCTCTTGAGTGGGTAATTGGAACCAACCATCAGGTGTTTTCGTTGCACTACATTCTTGCCAAAACGTATCGTAGCTTGATTTCAAATGTTGGCTCTTAATATGGCACTGGTTTGAAATTCCTAATATTGATTTTACCTGAAAGAAGCTTGCTACGGCATAAATGGCTGACATTAATAAGTTTTTTGGTCTCATACCGTGCATCTGTTTAGTAATCAATCTAACTTGGTCGACACTTTGTTCAGTGGAAGGGCCTTGCAAAGAGCATACGTATAGTTGACCTTCAGGGCCAAAGGAAAAGCTCATTAAATAAATATCGTCGCCCGTTTCATTTTTCAAGTGTAAAGTGAGATCGCCTTCCCGAGGGTATTGAGAATAAATCAAAGTTAATTGAGCGAACTCGCCTGATTTTAATTCAATGTTTGCCACGATAAGCCCTTTTCGCTTAGCAGAAAACATCGCTTCAATAGCTTCAGGTTTAAATGTCTTTTCAATTAAGTTGAGAGTGTAGCTGGCGGTTAATAGCTTTTGCTTTCCGCTCCAGCTTTTATGTAGATACTTATTTATAGGGCGTTCGATAAAATGAGGAACGCTTTCAATAACTGAAGAAAATTGCGCACTACGGTAGTTTTGGCACATAACTTGATAATGCTGATATTGTGACGAAGGTAGCTTTGAAATACGTATTTTTCTTTTTAATTCAATATAGTTAGAATTTAAAGCTTTCCAGACTTTATTTTCCTTACGCCACTGCTTTAGTCGTCCCATAGATAAACCATTTTGTTGTTAATTATTCTGTAAGTACTAAATTGATAAAACATTTAATCTTACATGTGCTATCTGCAACAAAATATAAACGAATCTTATTAAATGAGTTGTTCGATTAATAGCTACGATAATAATTATTATCGATATGCAAATTAAATAAACTTGTATTTGTTAAGGCTTAACCCCATGTATCCGACAGAATTATGATAGAAAATACCGTATATTTGCTGCAGCCATCACTAAATGAGTTTAAGTATGAATATTGAACAACGTATTATTGAGAAACTTCGTCACTTAGAAGAGGAAATGAAATTAAAATCTCTTTGGAATGAACAGCCACCTTCACCTGAAGCTTTTAACAGCATAGAGCCTTTTTGTATTGATACGATGGAGGCTATAGAGTGGCTGCAGTGGATTTTAATACCTCGTCTTCAAATGTTAATTGAACAAGGGGCAGTACTGCCAACTAATTTTGCCGTCGCGCCTTATTTTGAAGAAGCTTATAAGCATGATGAAGAAGAACAATACACGCTAATTATTAATTATTTGCGTGAATTAGATAGTTTTTTCTCAACGAAGACCAACGGGTAATTTATTGATGTTGGAAATTATTTATCACGACGAATATCTGGTGGCGGTGAATAAGCCTGCGGGTATGTTAGTGCACCGCAGCTGGTTGGACAGTAAAGAAACCGTATTTGTGATGCAAACATTACGTGACCAAATTGGCCAGTATGTTTATCCCATTCATCGTCTCGATAGGCCTACCTCAGGTATATTACTTTTTGCATTATCGAGCGAGGTTGCAAGGCTGTTATCGGCTCAATTTGAAAACCATCAGTTAGAAAAAGTGTATCACGCTGTTGTTCGTGGTTATTTAACCGAAGAGCAAACCATCGATTATCCGCTATTAGAAGAATTAGATAAAATTGCAGATAAACATGCGTCACGTGAACCTGTTCTACAGGAATGCGTTACCCACTGTAAACCGATAGCAACAGTTGAGTGCGCCATTGCGATTGGGCGATATGAAACATCAAGATTTAGTTTAGTTGAGTTAAAACCTGAAACTGGTCGTAAACATCAATTGAGAAGGCATATGTCTCACCTTCGTCACCCTATTATTGGTGATAGCAAGCATGGAGACTTACGGCAGAATAGAGGGGTGAATACACATTTTTCAGTGTCTCGCTTGATGTTACATGCCAGCTTATTAAATTTAAATCACCCAATAACAAAAGAAAATATATCGTTAGTTGCCACGTGGGATACACAATGGTTGTCATTAATTGAGCAATTTGGATGGTCAGATAAAGTTGCAAAATTAGGGATAAACGTCATTAACTCATCAAGTTAACTATGAAATAGAGGGAATGTTATGTCAAAAATAGGCATTTTTGTTGGAACTGTCTATGGGAACTCTTTAGCTGTTGCGGAAACGGCACAAGAAATTTTAGAGCAGCAAGGGCATGAAGTGGTTGTTTTTGATGAGCCCACCTTGAATGATTGGCAACTTTATAATTCAGGCAATGAAATTGCACTTATTGTTACCTCGTCGACAGGGCAAGGGGATTTGCCTGATACAATCGCCCCGTTATATAGCGAAATCAAAGATGTTGTCGGTTATCAACCGGATTTGCGTTATGGCCTAATTGCTTTAGGCGATAGCAGTTATGAAAGTTTTTGTGGCGCTGGTATTCGTTTTGATGAGTTGTTAGCTGAGCAATCAGCAACCCGTATTGGTGATATTTTATTTATTGATGCGATTGAAGTCGATGTTCCCGAGGAGTTTGCTAAGCCTTGGGTTGAAGCATGGGCTGAGTTACTTTAAATGTCTGCGCCGTAGTATTACCAGTATTAATGATAAATATCGGCAGTACTACGGCGCAGTAAATCAATCGTTTCGCCTGTAAATTATTTACGGGTCAATTTTTCTAGATCCGCTTCAATTTCCGCGATCTTGTTTGAAACCACATGTTCAAGATGACGTAAATCATCAAGAATTTTGTGTTTTAAATCAATATCAGTTTGATCTGTTTGGCAAATTTGGTCTAGTTCTTCGATGGCATAACGCAGGTTAGTGTTAATTTCATTAATTTCTTTGAAATTATTATTACCATCCGCAATGGTTTTACGCTGGCGTGGATATTTGAATTTTACGCTTTTAGCGAAAAACTCCCCTTTATCTTTGCGAAAATAAATTTTTAAAATGTCATTATTCGCTTCTTGGCGTAAGGTGTAGCGGTCGATGTCTTGAGGGTTACTGATGCCTAAACTTTTCAAATTATCGTACATGTTAGCTCGCTTTACTGTAGAGACAGAGTCGGTGAACAAAGTGATAGTGTGAGCAGGCCGTAACAATATCGGTCTATTTCTCGTTAAGAAGTTATCTATTCTACCCATCTGGGTGATAGATTGAATGATGTTATTACGCAAACAGCATCATTATAATGAAAAATAAAATAATACAGTTTTATTAGAGGTAAACGGCAAAAGCTACGGACATATTATGCGCGATTTCTAGAAATTGACAAACTTCTCTTTGCAATTAATGCGCTAATATTAAAAGGTAACGCTGATATGGCCACCCGAGTTGCATACGAGTGTATGCGATTCGGGATAGCTTCGATTTTTAACCTAATTACAATGGCTCATGACAAAAACTTATTATAAAAACCAGTAACAGATTTGGTATGAGATTCTAGGTGATTAATTACTCATCAATCGTTCTTAATAATTCATTAATACCGACTTTGCCGCGAGTTTTCTCATCGACTTTTTTAACAATGACTGCGCAATATAGGCTATAGCGACCATCTTTTGATGGTAAATTTCCCGATACAACCACGGAACCAGCAGGGACTCGGCCGTAATGAATTTCACCTGTTTCACGGTCATAGATTTTGGTGCTTTGTCCCAGATAAACCCCCATTGAAATAACGGAGCCTTCTTCAACAATCACCCCTTCGACCACTTCGGAACGAGCACCAATAAAGCAGTTGTCTTCAATAATCGTTGGGTTGGCTTGTAGTGGCTCTAAGACACCGCCAATACCCACGCCACCAGATAAATGCACGTTTTTACCAATCTGCGCACATGAGCCCACGGTTGCCCATGTATCCACCATGGTGCCTTCATCAACGTAGGCACCAATATTGACATAAGATGGCATTAATACGCTATTTTTAGCGATATAAGCGCCTTTACGTACAGCCGCTGGAGGAACAACTCGGAAGCCTTCTTTCTCGAAGCGAGCTTGGTCATAATCTGCAAATTTCATCGGCACTTTATCGAAATAACGGCTTTCTGCACCGTCAATCACTTGGTTATCTTGAATGCGAAAGGATAACAAAACCGCTTTTTTCAGCCATTGATGGGTAACCCAAACACCGGCAATTTTTTCAGCTACACGCAATTTGCCGCTATCGAGTAATGCAATGGTATCTAGCACGGCTTGTTTTACCGAACTTGATACAGTATTTGGTGTGATACTGGCTCGCTCTTCGAACGCTTGTTCAATGATCGCTTGTAAATGCTGCATTGATTGTATTTTCCTCTTGAATGACATAAAAGTGAACGTTCACCATGAAAATGTGATGGACGCTATATTTTATCCTTCGATTTTAGGGTTTCTGTCAACCTTTCTGATAACTCTTGTTGCATATTTTTAGTCAACGCTTTGTGATCTTTATCTGCTAACACAAAGAAATCTTCCACTTTTTCGCCAATTGTGGTGATGCGCGCGCCATACAGAGAAATTTCCATTTGAGCAAAAATATGACCGATGCGAGCTAATAAACCAGGTTGGTCCAAAGCGAACAACTCCATATAAGTGCGACGTTCGTTAGTGGAATGTAGAAAATTAACTTTTGTTGGCACGGTAAAGTGACGTAACTTTGACGGTAAAGTACGTGGCTTAGGCAGTGAAATTTCGGGTTGCTGAACGGCTAATAACAACATTTTTCGAATATGATCGTATCTGTCTTTGGATAGGGGGCTACCGTTAGGCTCAAGTACGACGAAGGTATCCATGGCCATATTGTCTTTGTTAGTAAAAATTTGAGCACTGTGAATGCTTAAATTTCGTCGATCTAATTCGCTGGCGACAGCGGCAAATAAATGGGGTTTATCATGGCACCAAATGAAAATTTCTGTTCCGCCATGTTTAGGTTGCGTGCTGATTAACACTAAAGGCTGGCTCAAATCATGGGCTAGTAGGTGCTTAGCATGCCATGCTAATTGGGATGGAGTGTGACGTAAAAAATAATCTGCATGGCAACGAGACCATAACCCTTGTAGTTTTTCTTCATCAATGGATGATTGGCGCAGTAATGATAAAGCCTGATAACGATGGTGACGAATGCGTTCACGTAAGTCAGGGGTGCTTTGCATGCCTTGATTTAACTGGTGTTCTGTTGATAAAAATAGTTCACGAATTAAACTTTGTTTCCAACTATTCCACAGCGTGCTATTTGTCGCACAAATGTCAGCGACAGTTAGACACATCAGGTAGTTAAGCCGTGAAACGGTTTTTACTTCCCCTGCAAATTGTTTAATGACATCAGGATCTTGGATGTCGCGTCGTTGAGCGGTTACTGACATCAATAAGTGATTTTTCACCAACCATGACGCCAATTCAGCTTCTTTGGTAGAAAAATCATGTAGTAAGGCAAAATCATAAACAAACTCAGAGCCGAGATCGGAGTGATCTCCTGAGCGGCCTTTAGCAATATCGTGGAAAATCGCTGCTAATCGTAAAAGCTCAGGTTGCAATAATTTGGGATAAACACTAACGCAAAGAGGGTGATCTCGTCGGTTTTCTTCTAAGGTAAAGCTATCAATTTTTTGCAGCACACGAATAGTATGTTCATCAACGGTATATGCATGGAATAGGTCGAATTGCATTTGCCCGACAATATTGCTCCATAGCGGTGTGTAAGCGCTTAATACACTATGAAGGTGCATGGGAACAAAGGCACCTTTGATTGCTCTGGGGTGGCGTAGAATTTTGATAAACAGTTTTCGGGCTTCGGGAATTTCGCATAATGGCACTGAAAGGTTACGGCGTGCATAACGAAGCTGACGTAATGTGGTGGAATAGATCCCTGTAATATTTGGATAGCGAGCCATTTGATAAAACATTTTTAAAATAGCAGCTGGTTGCTTAATAAATAATTCTTCATCAATAACATCAATCAATGACCCGCGTAATTGGAATAGCGAATCAATAGGGCGCGGTTTTTCGTTAGGGTTAAGCGTTAAAATGGCCTCATCAAATAATTGTAATAGCATTTGATTGAGTTCTCTCACCCGGCGAGTGACACGATAGAAATCTTTCATCATTCGTTCAACGGGTTGGTTTTTTTCGCCCTCATAACCCAGTAACCGAGCTACACTAAACTGGCGGTCAAATAGTAGACGATTATCATGACGTTTCACCACTAAATGGAGCGCAAAGCGAATTTTCCATAAAAACATTAAGCACTCTTTGAGTTCTTGGCGCTCTTCTTCGGTGAGAAAGCCAAAGCCCACCATTTCATCGACGGTGGTTGCGCCAAAATGGCGCCTGCCGACCCACAGTAATGTATGGATATCTCGCAATCCCCCTGGGCTACTTTTAATATCAGGTTCTAAATTATAGCTGGTGCTATGGTAGCGTTGATGACGTTCTTGTTGTTCTTCAATTTTTGCAGCAAAAAAGACCGCGGAAGGCCAAAAATCATCGCTAAAAATGGTTTTTTGTAATTGTAAAAACAGGGTGACATCACCACAAATTAGCCGTGATTCAATGAGATTAGTTGCAGTGGTTAGGTCTGCATTTCCGGCTTCAATGCATTCAGCCAGCGAACGAACACTGTGGCCGATATCAAACCGTAGATCCCACAATAGAGTAATAAATTGCCCAATTTCGCTAGCAATGTGCTCTGGAAGAGGGGTTTTGCTTAACACTAAAATATCAATGTCAGAAAGTGGGTGCAATTCATGGCGTCCATAACCCCCAACAGCGATTAGTGACATATCTGGTTGCTTATCAAATTGAAAGGATTGCCATAATCGCGTTAGTAAGGCATCAAGATAGTCACTACGTAAGTGAATGAGATCGACAACATCTTTACCTTGGTTGAAAGCCTCTTCGAGCCACTGATCAAAATTATCGACATGTTGCCTTAATGAATTCAGCTCAAGGTCATGAGTACTAAATTGATTAGGGGGTAGGTAGGAAGCTGAATTTACAATCATCTTTATCTTTCCGTATTGATAGCAATAGGGGTTAGCTACCAGCTTACGGTTTTTTGATAAAAATGAACAGAGGAAGAGCCTTCGGTTAGGAAGGCTCTACAGAGAAGATTATTCGTTAACTAATACCGCAGAGATAAATGGTTCTTCTTCTTTACGCAGTGTGAGGATTTCACAGCCGTTATCCGTCACAACTAACGTATGTTCATATTGGGCAGACCAGCCGCGGTCTTTGGTTTTTACTGTCCAACCATCTTTCATGGTACGAATACGGTGATCGCCTGTATTGACCATAGGCTCAATGGTAAAAGTCATCCCTTTTTGCAGGACTACGCCACTGTCGTCAGCGTCGTAGTGTAGAACTTGTGGTTCTTCATGAAAACCTTGGCCAATGCCGTGGCCGCAATATTCACGCACAACAGAGAAATCTTGTTTTTCGACAAATTCTTGAATGGCTTTACCCAAAGTTCGTAAGCGAATACCCGGTTTAACCATACGAATTGCCAAATACAAGCTGTCTAGTGTGACTTGGCAAAGGCGCTCACCTTGAATCGTCGGTTTACCAACGATAAACATTTTGGAGGTATCGCCATGGAAGCCATCTTTGATGACGGTAACATCAATATTGACAATATCGCCATCTTTCAAAATTTTATCATCACTAGGAATGCCGTGGCAGATGACATCATTGACGGATATACAAACTGATTTAGGAAAACCGTGATAATTCAGGCACGCAGGGATAGCTTGCTGTACGTCAACAATATGTTGATGACATAGGCGATCTAATTCACCTGTACTAACTCCCGGCACAACGTGCGGAGCAATCATTTCTAATACTTCTGCGGCTAAGCGGCCAGCAACGCGCATTTTCTGAATATCTTCTTCAGTTTTGATAATAATAGCCATGAGTGTAGTCCATTCATGCCAACATTGATTAAAGGCATGTTAAAAAAGAGGGGTAAAAATAGGGAGCCCATTTTACATCGATGAGACATATGGTAACAGCCACCGCATTTTCTGCCAACTAGCTATCGAACGGATTCGAAAGTCGAAGTTACTTTATAGTAGATAAGGAAAGGAGCAGAGCTTGTTCATTTTGAGCTTTTAACAGCACAAAATGCAAAGTAATAATGAAGGTCATCTAGAAGGCATTGCAAAAATAAGGCTTTTTTATCTTGCCAAATAGTGTCTATAATTGAGCTGAGCAATGGTTAAATATTGCTCAGCTCAATAGCTTTAAATCAAATCTACTTTTAGGCACTTTTGTGAGCGAAAAAAACAACAAAAGTTGGCTTCTAAGTTGGTTTTATGGTATAAAGCGCGCCGGCAATCCATATTATTTCTTATCACCATCATCGAAATGTCATTTTATGGCGTCAAGATGAGGCCACTGATAAAATATTGGATGTGCGAAACTTAAAACTCAATTGTGTAATAACACACACAAATCGACACGTGCACCGGGGTGCTCTTATGCGTTTTTTAACGCAGCTTTGGAGTCGGTATCATGGGATTTGTGGAGGCATAACCCCAATTACTTAAATACAGAGGTATTAAATGGCAACTGTTTCCATGCGCGATATGTTACAAGCAGGCGTACACTTTGGTCACCAGACTCGTTACTGGAACCCAAAAATGAAACCTTTCATTTTCGGTGCGCGTAATAAAGTTCATATCATCAACCTGGAAAAAACTGTTCCAATGTTCAACGAAGCTCTGGCTGAGTTGACTAAAATTGCTTCTCGTAAAGGCAAAATTCTGTTTGTCGGTACTAAACGTGCTGCAAGCGAAGCCGTTCAAGAAGCTGCTAACAGCTGTGATCAGTATTTCGTTAACCACCGTTGGTTAGGCGGAATGTTGACTAACTGGAAAACCGTTCGTCAGTCAATCAAACGTCTGAAAGATTTAGAAATTCAATCACAAGACGGTACTTTTGACAAACTGACTAAGAAAGAAGCGCTGATGCGTACTCGTGAACTTGGTAAGTTAGAAAACAGCTTAGGCGGTATCAAAGATATGGGCGGTTTACCTGACGCTCTGTTCGTTATCGATGCAGACCACGAACACATTGCTATCAAAGAAGCAAACAACCTGGGTATCCCAGTATTTGCTATCGTTGATACTAACTCTGATCCAGACGGTATCGACTTCGTTATCCCTGGTAACGATGATGCAATCCGTGCAATCAAACTGTATCTGGGCGCTGTAGCAAGCACCGTTCGTGAAGGTCGTTCACAAGATCTGGCTGTTCAAGCAGAAGAAAGCTTAGTAGAAGCTGAATAATAAGGCTCAAACCCTTATTTAGGTATTGCTATACAGGTACTGCTATATGTTAGAAGGGGCCTGATTTAGGCCCCTTTTATATATGAATCAGAACTATCCACGTGGGGAAGACTCCCACGGGGAATATCGAGGAATAAATCACATGTCTGGAATTACCGCTGCATTGGTAAAAGAACTGCGCGAACGTACTGGCGCAGGTATGATGGAATGTAAAAAAGCACTTGTTGAAGCTAATGGCGACATCGAATTAGCGATTGATAACATGCGTAAATCAGGTCAAGCAAAAGCGGCTAAAAAAGCAGGTCGCGTTGCAGCTGAAGGTGTTATCCTTACGGAAGTTTTCAACGGTGGTAAAACAGGTGCTCTGGTTGAGCTGAACTGTGAAACTGACTTCGTTGCTAAAGATGCAGGTTTCTTAGCATTCGGTAAAGAAGTTTTAGCTTCTGTTGTCGCTGACAAAAATGCTGACATCGATGCACTGAAAGCAAAATTCGAAGAAGCTCGTACAACATTAGTTGCGAAAATTGGTGAGAACATCAATATTCGTCGCGTTGCTATTCTGGAAGGCGCACAAGTAGGTAGCTACCTGCACGGTGCTCGTATTGGTGTTTTAGTTGCGGCTGAAGGCGCTGACGAAGAGTTACTGAAACACATCGCTATGCATATCGCTGCAAGCAAACCTGAATATGTAACTCCAGATGATGTTCCTGCTGATGTTGTTGCTCACGAGCATCAAATTCAGTTAGACATCGCAATGCAATCTGGTAAACCACGCGAAATCGCTGAAAAAATGGTTATCGGTCGCATGAACAAATTCACAGGCGAAATCTCTCTGACTGGCCAGCCTTTCGTAATGGACCCAAGCAAATCTGTTGGTGACTTACTGAAAGAGAAAGGTGCTACTGTTTCTGGTTTCCTTCGTTTCGAAGTAGGTGAAGGTATCGAGAAAGTTGAAACTGACTTTGCAGCAGAAGTTGCTGCAATGAGCAAGTAATCAACTAAGGGCCGCCAATTGGCGGCTCTGTTTTATATACGTATATTCCCCGGATGTTAGCGTCATCGGCATACGCTAGAATTTGTGTGTATAAAAAAATTATATTTAAATTAATTAAAAATTTTAGGTACGTAGAACCGTGTGATTCTACGTGTGTTACCCCAATAAATATCTGTTAGGACAGAACACCATGGCAACCAATGCAAAACCCGTTTATCAGCGTATTCTGCTTAAATTAAGTGGCGAAGCCTTACAAGGCGCAGAAGGTTTTGGTATCGATGCTAGCGTTTTAGATCGTATGGCTCAGGAAATTAAAGAACTCATAGAACTGGGTATACAGGTCGGTGTGGTTATTGGCGGTGGTAACCTGTTTCGTGGTGCTGGTTTGGCACAAGCTGGCATGAACCGTGTTGTCGGAGACCACATGGGAATGCTAGCAACGGTGATGAACGGACTCGCGATGCGTGATGCATTACATCGCGCCTATGTGAATGCAAGACTGATGTCTGCGATCCCACTTAACGGTGTCTGTGATAACTATAGCTGGGCAGAGGCCATTAGCTTGTTACGTCACGGCCGCGTTGTTATTTTTTCGGCAGGAACAGGAAACCCATTCTTTACAACAGACTCCGCTGCGTGCCTACGTGGTATTGAAATTGAAGCGGATGTTGTGTTAAAAGCAACAAAAGTTGATGGTGTTTATTCAGCAGACCCTGCTAAAGACCCTGACGCAGTTCTTTATGAAAATCTGAGCTACCAAGAAGTGTTGGAACGTGAACTTAAAGTGATGGACTTAGCAGCATTCACATTAGCACGTGACCATAACTTACCGATTCGTGTATTCAATATGAATAAACCGGGCGCTTTACGACGCGTTGTTATGGGCGAAAATGAAGGAACTCTGATTTCTCACAATTAATACTCAGAGACATGACCTGAGTTTAAATGTATTATCTAATATAAATTCAGACAATTTAAGCGAGGTCGCATGCGGCCTTTAATAACCAGTTCTTAAGGGTTGAAAACGTGATTAACGAAATCCAAAAAGATGCTCAAGACCGTATGGAAAAGAGCCTTGAAGCATTCAAAAACCAAATTAGTAAAGTTCGCACAGGCCGTGCATCTCCAAGCCTATTAGATGGCATTACTGTTGAGTACTACGGTTCAGCGACACCTTTGCGCCAATTAGCTAACGTCACTGTTGAAGATTCACGGACATTAGCTATTTCGGTTTTTGACCGTAGCATGTCACCAGCGATTGAAAAAGCAATCATGGCATCAGATTTGGGCCTGAACCCGTCATCAGCGGGTACTGTTATCCGTGTTCCACTTCCTCCATTAACGGAAGAACGTCGTAAAGACTTAATTAAAGTGGTCCGTGGTGAGGCAGAGCAAGGTCGTATCGCAGTTCGTAACGTTCGCCGTGACGCTAACGACAAAGTCAAAGCGTTACTGAAAGATAAAGAAATCAGTGAAGATGACGAACGTCGTTCACAAGATGATATCCAAAAACTGACTGATAGCTACATCAAGAAAGTTGATGAAGCATTAGCGCAAAAAGAAGCAGAGTTGATGGAATTTTAATCCATCATAATAATAAAGCCACCAATGCAGACGGTAAAAGTGTGCGTTAGCGTGGCTTTATTATTTTTCAAGTTTATTAAAAAATCCTTTCTAACCTCTAAGCTGATATAATCTCAGTATTGAATTAATACAGAGTACTCAATCACTATGAAACGTCTGACAATCCTAGGTTCTACAGGCTCAATTGGTACAAATACACTTTCTGTTGTTCGCCAAAATCCCGAAAAATTTCAAATTGTTGCTTTAGTGGCAGGAAAAAATGTCACTGAAATGGCGAAACAGTGCCTTGAGTTTAATCCGAAATATGTCTCAATGGCGGATGAATTATCAGCAAAAGCCTTAAAAACTATTTTGATTGAGAATAACTGCAAGACTGAGGTTTTGTCAGGAAAACAAGCGGCTATTGACCTTGCGGGCCTTGATGATGCCGACCAAGTTATGTCAGCAATTACCGGAGTTGCCGGTTTACTTCCTACCTTGGCTGCAATACGTAAAGGTAAAAGAATATTATTAGCGAATAAAGAGTCTTTAATTACCAGTGGCCGTTTATTCTTTAATGAGATTCGTAAGCACAATGCAACCGTATTTCCTATTGATAGCGAGCATAATGCTATTTTCCAAAGTTTACCGGAAATTATTCAACGCAATTTAGGCTTTGCTGATTTATCAGCCTCGGGTATTTCAAGTATTGTTTTGACCGGTTCTGGCGGGCCTTTTAGGGATACACCATTATCGCATTTTGATAACGTGACACCTGATGAAGCATGTAACCATCCAAATTGGTCAATGGGACGAAAAATATCAGTTGATTCAGCGACAATGATGAATAAAGGTCTAGAATATATTGAGGCTTGCTACTTTTTTAATGCGAATGCTGAGCAGATGGAAGTAATTATCCATCCTCAATCGGTTATTCATTCTATGGTTCGGTATAAAGATGGCAGCGTGATAGCACAACTGGGTACGCCTGATATGCGCACTCCGATTTCATATAGCATGGCCTATCCTCAACGTATCATATCTGGTGCAAAACCTCTTGATTTTGCAACGCTTTCATCATTAACGTTTGTTCAGCCTGACTACCAACGCTATCCTTGCTTGAAGCTCGCAATCGATGCCTGCCACCAAGGGCAAGCCGCTACAACCGCGCTTAATGGTGCAAATGAAGTGACTGTTGCGGCCTTTCTTGAAGGCAAAATACGCTTTACGGATATAGCAAAAATTAACCACAGTGTATTAGATAGCCAAGTTTTTTCTGAACCTGTTTCAATTGAGGAGGTCTTAGAAATCGACGAGCGAGCACGTAAAAATGCAGAAAAAATAATCGCTCAGACAATTTAACGCTGGTATGTGTTTTATTTAGTTGCTGATAGCCATAATAACTCTTTAATATGTGACGTGTTTAAAAAAAGAAAAATAACATAGCACTACTTTGAGAATTAAGGATGTGTCTTATCAGCAAATTCAATAATAGTAGTTATTATTGGTCTGTATACTCAAAGTGGTACTCACAAGGATTAATATTTAATGAACTCTAGTGGTGAAAATCTCTCTGATTCAATGATGCCTAAGCATGTTGCTATCATTATGGATGGTAATGGTCGATGGGCTAAGCAAAGAGGGAAACTCAGAATTACAGGTCATAAGGCAGGTGTTGAGTCTGTCCGTAATTCGGTGCGTTTTGCGGTGAAAAATAAAATTAGTTCGCTCACATTGTATGCATTTAGCAGTGAAAACTGGAGACGACCAGAGAAAGAAGTGAGTTCTCTAATGGAACTATTTGTTTTTGCTCTTGATAATGAAGTTAAAAACCTGCATAAAAACAATGTCAAACTAAAAGTCATTGGTGATATTAGTCGTTTTAGTGAACGCCTCAGAAAAAGAATTGATAAGGCAGAAGCATTAACGCAAAACAACACTGGGCTAAAACTGAATATAGCCGCGAACTATGGTGGTCGCTGGGACATCAGTAACAGTGTAAAACAAGTATTTGCAAAGGTACAAAGTGGTGAACTTTCTATTGATGACATCAATGAAGAAAATATTAATGACCATATTTGTATGCATGATCAAGAAAATGTCGATTTAGTCATTAGAACCGGTGGGGAGCATCGCATTAGCAACTTCCTATTATGGCAAGTCGCTTATGCGGAATTTTATTTCACCAACGTTTTGTGGCCAGATTTTGATGAAATGGTGTTTCAGAGTGCAGTTGATGCTTTTAGTAAGCGTGAGCGCCGTTATGGTGGAGCTGAATCAGATGATGAACTGGGCAAGGAATAGGGGATAGATGTGCTGAAATATCGTTTACTTACTGCGATAGTCTTAATACCGATTGTTATAGCAGCTCTGTTTTTACTTTCCCCAGCAAATTTTGGGCTTGTCGTAATTGCGGTTTGTGCTTTAGGAGCTTGGGAATGGGCACAATTTGTCGGCTGGCATTCACAAGCTAAACGTGTCGGGTTGGCGGTTGTTTTTGCAGCAATATTACTTGCAATGCAATTTTCTATCTCCAATATAAACCAGTTCTCCTCTGAGCCTATGGTTTTGTATGGCCTGTGGGCAGGTCTTATTTGGTGGGTAATAGCGATTATTTTAGTTGTTACCTACCCAGCATCGGCTTCTTGGGGTAAATCAGCAATTATCCGGTTGTTATTTGGCGTGTTAACGATTATCCCATTTTATTGTGGAATGATAGTTTTAAGAACTGTGGGTTATCAAAGTGATACATTCTTCGGTGCTTGGTGGTTACTATATGTCATGTTGCTAGTTTGGGGGGCAGATTCAGGTGCCTATGCATTTGGTCGTACTATCGGACGCAACAAAATGGCACCTAAGGTATCTCCTGGTAAAACGTGGGAAGGCTTAGTCGGTGGGCTGATAACAGCAGGGATTATCTCATGGTTATTTAGCGCCTTTGCGCCAATCCCTGTGATGCCTGATTATTTACTAGTGACTTCAATTATTGTTGTTGTAGTATCAGTATTTGGTGATTTGACCGAAAGTATGTTTAAGCGTCAATCAGGTATTAAAGATAGTAGCCACTTAATTCCAGGGCATGGCGGTATTTTGGATCGTATTGATAGCCTGACGGCAGCAATCCCTGTTTTTGCTGGGCTAAATTTGTTAATTTTTAACGGTTTTGGTCTTTAGGAAGATACATGGGATTTATTTGGAGTTTAGCTGCATTTATTATCGCGATAGGCGTGTTAATTACAGTACACGAGTTCGGTCACTACTGGGTTGCTCGTCGCTGTGGTGTTTATGTTGAGCGCTTCTCTATTGGCTTTGGCAAAACGTTATGGCGTAAAGTCGATAAACATGGCACTGAGTTCGTTTTAGCCATTATCCCGTTAGGGGGTTATGTCAAAATGCTTGATGAACGTGTTGGAGAGGTTGCTCCTGAGCGTCGTCATCAAGCGTTTAATAATAAAACAGTAGGTCAACGAGCTGCCATTATTAGTGCGGGGCCTATTGCGAACTTTTTATTGGCAATTGTTGTCTATTGGATTGTCTTTATGATTGGCGTTCCTTCTGTGAAGCCTGTCATTGAAGATGTAAAACCAGGTTCTATTGCGGCAATTGCAAATTTTGAACCAAAAATGGAACTAAAATCCATTGATGGCATCGAAACTCCTGATTGGAATTCAGTTCGCTTAGCATTGGTCGGCAAAATAGGTGACCACGAACTGACTGCACAAGTATTACCGAGTGGTTATAATGAACCGATGACAAAAACGGTTGATTTAACGACTTGGCAGTTTGATCCTGAGAAACAAGATCCAATTTTGTCGTTAGGGATAATGCCTGTTTCTGCAAAAATTGACCCTGTTATTCAAAAAGTCACTGAGGGGTTAGCTGGCGAACGAGCAGGTTTACAGAAAGGTGACAGAATAGTCAGTGTTAACGGGGAGGTATTAGGCCTTTGGAACCCAGTAACACGAATTATTCGTAATAACCCAGGTGTACCGTTAAAACTAGAAGTACAACGGTCGCAACAATTGGTTTCACTCACGTTGACTCCTGATAGCCAAGATGGACAACGTGGAGAGAAAATTGGATTTGCAGGCGTAGAACTTTCAGTGTTACCGTTAGCAGATGAATATAAAATGGTGCAGCAATATGGGCCATTCTCTGCGTTTTACCAAGCCAGTGATAAGACGTGGCAGTTAATGAAGTTGACGGTCAATATGATGGGTAAACTGGTTGTTGGGGATGTCAAACTCAATAACTTGAGCGGTCCGATATCTATCGCTAAAGGTGCGGGGGTATCCGCCGAGTCAGGCTTGGTATATTATTTGATGTTTATTGCGCTTATTAGCGTCAATTTAGGTATCATCAATCTGTTTCCATTGCCTGTTTTAGATGGGGGGCACTTGCTCTTCTTATTAATTGAAAAAATTAAAGGAAGTCCAGTGTCTGAGCGAGTACAAGACTTTAGTTTTCGGATAGGTGCAATGGCATTGATTCTGTTAATGGGACTTGCACTTTTTAATGATTTCTCTCGCTTCTAATTTTTATAAGCTGGGGACCAGTAAGGAATACGCATAACAACGATGGCGATGAAAAAGTTGCTCATAGCGTCGCTGCTTTTCGGCAGCGCCACTGCATACGGTTCAGACGGATTCGTAGTTAAAGACATTCGTTTCGAAGGTCTACAACGCGTCGCCGTTGGTGCAGCATTATTGAACATGCCAGTTAGGGTTGGCGATTCAGTTGATAACGATGATATCAGCCGTTCGATCCGTTCCCTATTTTCAACCGGTAACTTCGAAGATGTTAGGGTCCTGCGTGATGGAAACACGCTGATCGTTCAAGTTAAAGAGCGGCCAACGATTGCCAGTATCACCTTTACAGGTAATAAGTCTGTTAAAGATGATATGCTCAAGCAGAACTTGGAAGCTTCAAATATCCGCGTTGGTGAGGCACTTGACCGCACGACAATTGCGAATATCGAAAAAGGTTTAGAAGACTTTTACTATAGCGTTGGTAAATATAATGCAACAGTAAAAGCTGTTGTGACACCTTTACCACGTAACCGTGTGGATTTAAAATTTGTTTTCTCTGAAGGTGTTTCAGCTCAAATTCAGCAAATTAATATTGTAGGTAATAAAAATTACACTACAGCAGAATTAGTTAATAAGCTGCAATTGCGTGATGATGTACCTTGGTGGAACCTTGCTGCTGACCAAAAATACCAGAAGCAAAAACTGGCGGGTGATTTAGAAACTCTGCGCAGTTTTTATCTTGACCGCGGTTATGCACGTTTTAACATTGACTCCACGCAAGTCAGTCTGACCCCAGACAAAAAAGGCATTTATATTACGATTAACATTACTGAAGGCGACCAATACAAAATATCGGGTGTCGAAGTTAATGGTAATACTGCAGATCACTTAACTGAAATCCAAGAACTTATCACTATCACACCGGGAGAGTTATATAACGGTGCTCAAGTGACAAGCATGGAAAACAAAATCAAAGATATGTTTGGCCGCTATGGTTATGCATATCCTCGAGTAATGACACAGCCTGAAATCAACGATGCAGATAAAACCGTGAAATTGCATTTAAATATTGATGCAGGTAACCGTTTCTATGTGCGTGAAATTCGTTTCCAAGGCAATGACACCAGTAAAGACACCGTTTTGCGTCGTGAAATGCGCCAAATGGAAGGGGCATGGCTTGGAAATGACCTTGTTGAACTCGGTAAAGAACGTCTGAATCGTACAGGTTATTTCGAAACTGTTGATGTTGAGACTCAACGTGTACCGGGCAGTCCTGACCAAGTAGATGTTATCTACAAGGTTAAAGAGCGTAATACAGGTTCAATGAACTTTGGTATCGGTTTTGGTACTGAAAGTGGTGTGAGTTTCCAAGTTGGGGTTACACAAGATAACTGGTTAGGTACAGGTAATGCGGTTGGTATTAACGCAAGTAAAAACGACTACTCAACTAACGTTGAATTCTCATTTACTGACCCGTATTTCACCGTGAATGGTGTGAGCTTAGGCGGTCGTATTTTCTATAACGACTTTAGTGCGAAAGATGCGGATCTATCTGGCTATAACAACAAAACGTATGGTCTAGACAGTTTCTTAAGCTTCCCGTTCAATGAAAATAACTCTTTCCGTGTTGGTGCGGGTTACGTTCATAACCGACTTTCAGACATGCGAGCTCAAGCTGCGATGTGGGATTACCTCGACTCTATGGGGAAAAATCCACCAGTTACAGAAAATGGGCGTAATAAAGAAAGTTTTGATGCGGATGACTTTACGCTTAACTTAGGTTGGACTTATAACTCGTTAAACCGTGGTTTCTTCCCAACATCGGGTAATAAAACGAACGTATCGGGTAAAGTAACAATACCTGGCTCTGATAACGAATACTATAAACTGCGCTTTGATACCGCACAGTATTACCCACTGGATGAAGACCAAACTTGGGTAGTTCTGGGGCGTGCACAAGCAGGTTATGGTGATGGTATTGGCAGTAAGCAAATGCCATTCTATGAAAACTTCTATGCGGGTGGTTCAAGCACCATTCGTGGTTTCCGTTCGAATAATATCGGTCCAAAAGCGGTTTACTTGAAGAGAATTAATGGTGTGGATGGCCCTGAGCCAGGAAGCCCATCAAGTGATGCGGTCGGTGGTAATGCGATGTACGCAGCATCATTTGAATTAATCACTCCGACTCCATTTATTGACGAGAAATATTCGAACTCAGTTCGTACGTCTCTGTTCGTTGATGCGGGTACGGTATGGGATACTAATTGGAACAGTATCAATGCTGATTGGCGTAAAGGTATGCCTGACTACGGTAAGGCAACTAACGTCCGTGCTTCTGCTGGTGTTGCTTTACAATGGATGTCCCCTCTTGGACCACTGGTCTTCTCTTATGCGCAGCCGATTAAGGACTACGAAGGGGATAAATCAGAACAGTTCCAATTTAATATTGGTAGAACGTGGTAAGCTATTCCAGTTTCTACTTATGATGGCTCCCATAATTTTATGGGAGCAACCAAAATTTCCAGCCATACGTATGGGTTAAGGAGTTTAGTGTGAAAAAATTGTTGTGTGCAGCGGGTGTGAGTATTGCTTTAGCAATGTCTGCGGGTGCTTATGCTGAGAAAATCGCTATCGTCAATGTTGGTGAAATTTTCCAAAATATGCCTGCGCGTGAAGCCGTTGCTAAACAGCTTGAAAGTGAATTCAAAAGCCGTGCGACTGAGTTACAAAATCTAGAAAAAGATTTGCAAACTCGTGTTGAAAAATTGCGCCGTGATGGTGCAACGATGAAGCAAAGTGAGCGCGAAAAGCTTGAATCTGAACTCATGACTAAACGTGATCAATTCGCTGAAAAAGCTCAAAAATTTGAAGAAGACAACCGTCGTCGTCAAGGTGAAGAGCGTACTAAAATTTTAACTCGTATTCAGAACTCTATTAAGTCTGTTGCCGCTAAAGAAGGCTATGATGTCGTTATCGATGCAAATGCAGTTGCCTATGCAAAAGATAGCGTTGACATTACAAGTCAGGTTCAAAAACAGGTTAAATAATAGATGTCTTCAATTCGATTAGCTGACCTTGCTCAGCAGTTGAATGCGCAATTACACGGTGATGGTGATATTACCATCACCGGTATTGCTCCAATGCATTCAGCGAATAATCAACAGATTACTTTTTTATCTGACAGCCGTTATAGTGACAAATTGGCCGATTGCCAAGCTGCAGCGGTGGTTCTCACAGCAAAAGATCTCGAAGCATGTAAAGTAGCTGCACTGGTAGTGGATAACCCATACCTTGCTTATGCACGCATGGCTCAAATTATGGATACAACGCCAAGTCCGGCTGAAGATATCCACGCATCAGCGGTAATTGCTGATGATGCAAAACTCGGTAAGAATGTCGCAATTGGCGCAAATGCTGTTATCGAAAGTGGTGTTGAACTTGGCGATAATGTGGTGATTGGCGCAGGTTGTTTTGTGGGTAAAAATACACGCATAGGTACAGGGACCCGTTTATGGGCAAATGTCAGCGTGTACCACAATATCGAAATTGGTACACATTGTTTAATTCAATCTGGCACTGTGATTGGTTCAGATGGCTTCGGTTATGCAAATGATCGTGGTAATTGGATCAAAATTCCTCAGTTAGGCACAGTGATCATCGGCGATCGTGTTGAGATCGGTGCAAGCACAACGATTGATCGCGGTGCGTTAGATAACACTGTGATTGGTAATGGGGTTATTATCGATAACCAATGCCAAATTGCACACAATGTCATAATTGGTGATAATACCGCAGTTGCTGGCGGAGTTATCATGGCTGGTAGTTTAAAAATCGGTCGTTACTGCATGATTGGTGGGGCTAGCGTCATCAACGGTCATATGGAAATTTGCGATAAGGTCACAGTAACAGGAATGGGTATGGTCATGAGGCCTATCACTGAACCGGGAGTATATTCTTCAGGAATTCCTTTACAGCCTAATAAAGCTTGGCGTAAAACAGCTGCTTTAGTCTTAAGTATCAATGAGATGAATAAGAGACTGAAACACGTTGAGCGTGAATTAGATAGCCAAAATCAAAAAAATCAGTAATCATTTTGTAATTCAGGCTAAAATAGTTATCTGAGTTACGTTTTCCGGCCTGCCAGTTAACCTAATTTATGGGTTAAAGCAGGCCGATTCATTAATTAAACCGTATTAATAGACAGGAAGAGTATTTCGATGAGTGATAATCATACTCTGAATATAGAAGAAATCTTAGAACTGCTTCCACACCGTTACCCATTCCTTTTGGTTGACCGTGTATTAGATTTTGAAAAAGGCAAATCATTGCGTGCAGTGAAAAATGTGTCATTTAATGAGCCATTTTTCCAAGGGCACTTTCCAAGCAAACCCATTTTCCCTGGCGTATTAATTTTAGAAGCCATGGCACAAGCGACTGGGATCCTTGCGTTTAAAAGCGTTGGAAAATTAGAGCCTGGTGAGTTGTACTATTTTGCAGCGATAGACAATGCGCGTTTTAAACGTCCTGTTCTACCAGGAGACCAAATGGTCTTAGAAGTAGAATTTATTAAAGAACGTCGCGGAGTTGCACGTTTTAAAGGTGTTGCTAAAGTTGATGGAGAAGTGGCCTGCGAAGCAGAAATGATGTGCGCCCGTCGCCGTGAGGTCTGATATGATTGATAATACAGCCTATATTCATCCATCCTCTATCGTAGAAGATGGAGCTATCATCGGTGCCAATGTTCGTATTGGCCCTTTTTGTTATATTGGCGCGAATGTCGAAATTGGCGAAGGTACTGAGTTGAAATCTCATGTTGTCGTTAATGGCCATACAAAAATAGGCCGTGACAATGTGATTTTCCAGTTCGCTTCCATTGGTGAGATTAACCAAGATCTTAAATATCAAGGTGAACCAACACGAGTTGAAATCGGGGATAGAAACCGTATTCGTGAAAGCGTAACTATTCACCGTGGTACAGTTCAAGATGTTGGCCTGACAAAAGTGGGCAACGATAATTTACTGATGGTGAATGTGCATATTGCCCATGATTGTATCATTGGCAACCGTTGTATTATTGCAAATAACGGTACTTTAGGTGGCCATGTAACACTTGGTGATTATGCCATCATTGGTGGTATGACCGCAGTTCATCAATTTTGTAAAATTGGTGCTCATGTTATGGTCGGCGGTTGCTCTGGTGTTGCACAAGACGTGCCACCTTATGTTATTGCACAGGGTAACCACGCAACACCATTTGGTTTAAATCTTGAAGGTTTAAAACGCCGTGGTTTTGAAAAAGAATCACTACATGCTATTCGTAATGCATACAAGGTGTTATATCGTTCAGGTAAATCATTAGAAGAAGCACGTGAAGAAATCGCGGAAGCGGCAAAAGCCAATGAACACGTTAAAGTGTTTAGTGATTTCTTAGAGGATTCAGCACAGTCTAAACGTGGTATTATTCGTTAATCTAGTATTAATGAATCTGGGCCTTTAATAAGGAGCGAATTTCGGTGAATAATAGCCGCCCACTTACTATTGGCCTTGTTGCCGGAGAAACATCTGGTGATATTCTCGGTGCTGGGCTTATCCGTGCACTTAAAGAGCAAATACCAGATGCTCGCTTTGTTGGTGTTGCTGGTCCATTAATGCAAGCGGAAGGTTGTGAAGCTTGGTATGAAATGGAAGAGCTTGCTGTCATGGGCATTGTTGAAGTCCTTGGCCGTCTACCTCGGCTATTATCCATTCGTAAGGATTTAACCCAGCGTTTTACTGAACTACAGCCGGATGTTTTTGTTGGGATTGATGCCCCTGATTTTAATATTACCCTAGAGGGGCGCTTAAAATCGAAAGGTATCAAAACCATTCATTACGTTAGCCCATCAGTTTGGGCATGGCGCCAGAAGCGGGTATTTAAAATTGGTCGTTCAACAAATTTAGTATTAGCTTTTTTACCTTTTGAAAAAGCATTTTACGACCGTTTTAATGTTCCTTGCCGTTTTATCGGGCATACAATGGCGGATGCCATTCCATTACATCCTGATAAACAAGCCGCTCGACATCGGCTGAATATTCCTGAGCATGTTAAATGTTTGGCTTTACTGCCAGGAAGTCGTCATTCAGAAGTCGAAATGCTAAGCGCAGATTTTCTCAATACAGCGAAAATATTACAACGCAATATCCCTGGTTTACATATTGTGGTGCCGTTGGTGAATGAAAAACGCCGCCAGCAGTTTGATGAGATAAAAGAAAATACCGCACCTGAATTGCAAGTCCATATTTTAGATGGTCAGGCTCGTGATGCAATGATTGCAGCAGATGCGACTTTGTTAGCATCAGGAACAGCAGCACTTGAGTGTATGCTAACAAAATGCCCAATGGTGGTGGGGTATCGTATGAAACCTTTCACTTTCTGGTTAGCTAAACGGTTAGTGAAAACGCCGTATGTTTCTTTGCCTAATTTGTTAGCAGAAAAAGAAATTGTGAAGGAGTTACTACAAGAGGAATGCCAGCCTGATAAACTCGCACAGCAGTTGCTTCCTCTCCTAGATGGTGGAGAACAGGTTGAAAACCTGAAACAAACTTTTTTACAATTACATCAGCTTATTCGTTGTGATGCAGATAAACAAGCTGCTGAAGCGGTATTAGATATGGTCAAAAATTAATGGAATTTATCTATCCAAAAGCAAATTTAATCGCTGGTGTTGATGAAGTGGGTCGAGGCCCGCTAGTTGGAGCTGTAGTGACCGCGGCAGTGATTCTTGATCCCAATAACCCAATTACAGGGCTGGCAGACTCAAAAAAACTCACCGAAAAAAAACGTGAGAAATTATTTGATGAAATCCAACAAAAAGCGCTGTGTTGGTGCATTGGTCGCGCAGAACCAGAAGAAATTGATAACATAAATATATTACATGCAACTATGTTAGCGATGCAGCGTGCCGTTGCGGGTTTATCTATTGTTCCTGAGTATGTTTTAATTGATGGCAACCGCTGTCCTAAATTGCCAATGCCTTCACAAGCAGTCATTAAAGGCGACAGCCTAGTACAAGAAATTAGTGCAGCATCCATTTTAGCTAAAGTGATTAGGGATAGGGAAATGGTCGAATTGGACAAAACCTTTCCTGAATATGGCTTTGCGAAGCATAAAGGCTACCCAACCGCGTATCATTTAGAAAAATTGGCGCAGTATGGTGCAACCGAATTCCATCGTAAAAGCTTTGCTCCAGTGAGAAGAGCTTTAGACAGCAATAAGTAGGTATTAGGTCGATGGCATCACCTCGTTTTATTCATTTACGTGTTCACAGTGACTATTCCATGATTGATGGGCTAGCCAAAACGGGGCCACTGGTTAAAAAAGTGGCTTCAATGGGCATGCCTGCGTTTGCGATCACCGATTTTACTAACCTTTGTGGGCTAGTCCGGTTTTATGGTGCAGCACATGGTGCAGGGATCAAACCCATTATTGGTGCTGATTTTTATGTGGAAAGTGAACTATTGGGTGATGAAATATCTCACTTAACTGTTTTAGCACGTAATAATGAAGGTTATCAAAACCTTACCCTACTCATTTCTGAAGCGTACCAAAAAGGCTATGGTGCGGTTGGACCAACAATTAAACGTGAGTGGCTGGCTAAGCACAAAGATGGTTTGATTCTACTCTCTGGTGGCCGTAAAGGGGATGTCGGGCAATGTCTATTAAGAGGTAATCAAGCCTTAGTGGATGAGTGCCTTGCATTCTATGAAACGCATTTTCCAGATTGCTACTACTTAGAATTAGTCAGAACAGGGCGGCCAGATGAAGAAAGTTATCTGCATGCGGCTGTCGAGTTAGCAACTAAAAAAGGCTTGCCTGTTGTTGCAACGAATGATGTTTGCTTCATTGAAAGTAGTGATTTCGACGCCCATGAAATACGTGTTGCTATCCATGATGGTTTTACATTAGCTGATCCGAAAAGGCCTAAAAATTATAGCCCTCAGCAATATTTACGTTCCGAAGAAGAGATGTGTGAGCTATTTGCTGACATCCCTGAAGCGTTAGAAAACAGTGTAGAGATTGCTAAGCGTTGTAACGTCACGATTCGCCTTGGTGAATACTTCTTACCGCAATTCCCAACAGGGGATATGAAAACCGAAGACTTTTTGGTTATGCGGTCAAAAGAAGGGTTAGAAGAGCGCCTCGAGTTTTTATTCCCAGACGAAAAAGTACGAGCGGAAAAACGCCCTGAATACGATGAGCGTCTGGAAATTGAACTTAACGTGATTAATCAGATGGGGTTCCCCGGTTACTTCTTGATCGTGATGGAATTTATCCAATGGTCAAAAGATAATGGCGTACCTGTGGGGCCGGGGCGAGGTTCCGGTGCGGGCTCTTTAGTTGCTTATGCCCTTAAAATTACGGATCTTGATCCGCTTGAGTTTGACTTGCTTTTTGAGCGTTTCTTGAATCCGGAACGTGTTTCGATGCCTGACTTTGATGTCGATTTCTGTATGGAAAAACGCGACCAAGTGATTGATCACGTAGCCCAAATGTATGGGCGTGACGCTGTTTCACAGATCATTACTTTCGGTACGATGGCCGCCAAAGCGGTTATCCGTGACGTGGGGCGCGTACTTGGGCACCCATATGGTTTTGTTGATAGAATTTCAAAATTAGTGCCGCCAGACCCCGGTATGACACTGGAAAAAGCGTTCGAAGCAGAACCACAGCTACCTGAAATTTATGAGGCTGATGAAGAGGTTAAAGCGCTTATCGATATGGCGCGTAAGCTCGAAGGTGTCACACGAAATGCTGGTAAACATGCGGGTGGGGTGGTTATCGCTCCAACTAAAATTACTGACTTTGCGCCGCTTTATTGTGATGCGGAAGGTAATAACCCTGTCACACAATTCGATAAAAACGATGTCGAATATGCGGGGTTAGTGAAGTTTGACTTCCTTGGTTTACGGACGTTGACGATCATTAACTGGGCGTTGGAAATGATCAACGCGCGTCGAGCTAAGAAAAATTTAGAACCGATTGATATTGCAGCTATTCCGCTACACGATCAAAAAAGCTTTGATATGCTGCAGCGCTCAGAAACCACAGCGGTATTCCAGTTAGAATCCCGTGGAATGAAGGACTTAATTAAGCGATTACGCCCCGACTGCTTCGAGGATATGATCGCACTGGTGGCATTGTTCCGTCCCGGGCCACTGCAATCAGGCATGGTAGATAACTTTATTGACCGTAAACATGGTCGTGAAGAAATATCGTACCCAGATGTACAATGGCAACATGAATCATTAAAACCTGTTCTAGAGCCCACATATGGGATTATTTTATACCAAGAACAGGTTATGCAGATTGCTCAGGTTTTAGCTGGCTATACGCTTGGCGGTGCGGATATGCTGCGTCGTGCGATGGGTAAAAAGAAACCTGAGGAAATGGCGAAGCAGCGTTCTGTTTTTGAAGAAGGTGCAATTAAAAACGGAGTAGACGGCGAGCTATCAATGAAAATCTTTGACTTGGTAGAGAAATTTGCCGGTTATGGGTTTAATAAATCGCATTCAGCTGCCTATGCTTTAGTTTCTTATCAAACATTATGGTTAAAAGCGCACTATCCCGCTGAATTTATGGCTGCAGTTATGACCGCGGATATGGATAACACGGAAAAAGTGGTTGGTTTAGTTGATGAATGTTGGCGAATGGGCTTAAAAGTATTGCCGCCAGATATCAATAGTGGGCTTTATCACTTCCATGTGAATGATGAAGGTGAGATAGTTTACGGTATCGGTGCAATCAAAGGAGTCGGCGAAGGCCCGATCGAAGCGATTGTTGAAGCTCGTCAACAAGGCGGCATCTTTAAAGAGATTTTTGACCTTTGTGCGCGAGTTGATATTAAAAAAATTAACCGTCGTGTGATGGAAAAGCTTATCATGGCAGGGGCATTTGACCGATTAGGCCCTCATCGTGCAGCGTTGATGTCTTCCCTTGAGGATGCGTTAAAAGCAGCTGACCAACATGCTAAAGCAGAGGCAATAGGCCAAGCAGATATGTTTGGTGTACTAGCTGAAGCACCTGAACAAGTTGAAAGTTCATATGCAAGTGTACCTAAATGGCCAGAGCAAGTAGTATTGGATGGTGAACGAGAGACGCTTGGTTTATATTTAACAGGGCATCCAATAACGCGATACTTGAGCGAAATAGAGCGCTATACTAATGGGCTTAGATTAAAAGATGTGAACCCCACCCCTCGTGGTCAAGTAACAACTGTGGTAGGTTTAGTACTTTCAGCTAAAGTGATTACAACCAAGCGTGGAAATAGAATAGGGATTTGTACGCTTGATGATCGTTCCGGTCGTCTGGATATTATGTTATTTTCAGATGCACTCGATAAGTACCAACATATGTTGGAAAAAGACAATATCCTGATAGCCACCGGTCAGGTCAGCTTTGATGATTTCAATGGTGGTAATAAAATGACAGTGCGTGAGTTAATGGATATTAGTGAAGCAAGGGAAAAATATGCACGAGGACTTGCAATTTCACTGTCAGATAAACAAATTAACGATCAATTGCTGAACCGGCTTCGCAGTACTCTTGAACCTCATCGTTCAGGAACGATCCCGGTTCATCTGTATTACCAGAAGGATGATGCCAGAGCCAAGCTTAAATTTGGTGTTGTTTGGCGTGTGACGCCAGTGGATCCCCTTTTGAACGATCTTCGAACTCTGCTGGGTAGTGAGCAGGTAGAATTAGAATTTGACTAAAATAGGAATATTATGAGTCTGGATTTTCTTGATTTTGAACAGCCAATCGCGGAATTAGAGGCGAAAATTGATTCTCTAACAGCGGTTAGCCGTCAAGATAACAACTTAGAAGTTAACCTAGATGAAGAGGTTGCTCGTTTACGTGAAAAAAGTGTTGAACTGACACGTAAAATTTTCTCTGATCTTGGGGCTTGGCAAATAGCTAAACTCGCTCGTCACCCACGTCGTCCATATACATTGGATTATATTTCTCGCATTTTTACTGATTTCCAAGAATTAGCAGGGGATCGCGCTTATGCAGATGATAAAGCCATTGTCGGTGGAATGGCGCGTTTGGATGGTCGTCCAGTCATGATTATTGGGCATCAGAAAGGGCGTGAGACAAAAGAAAAAATCCGTCGTAATTTTGGTATGCCAGCCCCAGAAGGTTACCGTAAGGCACTGCGTTTGATGGAACTGGCTGAGCGTTTTAACTTACCTATTATCACCTTTATTGATACTCCAGGTGCTTATCCGGGAGTTGGTGCTGAAGAGCGTGGTCAGTCAGAGGCTATCGCACGTAATTTACGTGAAATGTCACGTTTATCTGTCCCAGTCATTTGTACCGTTATTGGTGAAGGTGGCTCTGGTGGTGCACTTGCTATCGGTGTGGGTGATAAAGTCAATATGCTGCAATACAGCACTTATTCTGTTATTTCACCAGAAGGCTGTGCATCTATTCTATGGAAAAGTGCAGATAAAGCACCATTAGCAGCAGAAGCAATGGGGATTACCGCCCCACGTCTTAAAGAACTGAAATTAATTGATAATGTTATTCCTGAGCCATTAGGCGGTGCACATCGTAATTATGATGAAATTGCAGAACAGCTAAAAGCACGCCTAACCGAGGACTTAGAGGAATTAGAATTATTAGATGCTGAAGCATTGAAAAACCGTCGCTATCAGCGCCTGATGGACTATGGTTATTGTTAATCATTAACAGCTAATCATTAATAAATACGGGAGTTTGCTTTTGCCAGCTCCCGTTTTTATTTTTAAGCTAGTCATTTTTAATGATAACCGAGTGTTTTGATTTAAATTATTCATCTGCTGAAAATAACTATAGATAGGGACTAGGGTGCGACAATATAATTATTTGCTATATGCTTTTACTTGCGTGTTGATATGGAGCTTTATTCCTATTGTCTCTCGTTTTGGGCAAGAAGGCATGGACAGCTTTCAATTCCTGTTCTGGTCGAACGTAATATCTGCGATATCTGTGATTATTGTTGCTTTTGCTTCAGGCTATCGACTGACAAAACTGTTTATTTTGCCAAGAGATATATTAGTCAAAGTCTTTGTTCTTGGCTTTCTTGACTGTTTATTCTATTTGTTGCTGTACTACGGATATTCCATTGAGAATGGTATAGCGGTATTGGTCATTCAATATAGTTGGCCATTAGTTATTATCTTGTTATCAGTAGTATTGCTAAAAGACAAATTAGCTGGAAGACAAATAATTGGTATCATAATCGGTTTTATTGCGGTGATTATTACTTTTACCAAAGGGCAAATTACGCAATTACATGTTGAAAACCCAACAGCGTTATTACTGGTTTTTAGTGGTGCGTTTTGCTTTGCCCTAATGTCAGTTTTCTCCCGTCAATATTCGATTGACCCCTATATTAGTACTGTATGGTTATTTATTTTTTCAACGCTGACTTCTTTTGTCTTATTGATGCTGTTTAGTGAAATGCGATTACCTTCAAAAGCGGCTTTTTGGCCAACGTTGATTAATGGTATTTTAATCAACGGGGTGTCTTACATTTTATGGTTCAAGGCGATGAATACAGGGCACTCGGCGAAAATAGCTTCTGTGGTATTTTTGTCTCCCGTATTATCGGTGCTCTGGTTAGTGTTAATCTTAAATGATGCTTTTGAAATTGCGTATGCAATAGGGGTATTACTGGTAATTATTTCTGGTGTTCTGTGTGTTGGCGCAAAGAGCCAAAGTCAGAAGTTGTGAGAAGGGCGAATAAATGTCACAGCATTCGCAAGTCATTGTTGATAGGGTTCTTAATAAAATAAGCGGTATCGAAAAAATTCTAGTGGGATTCAGTGGTGGTATTGACTCAACAGTTTTATTACATGCACTTTATCTTATTCGAAAGAAACAGCTTCCTCTATTAGAGGTTCGCGCTATTCATATTCATCATGGGTTGAATAGAAAAGCAAATGAATGGGAGCAGCATTGTGCTCAATTGTGTTTACAGTGGGACATTCCTTTCATTTGCCGACACGTAGTGGTTGATTCAAGCCAAAAAGGTATTGAAGCAGCGGCACGAGATGCCCGTTATCAGGCTTACCGAGAAGAATTACAAGAAGGTGAGGTGCTAGTTACGGCTCAACACCTTGATGATCAAGCAGAAACTTTCATGTTAGCGTTAAAGCGTGGTAGTGGGCCAGCAGGGTTGTCTTCAATGCCTGAACAATTAGCGTTTTCAGCATGTTGCGGTTCAACATCGCTGCTACGACCATTACTCTCAACACCCCGTATAGCGCTAGAAGCTTATATGCAAGAGCAGCAATTATCGTGGGTTGAAGACGATAGTAACCAAGATGATCGTTATGATAGAAATTTTTTACGCCTGAATATCATGCCTGTTTTGACTGAGCGTTGGCCGCATTTTTCTAGTGCAGTTGCCCGCAGCGCAGCGTTATGTGCAGAGCAAGAAACATTACTTGATGAGTTATTAAAGGATTCCCTTGATGAAATGATGGATTATCGAGGGGGGCTATTTATTGATGACTTGAAAGCCTGTTCATCAGCAAAACGCAATGCACTTATTCGCCGCTGGATTGGTCTGCATCAGCTACCAATGCCACCATTTAACCAATTGGAACGTATTTGGCAAGAAGTGGCGTTAGCTCGGCAGGATGCGGATCCTATTTGCCGTTTAGGGCAATTCGAAATTCGCCGTTATCAAGGTACGTTGTGGGTTGTTAAGCGCATTAATAGCTTAGCTAATCAACAATTTGAATGGATTTATCCTGAGGCTTTTGAGTTACCTGAATCCTTAGGAATTTTACAAATTATGGAAGGTGAGGGGCAAATACGTCCACCATTTTCACATGAAAATGTGACGGTTCGTTTTGGGCTGCAAGGCACGCTCAATATTGTAGGACGGCATCGTTCCAGAAGCAGTAAGAAGATCTGGCAAGAATTAGGAGTAGCTCCATGGATGAGAGAAAGAGTGCCTCTAATTTATTATAACGACCAGCTCATTACTGCGGTGGGGTGTTTTATTACTCCTGAAGGAATGGCTGATGAAGCGACTCTTGGTATTGCTATTGATTGGCAAAAAGAGAGTGAATTTAAGGTGTTGAGTTAATGAGAAGCCCCTTATGACTGTGATTACCATAAGGGGCCATAGAAGGACTCAAAATAGCGAGTATTAGTGAGAGTGGTCGACAACAATCGTGCCGATTTCTGGATGACTGAAGGAAATTATGCAATCCAATCTTAACTCCTTGGTTCCTTCATGTGTCTCAACAATCAGGTACTCAACTTTTTTTCGTAGGAGTAAATCATTGGCCTGCCCCTCAATATTCACGCCGTCATTAAGTGCTATTTGCAATTTTAGCTGACGTTGGCATGCGATTTCTAGATATTCGTAATCATCACAATTGATAGGTTGATATTCAGTATCTGTAGACATATTCCCTCACCACTGTGTTAGTGGCGGTTATTGCCGCCTTGAACATGTTGTACCAAGCAAAAATGTGCTTAGTACGATAATAGCACAGTAACTTTAATAACTATAATCACAGCACTGGGAAAAAGACAATTCTTATTCACCAAATCAATGCATAACGTATTTTATCAGTAATGTCCGAATTTTCTTATGTTTGCCATATTTTTATTAGATGAAATGCTATGATGTTTATATTGGTTAATAAGTTAAAACACATGGTTTTAAGGGAATTATAATGAAAAAATCACTAATGTTAGTCTTAATGGCGGTTGGAAGCATTACGTTAGCTGGCTGTCAGAGTGCGACAAAAAATATTGATGCAGCACCAGTCGATAAAGTATATACAGGGGTTTTGCCTTGTGCGGATTGCTCTGGTATTGAGGCGACATTGCTAGTTAACCAAGACGGTAGTTATGTAGAACAGCTTGTCTACTTAGGAACTAAAGATGGTGATACTGCTTTCCATGATACTGGTAAATGGAATATAGAAAATAATAAATTACGTGCAACTAATCCTAAAGGTGAGAGCACTTATTTTGCTCAATCAGCAGATGGCCAATCAATGACCTTACTGGATTTAGATGGTAACCCGATTGAAACACAGATGAATTATACATTAGACCAAGTTAAGCCAAGTAAAAAAGTGGGGCAATACCGCTATATGGCAGATGCAGCTGTATTCACAGAGTGCGCTAGTGGTCGTCAATATGCAGCTTCTGGTATCGAATTAGAAAAAGCGTATGGAGAAACGGGTGTAGATGGTGGTACGCCAGTCTACGCTGAAATTGAAGGTTATTATACCATTCGTCCTTCAATGGAAGATGGTCAGTTCGACTCAGCATTAGTACCAACAGGTACAATTAAATTCGACAAATCGGCTTCTTGTAACTAATTCGTATTTTTTCCTTTCTTAAAAGACCCACTTCAGTTGAAGTGGGTCTTTTTCTTTCGGACTCCTAAATTATCGACTAACGCCTCGTATTCTCTATCTTTAATTCATTTCTTATCATTATTTGACATCAGTATAACTTTTTTATTGACGCAAAATATTTATATAAATGTGAAGGTCGTCATAGCTGCTGGTCAATAGGAGACAATTGTTGCTCAGTTTGAATTATCGAAAAGGCTGGGAAGGCAGTATACTCAATTCAACTAGAGATAATTATACTCTTTAGCGTGTAGGGCTGAGTTATATGATAAGTCTATAAGAAAACTTATAAGTCACAGCGGTAATAAAAAATAGAACGAATTAAAGGATAAGGAATGAATAAGAAAAATATTTATCTATTTTGTTCTGCAGGTATGTCTACCTCACTGCTAGTTAACAAAATGAGACAGCAAGCAGAAAAATATGATGTACCTGTCAATATTGAAGCCTTCCCTGAAAGCTTAGCTTCAGAGAAGGGTGTAGATGCGGATGTAATATTGCTGGGCCCGCAAATCGCGTGGATGTTATCGGATATTCAGAAATTATTACCTAATAAGCCAGTTGAAGTTATTGATTCACTTTTATACGGAAAAGTGGATGGGCTTGGTGTACTAAAAGTCGCTGTTGCAATCATAAAACAACAATCGGCAAGCTAGTATCAAAAAGCTATTTACTACCTCTACAACATAATAACTCCATCGACATGAACGCTATTAATACAACGTAATTAGTTAAGAATGGAGCACACTCAAAAAAATTGAGGGTAATTTTATGAGTCTTTTTATCACTTCGCTTGAAAAGGTTCTCCTTCCATTCGCAGTTAGATTGGGAAAGCAACCTCATGTTAATGCAATAAAGAATGGTTTTATTCGAATTATGCCTCTGACATTAGTTGGGGCAATGTTTGTGCTAATTAATAATGTTTTTCTGAGTTTTGATACAGGGTCTTTTTTCTATTCTTTGGGCGTTAGACTAGAACCCTCAACGATAGAAACACTAAATGGCTTTAAAGCCATCGGTGGAAATGTTTATAACGGGACATTGGGGATAATGTCCTTAATGGCACCTTTTTTTATTGCAATGGCACTGGCGGAAGAACGTAAGGTGGATCCTCTAGCGGCTGGTTTGTTAGCCGTTGCATCTTTCATGACAGTAACACCTTATGACGTCAATGGTGCTTATGCTGTTGGTGCTAACTGGCTCGGTGGGGCAAATATCATTTCAGGGATCATTCTAGGGCTAGTCGTTGCTGAAATGTTCACTTTTATTGTTCGCCGTAATTGGGTGATCAGATTACCCGATAGCGTACCTCCATCTGTATCTCGTTCATTTTCTGCACTTATTCCTGGTTTTATTATCTTATCCATTATGGGAATTGTGTCGTGGGCATTAAGCGGTATTAGTAGTAACTTCCATCAAATTATAATGGATACAGTATCAACACCACTTGCTTCTATGGGGAATGTTGTTGGTTGGGCATATGTTGTATTTACGTCTCTACTATGGTTCTTTGGTATTCACGGTTCTCTCGCATTAACCGCATTAGATAGTGGCATAATGACCCCATGGGCATTGGAAAACGTGTCTTTGTATGCTGAATATGGCTCAGTTGACGCTGCGATTGCTGCGGGTAAGTCTTTCCATATGTGGGCAAAACCGATGCTTGATTCCTATGTGTTCTTAGGTGGAACCGGTGCTACATTAGGATTAATTATTGCTATCTTTATTGCATCACGCCGTGCCGATCATCGTCAGGTTGCGAAATTAGCATTACCAGCGGGTATTTTCCAAATTAATGAGCCGATTATTTTTGGTCTACCCATTATTATGAACCCAGTAATGTTTATTCCATTTATTCTTATTCAGCCTTTATTGGCGGGAATAATGGTCGCGGCTTATTATCTAGGGATTATCCCGCCAGTGACGAATATTGCACCATGGACGATGCCTACTGGGCTAGCTGCATTCTTCAATACAAATGGTAGTATTGCCGCTTTATTACTTGCATTATTTAACCTTGGTGTGGCCGTACTCGTTTATCTTCCATTTGTTGTGATTTCTAATAAAGCACAAAACACAATTGATGAAGAAGAAAGTGAAGAAGATATTGCTAACGCACTTAAATTTTAAAATAGGGAGGAGCTTGCTCCTCTCATTAAAATAGAGATAAAAATATGTTTGAGCTTAATGATATCCAAGAAAATGCCACTACGGATGAACTTGAAGAAGTTGTCATGGGACTGATTATTAATGCAGGGCAAGCAAGAAGCTTAGCTTACACCGCATTAAAAAAAGCGAAAGAAGGTGATTTTGTGACCGCAAAAAGTTTAATGGCGCAATCTCATTCCTCGTTGAATGAAGCTCATAAAGTGCAAACTCAGTTAATTGAAAGTGATATGGGGGAAGGGCGAATCAAAGTAAGCCTAGTCCTAGTTCATGCGCAGGATCATTTAATGAACGCAATGTTAGCCCGTGAATTAATTACAGAGTTAATTGAATTACATGAAAAACTAAACCATTAGAGAGAGGGTCATGATGCAGACACTGATGAATAGAACCGACACTAATGCTGAAATTAAACTAGTTCAAGAAAGTGAACTTTTTAATAATAAAACCTTTCATGTCTTTATTTATAATAAAGTTGAGAGTGCAAGTGGACTGCATCAACATGATTATTATGAATATATGATCGTTTTAACGGGGCGTTGTTATCAAATAATTAATGGAAAAAAAGTTTTATTAGAACGAGGAGATTTCATTTTTCTTCCAATAGGGTCTTATCACGAAAGTGCTTATGATTTTGGGCCAACACGAATATTGAATGTGGGTATCAGTAAATCATTTTTTGATAAACATTACTTACCACTATTACCAAGTTGTTTTGTTGCATCACAGGGTTATCAATTGAAAAATGAGTTTATGGCTTATATAGAATCCGTAATCGCATCATTAAATTTTCGTGATAGCGAATTTAATGAATTTATTGAGTTAGTTACATTTAATGTAGTAAATCGATTACGCCATTATCGTGAAAAAAGTATGCGAGATGATGCACCGCAGTGGTTAAAAAGCACATTGGAAGAAATGCATGATATCGCTATGTTTAGTGAGAGAGCTCTACAAAATATGATTTCTATAACGGGAAAATCACAAGAATACTTAACCCGGGCAACAAAAAGATATTATGGCAAAACGCCAATGCAGATTATTAATGATATCAGAATTAACTTTGCTAAAAAGCAACTTGAAATAACTAATTATTCAATTACAGATATTGCTTTTGAATCAGGTTATAGCAGCCCAAGTTTATTTGTAAAAAAATTTAAAGAGCTAACTTCATTAACACCGAGTGATTACAGAAAAAATCTATTTAGCGTTGAACAAAAAATGGTAGGTTAAATTATTATCTAAATAAGCTTTCCATTACTAAAATCTCTAGCATACCCATCTTTATATATAAGGATGGTGTGCTTTTCTATGTCTATTATAAAGGTCCATGAGGTTAATATGACTCGGAAATTAAAAGTTGTTACTATTGGAGGGGGGAGTAGCTACACTCCTGAATTACTGGAAGGTTTTATTAAACGTTACCATGAATTACCTATTACTGAATTATGGTTAGTGGATGTCGAAGAAGGTAAAGAAAAATTAGATATTATCTATAATTTATGCGAACGCATGGTTAAGCATGCCAATATACCTCTAAAGATATTTAAAACACTGGATAGGCGAGAAGCATTAAAAGATGCTGATTTCGTCACGACTCAATTAAGAGTTGGGCAATTAAAAGCGCGTGAATTAGATGAATCGATCCCTTTAAAACATGGTTATTTGGGACAAGAAACTAATGGTGCTGGTGGTTTATTCAAAGGGTTACGAACAATACCTGTGATTTTTGACATTATCAAAGATGTTGAAGAAATTTGCCCGAATGCTTGGATAATTAATTTTACTAACCCTGCTGGTATGGTGACTGAGGCTGTTTATCGGCATACTAATTTCACACGCTTTATTGGTGTTTGTAATATCCCTATCGGTATGAAAATGTTTATTACCGACGTTTTAAAACTATCTGATAGTGATGAATTATCTATCGATTTATTTGGTTTAAACCATATGGTTTTTATCAAAGATGTTATTGTAAATGGCTCATCGAGGTTTAATGAATTATTAGAGGGTATTGCCTCTGGAACGTTAAGTGCCAATTCAGTTAAAAACATTACTGACCTTGCTTTTGACGAAGGTCTAATTCGCGGGTTAAATCTGATCCCATGTTCCTATTTATTGTACTATTTTAAACCTAAGGAAATGCTAGCGATTGAGCTGGGTGAGTATTATAAAGGCGGTGCTAGGGCACAAGTCGTGCAAAAAGTTGAACATCAACTATTTGAACTATATAAAAACCCGACATTAGATGTAAAGCCTAAAGAGCTTGAATTAAGAGGTGGGGCTTATTATTCAGATGCAGCTTGTGAAGTCATCAATGCGATATACAATGATAAGCAAACGGAGCACTATGTTAATATTCCACATCATGGACATATCGATAATATTCCTGAAGACTGGACTGTCGAAATGACATGTATATTAGGTCGTGATGGTGCGAAACCGCACCCACGGGTAAAACATTTTGATGATAAAGTACTTGGTTTAATTTATACCTTAAAAAACTTTGAGATTGCGACTAGCCAAGCTGCAGTAAATGGTCAGTTTAATGATGTTTTATTGGCGATGAATTTAAACCCATTAATTCATTCTGATAACGATGCGCGTTTAATTTCTAAGGAATTACTTATCGCCCATAAAAAATATCTACCCAACTTTGCTAAAGCAATACAACAGCTTGAGCAAGAAGGTTAATTAGCCAGATAGCTTATAGAATTAAGGGAGAGCATATGGCTGTACTACTTATTGTAAATGCTGATGATTTTGGGCTCTGTGAAGCTGTCAATTATGGTATTATTGAATCTCATCGTAATGGGATAGTTCATTCAACTAGTGCGATGATGAATATGCCAGCAATATCCCATGCAGCTAAATTAAGCCAAGAAAATCCGAACTTAGCGGTGGGCATGCATTTTGTTTTAACTGCAGGAAAGCCCTTCTCATCAATGCCTACACTCAGCCGTGATGGAATGTTGGGGAAATGGCTTTGGGATATTGATATTAATGATTTACCATTGATTGAGATTGAACAAGAGCTAAACTTGCAATATCAAAAGTTTATCGAAATTTTTGGTCAAAAACCTAGCCATATTGATAGCCATCATCATGTCCATATGATTGAAGGTATTTTTCCAATTGTAGTTGCTTTCGCCCAAGAGAAGGGAGTTGCATTACGCGTTGATCGTCAATTAGAGAAGAATTGGCCACCATTATCATATCAAGTGGTGAGTACGGACTGTTTTAGTAGCGAATTCTATGGTGATGAAATTTCAGAAACACTGTTTTTGAAGATTATTAATGAAGCTAAGGTACAAGGTAATAGATCTATTGAAGTTATGAGCCATCCTGCTTTTATTGATAATGCACTATTAAAAAGTAACTATGCATATCCACGTTTAAATGAATTGGAAGTTTTAACATCTGAAAACTTAAAATCACAAATTTTGGCACATGGCTTTAAGATTGGTTCGTACCGAGACATCTAAAGAAAAAGCCCAAATTCAAAGTAACCTAAATTTGGGCTTTATTTTCTAGCTTTTAACCTGTTTTATTTACCGAGCTTACCTTTTAGGAAGCTAACAATATTTTCTAAACCAACAAGTTCTTTATCATCACTTCGGCGTGATTTATATTCAATTTGGTTGTTGTCTAAGTTACGGTCACCAATAACGATAGTATATGGAACACCAATCAGCTCCATATCGGCAAACATCACACCAGGGCGCTCTTTACGGTCATCGAAAATCACATCAATACCGTTTGCTTTTAAGTCAGTGTAAAGTTTTTCTGCAACCTCTTTAACACGATAAGATTTGTGCATATTCATTGGTAAAATAGCCACTTGGAACGGAGCAATTGCATCCGGCCAAATAATTCCTCGGTCATCATGGCTTTGTTCAATGGCAGCGGCAACAATACGCGTTACACCAATACCATAACAACCCATGGTGACGATTTGGTTATGGCCATCTTCATTTTGGACTGATGCTTTCATTGCTTCTGAGTATTTAGTGCCTAATTGGAAAATGTGGCCAACTTCGATACCGCGTTTAATTTGTAGTACGCCTTTACCATCAGGGCTTGGGTCGCCTTCAACAACGTTACGTAAATCAAAAGCTTCTGGTAACGCTAAATCACGTTCCCAGTTGATGCCAAAATAGTGTTTGCCATCAATATTTGCGCCAGCACCAAAGTCGCTCATTACTGCAACGCTACGGTCGATAACAATCGGTAGAGGCATATTGACAGGGCCTAAAGAACCTGGGCCTGCATTCACCGCATTTCTGATTTCAGCTTCAGTGGCAAATTCTAATGGGCTAGCCACTAAAGGGTGTTTTTCTGCTTTGATTTCATTTAATTCATGGTCGCCACGAATTAATAAAGCGACTAAAGTGTGCCCTGAATCTTTTTTCGCGTGGACAATCAATGTCTTAACAGTTTTCTCAACAGGTAAATTGAATTGTTCGACAAGCTCTGCAATTGTTTTTGCATTTGGCGTATCAACAAGCCGCATTTCTTCTGTTGGAGCGCCACGAGGTGTTGTTGGTGCTAATGCTTCTGCGAATTCAATGTTAGCAGCATAATCAGATTCGGTAGAGAAAATAACGTCATCTTCACCATTTTTTGCTAATACTTGGAATTCGTGGGATGCGCTACCACCGATAGAGCCTGTATCAGCTTGAACAGCACGAAAATCAAAACCAATCCGCGTGAAAATTTTGCTGTAGGCTTCGTACATTGTATCGTAGGTTTCTTGCAATGATTCTTGGCTAGTGTGGAAAGAGTATGCATCTTTCATGATAAATTCACGTGAACGCATCACACCAAAACGTGGGCGAACTTCATCACGGAATTTGGTTTGAATTTGGAATAAATTCAATGGTAGTTGTTTGTAAGACGTAATTTCGTTACGCACTAAATCGGTGATCACTTCTTCATGGGTTGGGCCGAGAACAAACGGGCGCTCACCACGGTCAACAAAACGCAGCAATTCAGGGCCATACTGTTCCCAACGTCCACTTTCTTGCCATAAATCTGCAGGTTGGACGACGGGTAAAGATACCTCTATAGCGCCTGCATTTTCCATTTCTTCACGAACGATGGTTTCTACTTTTCGCAGAACACGCACACCAGTGGGTAACCAGTCATACAGACCAGAGGCAAGTTTACGGATCATTCCTGCACGCAGCATCAGCTGATGGCTGATAACTTCTGCATCCGCAGGGGTCTCTTTTAGAGTTGAGAGCAGATATTTGCTAGTACGCATTGTATAGGTTCCATTAGAACAACAAGTTATGGCAAACGACTTATTTGCCAAGGTATATAGTGAGCTAGTCTACCAGTGACGAAGACTTGTCAAAAGGGGTTAAGGTGATTTTTCGTATGGTTCAATAGCGAATACTTCAGTCACACCATCAATTACTCGCCAACGAATATTAAAATCTAATAAATGGACTGCATAGTCACGTATTTCAGTAGATTGTTTTTTATATGCAGGGCGAGGGTCTTGCATTAAAACTTGTGAAATAAATTGTTTAATACCCGGGTACTGACTTTGATAAGTATTTAATACAGTTTCTGTATGTGGGGTAAATATAACCGGCATATTATCTGAAGGTGTTTCTTGCGCATACCCTGCAGTTGCAGTAGGTATTGCCTCAGCGAAAGGTAAATAAGGTTTTATATCGATAACTGGGGTGCCATCAACCAAATCAAGACTACCAAGCTCAAGGATCACTTGGTTATTTTTTATTGTTATTCCATGTAATTCAACAAGTGACATACCTATTGGGTTTGGTCTAAATGTTGAACGGGTTGCGAAAACACCCATTTTATCATTGCCTCCTAGTCTTGGAGGACGCACTAGTGGCTTCCAGCCATTTTTCATCGTTTGATGAAAAATGAATAAAACCCAAACGTGGCTAAATTGATTGAGACCTCGGACTGCATTTGGCTCGTTAAATGGAGAATTTAGATGTAAGCGTCCCGCACCTCCCTGAACAAGTCCAGGTTGGCGAGGGATCGCAAACTTTTCTTTATAAGGTGATTCAATGTGCCCAATAACATTAAACTGAAAAGATTGCATAAGATACTTATTCAACAATTTTTAATGCACTGCCTTCGCAAATAGTTGCCTGGTAACAACCTGGGGAGGTCATAGTTTGGCACTGGTGTAAAAGTACTGCATCAGCCGCAATATAGGCAGCCTGTGATAACATACTGTTTTTTGCGGTATTCAAATTTGCCGGAGGGCTTTGAACACTTTCTCGACAAGATTCCCCAGAAACAACACCTAAATCTTTGAAAGGCATCCCTAATAATTCTTCTGGACTATTCATTAATTTAACGTTTGCAGTGTTTGGTTTTGTCTCACTCGGTACAGGTTTAGACAATTTCATACTAGTGAAACCTTTATTTTGCCCTGGACTCGTGTATTGGTTAATTCCACACCCGGCTAACAAAAATGTCACCAAAGTGAGCAATAACAGTCTCATAATTATACCTTTCTTATATTATTCAAAATAATGCCGTTGTTTTATAGTCTATAAATTACAAAAAATACTAGACGGCGTTAAGCCGTCTAGTATTTTAATCGTTTTTTAAATAATAAAAAAGATTACCAGCCTTTAACTGCACCACCATCGAAGACTTCGTTAGCTTTATTTGCCACTTCATCTGATTGATATGCTTGAATAAATTTCTTCACATTTTCGCTATCTTTATTATCTTCACGAGCAACAATAATATTTACGTAAGGAGAATCTTTATCTTCAACAAATAAACCATCTTTTGCTGGGGTTAATTTAGGTGTAGCACTACTCGCCCAAGTAGTATTGATGATCGCTAAGGCAATTTTTTGGTCATCTAAAGCACGAGGTAATTGAGGTGCTTCTAACTCAACAAATTTCAGGTCTTTCGGGTTTTCAACCACATCTAAAACCGTTGGCATTAAACCTGTACCATCTTTTAATTTAATTAAACCTTGTTGTTGTAATAACAGTAATGAACGGCCTAAGTTAGTTGGGTCATTTGGTAACGCAATTTGTGAACCATCTGCAAGTTCATCAACTGACTTAATCTTTTTAGAGTAAGCCGCAATTGGATAAATAAAAGTATTTCCAACAGGGACTAATTTATAGTTACGGTCTTTAATTTGCTGATCAAGATAAGGCTTGTGCTGGAATGCGTTCGCATCGATATCGCCTTTACTTAATGCTTCGTTTGGTAAGACGAAGTCATTAAATGAAACAAGCTCAACATTTAAACCGTATTTTTCTTTAGCTACTTTTTGCGCGACTTCAGCAACTTCTAATTCTTTGCCCATGATCACACCAACTTTAATGCTGTTAGCATCTTTCTCTTTTTCACCACAACCAGTGAGAACGAGTGTGCCTAATAGCGCGCCGACAACTGCGATAGATTTTAATTTAATAGACATTGGTTTACCCCTTTAAAACGGACTTTATAAGCACCTCAACGGCGCCGCTATTTTACTAACTATCGATGTGAAACTTTTTTCATTAAATACTCGCCACCAAACTGAATTAGATTTACTAAAATGACAAGTAGAACAATAACGGTATTCATCACAACAGGGTTATAGGTTTGATAACCATATTGTAGTGCGATTTGGCCTAAACCACCGGCACCAACTGCACCACCCATTGCAGAATATCCGACTAACATAATTAACGTGATAGTGGCTGCATTAATTAAACTTGGCAATGCTTCAGGGATTAAAATCTTACGAATAATCTGAAGTGGAGTTGCCCCCATTGCACGAGCTGATTCAATTAAACCACTTGGAATTTCTAATAACGCATTTTCAACCATACGAGCAATAAATGGTGCGGCCCCAATAGTTAAAGGCACGATAGCTGCTTTTAAACCAATGGTGGTACCAACAAGAAACGACGTTAATGGAATAATCCAAACTAGCAAAATAATAAACGGTACTGAACGGAAAATATTAACAACAACCGCAAGAGCACGATATAAGCCAACATTTTCCATAACTTGATCTTTGCGCGTAATATAGAGCAACACGCCTAAAGGTAAACCTAAAACAAAACCTAAAAAGCCGGAAACAAAGGTCATTGTGATAGTGTCAATTGTGCCGTTAATCAGCAGATAAATCATTCTCTCAGACATAACCCAAAACCTCTACTTTCACGTGGTGCTCTTTCAAAAATGCAATTGTGGACTCAACGCCACCATTGATGCCATGTAGCTCTGCTAGCATCACACCAAATTTCACGCCGCCAGCGTAGTCAATTTGTGAACTTAAAATATTAATATCAATATCAAACTTACGTACTGCCATTGAAATTAAAGGTGCATCAACAGACTGCCCTGTAAATTCGAGCTTAAGTAATGGAGATAGGTCTTGACCTGGTTCTGTTTTCAATCGTTCTTTATAATCATCTGGAATATCAATGACTAATGTTGACTGTATAAATGCTTGAGCGACAGGTGTTTTTGGGTGAGAGAATACTTCGCTCACTTTATCTTGCTCGATTAATTGACCACCACTTATTACAGCAACTTGGTCACAAATACGTTTTACAACATCCATTTCGTGAGTAATTAATAAGATAGTTAGTCCTAATCGGCGGTTAATATCTTTCAACAATTCTAAAATTGAACGAGTTGTCGCCGGGTCTAATGCACTTGTAGCTTCGTCACATAGCAATACTTTAGGGGAATTAGCTAATGCGCGAGCTATAGCTACCCGTTGTTTTTGTCCGCCGGATAAATTCGCAGGATAAGCATCTTTCTTTTCACTTAAACCAACTAAATCTAGTAATTCATTCACACGCTCTTTAATTTTTTCTTTAGGCGTATTATCAAGCTCTAAAGGTAGAGCAACGTTATCAAAAACAGTGCGTGAAGATAACAAGTTAAAATGTTGAAAAATCATGCCAATGCCGCGACGTGCTCTCGTCAAGGTTTTTTCAGTCATCGACGTTAAATCTTGCCCATCAACAATAACTTGGCCTGAAGTTGGGCGCTCAAGCATATTTACGCAACGAATAAGCGTACTTTTACCTGCACCTGAAGCACCAATAACGCCATAGATCTGACCAGCAGGCACATGCAAGCTAATATCAGTAAGTGCTTGAATGTTACGGCTTCCTTGCTGGAAAACTTTATTAATATTTGAGAGCTTTATCATTTATAGTTTCTAACTTTATCTGAATTGTTTTTAGATAGTGTATCTAATAAGGTTGGATGTTAAGGCGTCTAGACGTCTAAGTCAATAAAGATTGTTCTATTTATTCTATTCTCCTTTTATTTCTTTTCATGAGATACTAAAAAAATACTAAATTTTAGGAGCAAACAGGTGAGTAACGGGATCCCAGCAGTCTTTTTAGATAGAGATGGAACAATTAATATCGATCATGGCTATGTGCATAAAATTGATGACTTCGAATTTATCGAAGGGTCAATTGAAGCAATGCTTGAATTAAAAAAGATGGGCTATGCATTAGTTATCGTAACCAACCAGTCAGGTATTGGTCGGGGAATTTATACAGAAGACCAGTTTATGCAACTAACAGAATGGATGGATTGGTCATTAGCAGATCGCGGTATTGACTTAGACGGTATTTATTTTTGCCCCCATCATACTGAAGCTACAGTAGAAGAATATCGCCAAGACTGTAATTGTCGTAAACCAAAACCTGGAATGCTATTAGATGCACAAAACTTTTTAAAGATAGATATGGCTTCATCCATTATGGTCGGTGACAAACTGGCTGATATGTTAGCAGGTAAAGGTGCTAACGTCGGTACGACCGTATTAGTAAAAAGTGGCGAGCCAGTCACAGATGAGGCAATTAATAATGCAGATCTTGTTATTAATAGTATTGCCGAACTGCCAGAAGCACTAAAAAGAATCAAAAAGTAGTCGTTTTGTGTGGTAAATAGGCAGTTAGAAAAAAAATGTAAAAAAACAC
>NZ_JAMPNG010000020.1:0-83881 GCF_028479245.1 Providencia sp. PROV223
TTCACCATGTTCATGTCCATGACGGCCTTCGCCGTGGCAGCGTTCACCGTGTCCACGACCATGACGGCCTTCACCGTGGCAGTGTTCACCGTGCCCATGGCGGTCATCACCATAATAGTCATCTCCGTGGTTGCAATGTTCGTGACTATGACGGCCTTCATTGTGGCAACATCCACCGCGATGGCCATGTTGATTTTCATCATGGCGTGCATAATATACATGACGACAAGATTTAATTAGCATATAGTTACTCCTTAGTTTATAACTTTAGATATATCGAATTTGTTTTCTGGTTTTACTATATTTAGATATATCTAATTAGTCAATTTAGATATATCTAAATAACGCAAAAAGATATTTAAACTGGTAGTTAAGAAAGAAAGTCTATTTTTTGTTCTTTTTTTGGGCTGCTAATATTAAGTTTTTAGCGTATTATTCTGCCACTTCGTGGTTTCGCAGAGATGATGCTCATTATTTTGTGAGGGAATCTGGCACTGTTACGCAACTGAATGTTTTTTCGCTAAAAACTTTTTATACAGTGATGGGTTTCACATTTATTCCACTTGTGCGGAAAAACGTGTAAAATAACAGCAAATTAACGTAGAAAGTATGCTTTGGGTGTGAATAACGGCTCAGTAAGCATATTCCTTTCCTGTCAATTAAACGGTAAAAATCCTTGTCAATTCAAAATTTAAGAAACATCGCCATCATCGCTCACGTTGACCATGGCAAGACCACACTGGTTGGTAAATTATTGCAGCAATCAGGCACGTTCGGTGAACGTGAAACTGTTGATGAGCGTGTTATGGACTCCAATGACTTGGAGAAAGAGCGTGGTATTACTATCCTTGCTAAAAATACCGCTATCCAATGGAATGATTATCATATCAATATCGTAGACACCCCAGGTCACGCCGATTTCGGTGGTGAGGTTGAGCGCGTTATGTCTATGGTTGACTGCGTACTGCTGGTTGTTGATGCGATGGATGGCCCAATGCCACAAACTCGCTTCGTAACACAAAAAGCGTTCGACCACGGTTTACGTCCTATTGTTGTTATCAATAAAGTTGACCGCCCAGGCGCACGTCCTGATTGGGTTGTTGACCAAGTATTCGACTTATTCGTGAACTTAGGTGCAACGGATGAGCAACTCGATTTCCCTATCGTTTATGCATCTGCATTAAACGGTATTGCTGGTCTTGACCACGAAAACATGGCTGAAGACATGACTCCACTGTACGAAGCTATCGTGGAACACGTTGCACCACCAGCGGTAGATATCGATGGTCCATTCCAAATGCAAGTTTCGCAATTGGATTACAACAGCTATTTAGGTGTTATCGGTATTGGTCGTATCAAACGCGGTGTTGTTAAGCCTAACCAACAAGTAACGGTTATCGATAGCGAAGGTAAAACTCGTAACGGTAAAATTGGTAAAGTTCTGACTCACTTAGGTTTAGAGCGTATTGACTCACAACAAGCGGAAGCGGGTGACATTGTTGCTCTGACCGGTTTGGGTGAACTGAATATCTCTGACACCATTTGCCAAGTCGGTAGCGTTGAAGCACTGCCTGCATTAGCGGTTGATGAGCCAACAGTTAGCATGTTCTACTGTGTTAACACCTCACCATTCTGTGGTAAAGAAGGTAAATTCGTGACTTCACGTCAGATCCTTGACCGTTTGAATAAAGAATTGGTTCACAACGTTGCACTACGCGTTGAAGAAACTCAAGACCCAGATGCATTCCGCGTTTCTGGTCGTGGTGAGCTTCACTTATCTGTTCTGATTGAAAACATGCGTCGTGAAGGTTTCGAATTAGCCGTATCTCGTCCAAAAGTTATCATTCGTGAAATCGATGGTCGTAAACAAGAGCCGTTCGAACAAGTGACGTTAGACGTTGAAGAACAGCATCAAGGCGACATCATGAAAGCATTAGGTGAGCGTAAAGGCGACCTGCGTGACATGATGCCAGACGGTAAAGGCCGTGTACGTCTTGATTACGTCATTCCAAGCCGTGGTCTGATTGGCTTCCGTACTGAGTTCATGACAATGACATCAGGTACTGGTTTACTGTACTCAACGTTCAGCCATTACGATGATGTTCGTCCAGGCGAAATCGGTGGCCGTCAAAACGGTGTTCTGATCTCTAACGGACAAGGTAAAGCGGTTGCTTATGCACTGTACAGCCTGCAAGACCGTGGTAAGCTGTTCTTGGGTCACGGTGCTGAAGTGTATGAAGGCCAAATCATTGGTATTCACTCACGTTCTAACGACTTAACTGTTAACTGCTTAACTGGTAAAAAACTGACTAACATGCGTGCGTCAGGTACTGATGAAGCGACAACTCTGTCACCACCAATTAAAATGACTCTGGAACAAGCTCTTGAGTTCATTGATGATGACGAATTAGTTGAAGTGACTCCGCAGTCTATTCGTCTGCGTAAACGTCATTTGACTGAGAACGATCGCCGCCGTGCAAACCGTTCTAAAGAAGACTAATTACCATGATGTAATGTTGTTTATTACTTTATTGTAGTTATGAGTATAGTAAGGCGCCTTTCGGCGCCTTACTTATTTATAAAGGCTTATCTTTTTTCATAAAATACAGTGATGAAATAAATAGTCCGAAAATTAAAGGGATTTCGTACAATTCTTCGATAAGGCTTTGAAGTTCAGAATGATATAGAAAAACTGAACTGAGAAACCTATGGTGTTCAACACTGTCTGAAATTAAAAAAGCACACAGGGTTAGTAGTAGGCTCCAAAGTGGAATAGCTGTGTTTTTTAGGTGAAAAACAATACTTTTTCTTAATGGTGAAGCACATAGCATCAAAACTAAACTGCTAATCAAGGTAATAGAAATTAGCCTGAAATAAGTGTGATCCAGATTAGGGAAAAATTCTCGTCCCCAATTTGTTCCTCTGCCAAATAATGTTACCCACCAGATAGTTGCCCATAACCAAAATAATTTCATTCCCTGACTTTTTTGCTGTAATGGTCTCATATAAAACCAAGTGAAAAAGACACAAAAAATTAGAGTGGCGGATTGAAAATGTTCAATAACTTTTGTTGTAAGGTCGATATTGAAATTCAGAGGGAAATAATTAAATAATGGAATTAAAAATAAACTTCCCCATAGAATAGCAATCGGCCAAGAGATTGTTTTATCTATTTTCATAGTCTGGCTTTTATATTTTAAGATTTATTTATTACTGATAATGCATTGATATCAGCTCACATTGCTTATGTGTAACTTGCTACGTACAAGCCATTATGCAAAAAGCCGATAGTGGGACTTAACATTTAGTATCAAAAACCGAGAGTGTGGTGTGAAATAGCACCTTTGGGATAAAAAACGTTTTCTCGGTAACAGAATAAATCGGCTGGTTTTCTGCTCGTTAATTGCGCTAAGTGTGGATTGCTTAATCGATAAATTGACAAAATAACGTGAATTATCACTAATTAGGGCTGTTCAGTTGCCCGAATAATGATTAAAGTAAATTTAGTGAATAACAATGAGGAAAATTTATGCTGTATATCTTCGATATGGGTAATGTGATTATTGATATCGACTTTAATCGTGTATTTGATAAATGGTCTGAACTCAGCGGCACACCAAGTGAAGAAATCAAATCACGTTTTACTTTTGGTAATATCTTTCAATTACATGAGTGTGGAAAAATTTCAGACATCGAGTTTGCTGAGCTGCTTTGTGAAGAAATGGACATTACACTAAGCTTTGAAGACTTTGCTGAAGGCTGGCACGCTATTTTTATTTCGTTACGACCTGAAGTTATTGATATTATGGAACGCCTGCGTGAACAAGGGCACCGAGTGGTCGTTTTATCGAATACTAATCGCCTACATCTCGACTACTGGCCAGCACACTACCCAGAAATTGCAGCTTCCTCCGATTTCTTATATTTATCCCAAGATTTAGGCATGCGTAAGCCTGATCCTGAAATTTACAAATATGTACTGCAATCCGAAGAGTTTGATGCTGCAGATGCTATTTTCTTTGATGATGTCGAAGAAAATATAAAAGCCGCAGAAGCCCTTGGTATTCGCAGTATTCATGTTGTGAATAAAGACACCATTCCTGAATATTTCCGCACTTACGATTTTAGTGCAGAAGTTGAATAATATCCTGATTTTATAGTGGGGCAACGGCTAACGTTGCTCCATCTTTTTGTAAAGAGTCATCATGATTGCATTAATCCAGAGAGTCACTCATGCGAGTGTAGTTGTTGATCAGAAAATAGTAGGACAAATAAATGCTGGGCTGCTGGTTTTGCTTGGTGTCGAAAAAGATGATGATGAACAGAAAGCCAAACGTTTGTGTGAAAAAGTATTAGGCTACCGTATTTTTAGTGATGAACAAGGGAAAATGAATCTCAATGTTCAACAAGCAGGTGGTAGCTTGCTGGTGGTTTCTCAATTTACTTTAGCAGCTGATACCAAAAAAGGTATGCGGCCTAGTTTTTCAGGGGGGGCAGAACCTGAAAGGGCAGATACTTTGTATCAATACTTTGTTGAACAAAGTCGCCAACAAGGGGTTGAAACACAAACGGGTGAATTTGCCGCTGACATGCAAGTGAATTTAACCAATGATGGCCCTGTCACCTTCTGGCTACAAGTGTGAGTCCATTTTTAAAGGGGGAAGCGATGTACCATTTACGTACACCGAAAGACGATATTGAATTTGCAACTTATTACCATTTTCGCTGGGAAATGTTGCGAAAACCGTTTAATCAACCCCTAGGTTCTGAAAAAGATGGCTATGACTTAACGGCACACCATCAAATGGTCGTCGATGATAAAAACCGTATTCTTGCCATTGGTCGTTTGTATATTAATGCTGACAACGAAGGCGCTATTCGTTTCTTAGCCGTTAACCCGGCAATGCAGGGAAAAGGGCTTGGTAAGTTGATTATCATGGCGCTGGAATCTGTTGCTCGGCAAGAAGGGGTAAAACGCATTGTATCAAGCGTTCGTGAAGAAGCAGTTCCATTTTTCAATAAAATGGGGTTTGAAAATCGAGGGCAAGTAGCAGGGCAGCTAAAAACGCCAGTGCGCCATTACTTGATGATCAAACCCATTGAGACATTAGACCAAATTCTGCATCGCCCAGACTGGTGTGGCGAGTTACAACAAGCCTGGTATAAGTATATTCCATTGAGTGAAAAAATGGGTGTCCGAATCGACCAATACACAGGAACTCGTTTTATTACCACCATGCCAGAAGCGGGCAACCAAAACCCTCATGAAACCATATTTGCAGGGAGCCAATTTTCATTAGCTACCCTAACAGGGTGGGGGCTGATTTGGCTATTAATGCAAGAACACCAGCTTGGTGGTGATATTGTGTTGGTCGATGCCAGTATTCGTTATGGTAAGCCAGTAAGCGGTAGGCCGACAGCAACTGCGGACTTAGCCAATATGAGCGGTGACCTTGACCGCTTAGCGCGAGGTAGCAAGGCGCGAGTAAAACTGAACGTTGAGGTTAGTAACCCTGATGGTAAAGTAGGCGCTGTATTCAGCGGTGTTTATATGGTGTTACCTGTAGAAACAGCCAAGTAAAGTTACCCATTGAATATTAAAAAAGAAAGGCAGGTTCGATTGACCTGCCTTTTGTATTTCTATGAATTGACAGTTTTTATTAATTGCTAAGTGCGGGGAGCGGTTCTGCCAAAGAAGGCTCAGTAGGCTGCAAATCGGTTTCGGACTCTACTGAAGAGGTGACAACCCCGTTCACAACAGTACGGAATAGACGTTTACCTTGCAATGGTATGGCCATCAATTCCCCATTCAAACTTTTTTCCACTGATGGGGCGAGCAAATCACCTTGTAATGTTGCATCAAAGTCACCGATGACTTGAGCGGGGAAGCCTGCCCAACCCCATTGATTTAAATCAACGAGGTCAATATTAGAACCTGATGCTCTCAGTAAAAAGGGAACTTTTTTCGGTTCTTGCTTTACCAGCAAGCCAATTTTACTGATGCCTTTATCGGTACTGACCGTTAAGCTCACCGCCGCTGAGGATTTACCACTTTGACGTACTTCAATAAATGGCCGGCGTACGAGAACTTGGTTGATTGTGCCGCTATCTGCAGTAAATGTCGCTTTACCGCTCCAAATTCCCCACTGTTTTTGTTTAATCAAATCGACATTTTCGATATTGCCGCTTAGAGCGGTCAATTCGAAAGGAAATTGTGCCTGGATATTCATCAAAAGTGATTGAGAAAGGGTGAACTTTTTGATGTTTAAACCAGATAACCACGTTGGGGTTGGTTCTGCGAAGAAGGACAACCAATTTTCAGGTAAGGTATATAAGATACCCGCGAGTTTACCTTCGTCAATGGTTAGTATTTGATCATTACGTTGCCAAGACCCACTGAGATTAAAGACACCTTTATTATAGTAACCCGATAACTTATTGATATTAAGGCTGTCGCCATTGATACTTAGCTCACCAATTAAGGTACTCAGTTGCTGGTCTTTTACGACGAATTGGTCGACATTAAAGCTAATATTGCCTTTGGGATTAGTCCAGCTTCCTCTTAAGAAGCTGAGTTGGTCAATTTCGGTACTTAAGCCAGAAAGTGCCCAATCCCTTCCTTGGATATCAACGTTGGTTAATTCTACCTGTTTGACCTGCAGCGATTTTTCACTCGTTATTGCATCAAATAGTGAATCGAAATCAACATTATTTTCCCAGCCGACTTTATTCATGGTGAGGGAGTCAACCATGATAGAGCCATCGCTAAGTACCTTCCCAGCACCCGCAATATAGCCATTATTTAAGTAGGCACTTGCTTGGCTTATTTCTGTTCCTTGCTGCTGCAATTTACCAGTAATGGCAACATTCTTGAAGGAAAGGCCATTGAATTTTAATTGGTTAGAGGTAAATCGAAAATCACCGTAACCAAAAGGGGATTTTTCGGCTGGTTTCCAAGGGGTAATTCCTCCCGTGAAGCCAGTGACTTGCACAGTATCGTTGTCTTTTTTAAGCGTAATTTGGCTATTTTCAAATTGCAAAATATTTGCAGAAATAGGGAACAGCACCGTATTTGGTAAGACGGTTGTCGATAATGTTCCTTGAGTGATAACTAAACGTTTGATAGCCGTACCGCTAAATAGGTTTCGCCAATTAATATCAATTACGACTTGTCGTGAATCTAAAGAGAGATCGCTGTTTTTAGACGTTAATTTAACATCTTGGAAAATGAATTCACCGGGGTTAGAAAACTCATGTCCCATAATTCCTACATCAATATCGTAGTCGGTAAATTTACTTAAAAATTGACTGGAGTAGGATGCACCCCAACGGGTTTGTAGCCCGATATAAGTAAAAATAAACAATAGCAGCAGTAACAAAAGTGCATAGGTAGTAAATTTGATTAACCATTTCACAGTTTACTGCTCCTTTGGTTTGTGGACGAATAGACACAAAAAGAAACCGTCTAATATAGCGACAATTTAAGGATAGCATACAGAAAAACCGCCAGAATGTTCAACACTGGCGGCTAGAATGAAAGATTATTTTTCGAGAGGGAAGACTAAATTCAGAACAATTGCAGTTAAACCACCCGCAGCAATCCCCGAAGAAAATAATGTTTTTAGCCAGTCAGGTGCGAATTGTAAAATCAAAGGTTGTTGTGAAACGCCCATACCCACTGCGAGAGAAAGGGCGATAATCATAATTGCACGGCGATTGAGTGGCTCGCGAGAGACTATCCTTACACCTGAAGCGGCGATGGTACCAAACATCACAATGGTTGCTCCGCCCAGCACAGGTTCGGGAATTTGTTGCACGAAGCCTGCAACGGCAGGGAACAACCCTAATAACACCAACATTAAAGCGACAATGTAGCCGACATAGCGGCTTGCCACCCCAGTTAATTGGATAACACCGTTGTTCTGCCCAAAGCAAGAGTTAGGGAAAGTATTAAATACCGCAGAAACCATTGAATTCAAACCATTGGCGAGTACGCCACCTTTAATTCGTTTCATGTATAAAGGGCCACGAACAGGTTGTTCTGATACGTCAGAAGTGGCGGTAATATCACCTATCGTTTCTAAGGAAGTCACCATAAAAATAAGAATTAATGGGATCAACAGGTTCCAGTCGAATGATAAGCCATAATAAAAAGGCTCAGGGACAGTAATAATTGGCTGATTAGCTTCCACGGGTTGCGCATTTGGCAACATATCCATCCACCAAGCGGCAAGGTAGCCAACCGCCATCGCGATGACGAGAGAAGCAACGCGCAAGTAAGGATTTTTCTGGCGATTCAAGAGGATAATAACGGCTAATACAATCCCCGCTAAAATCAAGTAATCAGGGGAACCAAAAGTATTGTCACTAATAGCACCATAGCCACCACCAATGGACGTTAATCCCACTTGAATTAAGGACAATCCAATAATCATCACGACCACGCCAGAGACCAATGGTGTGATAACGCGACGTGCTAAATGTAAGAAGCGTGAAAGAATGACTTCAGTGAGTGCGGCGACGAGTAAAGTACCAAACAAAGCTGCCATCATGGATGGGATATCAGCACCACCTTGTTTGAGTGCAACACCTCCCATAATTAAAGGTGCAACAAAGTTGAAACTGGTTCCTTGAATCGAAAGCAAGCCTGAGCCAATAGGGCCCCACGCGCGAATTTGAATTAAAGAGGCAATACCGGAGGCAAATAAAGACATACTGATGATGCGCTGAGTGTCGTGGGCTGGTAGCCCCAAAGCTTGGCAAATCAGCATTGCAGGGGTAATAACTGCGACAAACATCGCAAGAAGGTGTTGCCCGGCAGCAAACAAGGCTTGCGGCAGCGGTGGGCGGTCTTCTAATTTGTAGATGAGTTCGCTTTGCGTTTGTGTGGTCGCTTCAGTAGTTTGTTTTTCAGACGTCGCAGTATTCATTGCCTTCATTTCTCGCCAACAAAAAACGCATTGTAATGCGAGGAATTTAAAAAGCAATCGTTTGCGCGTAAAAAATATTGATCAATGTTAAATAAGGCTGTCACATTTTTATATCTTTTAACTTGTATTTATAACAGTTTTTTTTTCTAATCCTATAACCTGCTTTTGGCGTTTTAAGGAAGAAATTAACGTCTTACTAGTTTTTGATAATTTTAACAACAGACGAGGTACGTGAATGTATCATCTCGATGTCTACGGTACACTGGTAGCAGCTACCTTAGTATTATTGCTTGGGCGTAAACTGGTCAAATCAGTCCCTTTTCTTGAAAAATATACAATCCCTGAACCCGTTGCGGGTGGGTTGTTAGTTGCTTTTAGTCTTTTATTGCTTAAACAATTATTTGACTGGAGCCTTTCTTTTGACTTATCACTGCAAGAACCTATGATGCTGGCATTTTTTGCCACAATTGGTCTTAATGCCAACCTTGCAAGCTTGAAGGCTGGCGGTAAGGCATTGTTTATCTTCATTTTTGTAGTTGTCGGTTTATTACTTGTCCAAAATACAGTAGGGATTGCTCTTGCTGAATTATTGGGATTAGACCCTCTCATGGGGCTGTTAGCTGGCTCAATTACCTTATCCGGTGGTCATGGAACTGGTGCGGCATGGGGGAAAATTTTCACTGAAAATTATGGTTTCCAAAGTGCAACAGAAGTTGCAATGGCTTGTGCTACATTTGGGTTAGTTCTTGGTGGTTTAATCGGTGGACCTGTTGCACGTTTTCTAACGCGTAATATCCCAACGCCTGGAACGGCTGAAGATGATAAAGACGTTCCAACTGCATTTGAAAAGCCACAATCCGGCCGCATGATCACTTCAATGGTTTTAATTGAAACTATTGCATTGATCGCTATTTGCCTATTGGTGGGGAGCTTTATTGCAGGTCAGCTCGCTGACACGGTGTTCGCGTTACCTAAATTTGTGTGTGTATTATTTGTTGGGGTGATTTTAAGTAACAGCCTTTCTATCCTTGGCTTCTATCGCGTGTTTGACCGCGCAGTTTCTGTTATGGGGAACGTCAGCCTATCGTTATTCTTAGCGATGGCTTTGATGAGCTTGAAGTTATGGGAATTGGCGTCATTAGCAATTCCAATGATTGTCATTCTTGCGGTACAAGCCTGTGTGATGGCGGGATACGCTATTTTTGTCACTTTCCGTGTGATGGGCAAGAACTATGATGCTGCTATTTTAGCCGCAGGTCACTGTGGCTTTGGTCTTGGGGCTACACCAACAGCAATTGCGAATATGCAAGCAGTAACGGATAGGTTGGGTCCATCCCATCTTGCGTTCCTTGTGGTACCAATGGTTGGGGCTTTCTTTATTGATATTGTTAATGCGATAGTCATTAAATTGTATTTAATGTTGCCAATATTTCCAACGATTGCTGGGTAGTTTTTATTTAATAATAAATCAAGTAAAGCAGGTATTGCCGTGAAAATATTCACGGCAATTTTCATTTTAAGGAACGGATAAAAAGAAGATATAAGATTTAAGCGTGACTGTATTGTTCTCGCTCAGGTAACCAACGCTCAATAAGCTGTTGCGCATTCTCGGGGTAATTTTGTTGAATATGGCGTGCAAGGCGTTGCACTTCTGGCAACATATATTGGTCACGTAATAAATCAGCAACTTTAAATTCTGCATTTCCTGTTTGCCTAGCACCCAATAATTCCCCAGGCCCACGAATTTCGAGATCTTTTTGTGCGATAACAAAGCCGTCATTGCTGTCTCGCAACACTTGTAGTCTTTGTTTCGCGGTATGGGTTAGCGGGGTTTTGTACAGTAATACGCAGTGAGATGCGATAGCTCCTCGGCCGACTCGCCCTCTTAGTTGGTGCAACTGAGCTAAGCCAAGGCGCTCAGGGTTATCTATAATCATTAAACTTGCATTAGGGACATCAACGCCGACTTCAATGACCGTTGTAGCGACAAGCAGCTGAATTTCATTTCTTTTAAAGGCTGCCATAATACTTTGTTTTTCAGCAGGTTTCATCCGACCATGAACTAACCCTACTTTCAATTCAGGTAATGCCAGTGTGAGCTCTTCGCAGGTCACTTGAGCCGCTTGTGCTTCTAATAATTCAGAGTCTTCAATGAGTGTACAGACCCAATAGGCTTGGCGGCCTTCTTCAATACAGGCTTGACGAACGCGTTCAATAATATCGTTACGGCGAGTGTCTGGTATGGCGACAGTGGTGACAGGCGTTCGACCTGAAGGAAGTTCATCGATAACGGAGGTATCTAGGTCTGCATAAGCTGTCATCGCCAATGTACGTGGGATTGGCGTAGCGGTCATGATCAATTGATGAGGGTGATACCCTTGTTGTTCACCTTTTTCACGCAGAGCGAGCCGCTGATGAACGCCAAAGCGATGTTGCTCATCAATTATAACAAGCCCCAGAGCTTTAAAGCTCACTTGCTCTTGGAAAATAGCGTGTGTTCCCACTATCATCGCAACTTCTCCATTTGCGATAGCATCTTGCTGCGCCTGACGTGCCTTACCCTTTTGTTTACCTGCGAGCCAACCGACTTTAATGTCTAAAGGTTCTAACCATTGTTTGAACGTATTGGCATGTTGCTCTGCAAGAATTTCGGTAGGAGCCATCAAAGCCACTTGTTTGCCATTCTCGATGGCACAAACGGCCGCTAAGGCTGCAACGAGAGTTTTCCCTGATCCCACATCCCCTTGAATCAAGCGCATCATAGGGGCGTCTTTAGCGAGGTCTGCTTCAATTTCGCCAACAACACGATTTTGTGCATTTGTTGGTGAAAACGGTAATTGCGCGAGTAACTGAGATTTTAACTGACCACTTGTCACTAAAGGTTCAGCATATAGGCGTTCGTTGCCTGCACGGATGGCTAGCATGCTGAGATGGTGAGCGAGTAGCTCTTCGAGGATTAACCGTTTTTGAGCTGGGTGGTGTCCTTTTTCAAGTTCACTCAAAGCAACATTCGGGGGAGGGTTGTGTAATAAGCGAATGGCATCTGGTAAGCTTATCATGCCCCGGCTAAGTTCTTCCGGTAATAACTCCTTTATATTCCCACTATCGAGTAATCCTAGCGCTTGCTCCATGACTTTACGTAAAGTCACTTGGCGAACACCTTCAGTGGTTGGATAAACGGGTGTTAAGTTCTCTTGCAAGCTGATATTGCTAGTATCTTGCGAAACTTTATATTCAGGGTGAATGATTTCTGGCCCTGTATTTCCTCTGCGAACCTCCCCATAGGCAGTGACCTGTTTTCCTTCCGCTAAGTTATTTTTCATTGCCGCTGAAAAATTAAAAAAACGTAAAGTGAGGTTGCCTGTGCCATCGGAAATTAAGCAGGTCATCATTCTTTTGCGGCCAAATACGACTTTAGTTTGCAGTATTTCACCAGTAATCGTTGCAGTCGTGCCGGGTAGGAGATCTTTTATTTGATATAGACGGGTGTGGTCTTCATAGCGCAAAGGAAAATGGAGAAGAAGGTCTTGAACGGTGTTCAAACCGATTTTACGCATTTTTTCTGACTGGCTTGCTCCAATTCCGTGCAATGAAGTCAGTGAAATGGTATCAAGTAGCCCATTATTCATATTATTTCCTTTTATTTAACCAAACTGCTGTCTTTTCATTTTTTCGGTTAATTGCATTTGCGCCCACCACGTGTCATCAGCTTCAATTTGCCCTTGGTTATTGATAAATGGGCGAGGAAGTCCCTTACGTTTAGCAACTTCAGCCAGTACAGGATAACCGCCTTCAAATAACCAGGTTTGTTGCTCATCAGGTGAGAGTAGACAATGTTCACGCTCGTACATACCCGCTTGCTGCCGTTGCCTTTGGGCTTCATATAAAATCAACGCAGAAGCGACGGAAACATTCAAAGATTGCACCATGCCAGCCATTGGAATGATAATGTGTTTATCAGCCAATGCGAGGGCTTGTTGTGAAATCCCGGTTTTCTCTTGTCCCATCATAATACAAGTTGGCAAAGTATAATCAATTTCACGAAAATCAACGGCATGTTCCGACAAGTTAGTTGCCAAAACCTGCATGTTTTGTGATTTTATTTGGGAAATTGCTTCTTCGGTGGATGTGTGTGAAATAATTTTAACCCAGCTATTACTCCCTGCAGCAGAAGAAACGGATAGTTTGACTTGTTGGTCAGGCCAAATAGCATGAATTTGATGGATCCCTACGGCATCGGCACTGCGTACAATGGCAGAAACATTATGCGGTTTATGAATTTCTTCGAGGCAGAGAGTTAGGTCGGGCTGCCGCATCGCCATCATTTGGCAAATGCGGCGATAGCGGCGTTCATTCATAGTTATTAATTAGGTATGGTCGTTAATTACGGTTTCGGCTAACACGTAGAACGTCAGGCATAATACGGATTTTCCGCATTACGTTTGCCAATTGAACACGGTTTTTAGTCGTAAGGCGAATAAAGGCACAATATACACGGCCATCTTTTTCTTCTGTATTCATACTCTGAATACTTGAATTGGCATCATTAATAGCGGCAGTTAAATTCGCTAAAGCACCTTGATGGTTAATCATATCGACTTTAATTTCAGCAATGAAATCAGTGTCTGTGTCGTTATCCCACTCTACGGCCATAAATTTATCGGGTTCTTTTTGGTAACCACGGATGTTACGGCAAGACTCATGATGGATAACCAGACCTTTTCCAGGGCTAATATGCGCAACAATTGGGTCACCGGGAATTGGACGGCAACATTTTGCGAAAGTAATAAGAACGCCATCAGCTCCTTTAATGGATAGTTTATTGCGGCTTTCGACAACGGCCTGTTCTTCCGGTGTATTTTGTGGGTTGTTTTGTAAATTACGAGCAACAACCATACTCATGGCATTACCCAACCCAATTTCAGCAAGCAAATCATCGATAGAATGCAGCTTCATACGGGCTAATTCTGCATCAATATTGGCTTGAGGGATATCCGTGAGTTTATTTCCTGCCCCTAGGGCATGGTTGAGTAAACGACGACCTAAATTAATAGAGTCTTCACGTTTCAAGTTTTTCAATAACTGGCGAATTTTAGCTCGTGCTTTTGAGCTGACAACAAAATTGAGCCATGCCGCATTTGGACGTGCGCCAGGTGCGGTAATAATTTCGACAGTTTGGCCGCTAGTCAGGGATTGCGAAAGCGGGTAAGGCTGGCGATCAACGCGTGCGCCCACGCAAGCATGACCAATATCTGTGTGCACCGCGTAGGCAAAGTCAACAGGTGTGGCACCAGTAGGTAACTCCACAATGCGGCCTTCAGGGGTGAAAACGTAGATTTCATCTGGAAATAGATCCGATTTAACGCTTTCAATAAATTCAAATGAGCTACCTGCACTTTGTTGTAACTCAAGTAGGCTTTGCATCCAACGTTGAGCTCTAACTTGTGCAGTAGTACCTTGTTCTCCCTGCTCTTTATAGGCCCAATGTGCAGCAACGCCCATCTCAGCCATTTGGTCCATGTCTTCTGTGCGAATTTGCACTTCGACAGGCACACCATGTGGCCCAATGAGAGAGGTATGTAGCGATTGATAGCCGTTAGCTTTAGGGATGGCAATATAGTCTTTGATACGCCCCGGGCGCGGTTTGTATAAGCTATGCATTTGACCCAAAACGCGGTAGCAAGTATCCACATCTTTCACAATTACCCTAAAAGCATAGATATCCATAATGGAATGGAAGCGTTGCTCTTTTTGGTGCATTTTGCGATAGATAGAATAAAGGTGTTTTTCTCTGCCACTTACGCGACAAGGAACACCTGCCTCGGTTAGCCTACCGTCAATTTCCGAAAGAATTTTTTGGATCATCTCTTTTCGGTTACCGCGAGCAGCCTTGACGACTTCCTTAATAACACGATAACGGTTGGGATATAACGCTTCAAAACCAAGCTCTTCAAGCTCTGTTTTAATGTGGTGTATACCTAGCCTGTGGGCTAACGGGCTATATATTTCAAGGGTTTCACGTGCAATGCGTCGACGCTTATCGGGCCTAAGTGACCCTAACGTGCGCATGTTGTGAGTGCGGTCTGCCAGTTTTATCAAAATGACACGGATATCTTTTACCATTGCCATGATCATTTTGCGGAAGTTTTCTGCTTGAGCTTCTTTTTTGTCGCGAAAGTTGAGCTTGTCTAGTTTGGATACACCTTCAACGAGACCGGCGACGGTGGTACCAAACAATTCTTCTATATCTTGAAATGTCGCTGGAGTATCTTCAATCACATCATGAAGTAGCGCTGCCATAAGTGTTTCATGGTCCAAACGCATCTCAGCAAGAATACAAGCAACAGCAACTGGGTGAGTAATATAGGGCTCACCACTCGAACGGGTCTGTCCTTCATGGGCATCCCGTGCAACAACATAGGCTTTTCTTAGTAATTCAACTTGTTCTTTAGGAAGATACTTTTGAATGACTAAATTAAGGCTTTCAAACAGATACAAGGCAGACCCACCTTAGTGATTAGCGACGACCTTCAGCGATTGCAGAAACTGCTTGCATTTCAGCCGCTTCTTGCTCTTGCTGTTCTTGGCGTTCACGCACATCTAAAATGTGACCGTTGATTAAACCTTCTTCTACTTCACGTAATGCGATAACAGTATATTTATCATTTTCTTCAGGAACTAAAGGGTCTTTTCCACCCGTTTGTAACTGACGAGCTCTACGTGCCGCAACCAATACGAGGTCAAAACGGTTACCAATTTTCTCTACTGCGTCTTGAACAGTTACGCGTGCCATAAGTGTGCTACTCCAAAGAAATAAAAAAATGACCTGATATGATACTGAAACTATGCTCAGTCTGCTAGTAATTTGCTGATTAAAGCATCATGTCGCTGAACTTGGCGCTCTAACTTTAAACGCTCAGTACGGATGATAGATTGTAAATCGCTCAGCGCGGTATTGAAATCATCATTAACAATAAGGTAATCATACTCGTTGAAATGTTCAATTTCACCTACTGCTTGTGACATACGTTTTTCAATAACGTCATCGCTGTCTTGTCCGCGCCCTCTTAGGCGACGATAAAGTTCATCTTTTGATGGTGGGAGAATAAAAATGCTGCGTGCTTCAGGCATTGTAGCCCTAATTTGCTGCGCTCCCTGCCAATCGATATCAAGAAAAACATCAACACCGCTGTTTAATACATCTTCAATGATGGGTTTTGACGTCCCATAATAATTCCCAAAAACGCATGCATGTTCTAGGAATTCACCTTTGTCGACCATTTGTAAAAAATCAGTTTCAGATACAAAAAAATAGTGCTCGCCGTGAACTTCTCCTGGACGTGCAGCTCGAGTTGTATGAGAAACGGAAACCTGAGTGTCATACAGTGGTTGTGTTTTTAATAAAGCCTGAATCAGACTTGATTTCCCTGCACCACTAGGGGCAGAAACAATATATAACGTGCCTTGTATCATGATGATTTCTTGAATAGTCGAGGATTAAACATAAAAGATGGCGATAAACCCGACATAGTATACACGGACTTGCATCAACATGCAGCGATATCAATAAATCATGAATTTTAATTAAATGAATTTGATTAGTAACTAAATTGTGAACAGGCTCGAGAAATTAACTTATTACTCATGAAAGCAACATTCGTTTTGCGAAGCTTTTTACAAATAATTCATTTTACGGAGGCAGAGTGAGGGAAGTTGTTTCATGCTTAGCGAATGAGGGCAAAATACTTTAAAGGAATGGCATCCCAATGGATTAGTAATAACTGGGATTAGTAATAACTGGGAATAGTTATAACAAGGAATAGTTATGATTTATATTTTGTATGGTTATTGGTCAGCGTCAGCTTATAGGTTAGGTGGGGTAATCGTTGGGGTAATGGTATGTATTAATATTGCCCAAGCATCGCTGCAAGGTGCTATTAATGAACAGTGTGCAGAACAAAATAGTAAAATAATAAGGCAGGAGAGTTATCGGCTAGGTAAACAACTACAGCAGTGGAACCAAACTTACCGTTTGGCTGGTAGCAGTTCCATTAGTGACGAAGCTTATGATCAGCTCTTTAATTTGTGGCGTTCTTTACAGCGATGCCAGCAACTCCCTGAAGTGTTACCAGACGTACAACTACCTGAAAAATCAAAGTTAGCTACACATCCTATTCCTCATACAGGGTTGAAGAAACTCAATGAATTAGAGGTTTATAACTGGATAAAAACACGTAAAAACATTTGGTTACAACCTAAAGTTGATGGTGTAGCGGTAACGTTGGTTTATAAGAATGGGAAGCTTGTTTCTATGATTAGCCGAGGAAATAGCATTGAAGGAATAGAGTGGCGAGCAAAAGCAGACTTTATTCCTGCGATACCTAAACAAATTAAATATTCAGGGATGTTAGTCCTTCAAGGTGAACTATTTTGGCGTATGAATGGGCATATTCAAGCTAAAAGTGGGGGAGTAAACGCTCGTAATAAAATTGCGGGGTGGTTAATGCGAAAAAATACCCCAACCGTTCCCGAAGAAAATATTGGTATTTTTATTTGGGCATGGCCTGCGGGAGATGCTAATCCAAAAACACAGTTAACACTACTTTCTGAGATAGGTTTTCCGTTAGCTGAGCAATATAGCCATAAAGTTGAAAATAAAACCCAAGCTAAGCAACTGAGGGAATACTATTATCAAGGTCAACTACCATTTGCTACTGATGGTGTAGTACTTAAAAATTTTCCAGCGCCAGCGGCATCAGCTTGGCAATCAAAACAAAATAGTTGGGCAATTGCCTGGAAATATCCATTACGTAGTGTGTTATCAGAGGTCACTAAACTCAAATTTAATATAGGTAGAACAGGAAGGGTTAGTGTCGTTACCGAGATAACCCCCATCAATATTGACTCAAAAACTATTTCAAAGGTAAATGCTGGCTCGTTATCATCATGGGAAAAACGAGATTTAATTGTTGGAGATAAAATACTTGTATCTCTTTCAGGGCTTGGAAGCCCAAAGATTGAAGAAGTTGTTTGGCGGCGAGAGAAGCGCGAATATCCAAATGTATCAACATTCAAGCAATTTCATGCATTCAGTTGCCTGGCTTATACGGAGTCTTGCTCACAGCAATTTGTCGCAAGGTTAACATGGCTAGGTAAACAACTCAGTATTCGAGGCATAAATGAAGCTACATGGCGCCAGTGGGCTGAGAGGCATAATCTTACTCAACTAACAACTTGGTTGTCAGAACAATGGCAAAACGATTTACCTAAAGGTAAAAAGCACCAAATGTTAGTAAAGCAACTGAAAATGGCAAAGGCTCAACCTATTTCGCTGTGGTTAAAAGGCCTAGCGATTCCACTACCTAAATTACAAATAGAAAGGGTGAATGATATAGGTATGCTGTATGACTCTTCATGGGTTAACAGTATAAATTTGACTGAGCTGCAAAAGAAAAAATTAGCTAAATGGTTAGCGGAACCGGAAATTCAATCTATTTTGCGAATTTTGTCAGATATGCAAGCTACTCAGCCATCAATAGCAAACGATTAATGGCTGAAACAGTGAGGCTAATCTTGATTTTCGTAATTAAAGATAGGTAAACCAAGACGATAACGAATGGCTATTAGCCTTGCACTTAAGCCAACAACGAGTGTGATAATTACCACAATATCTTTAGGTAGAGGGGTTTGTAATAGTCCGATATAGATCCAAGCGGCGGCGAAAGAGACACCAGCATAGACCTCTTTTTGGAAAACTAAAGGGATTGTGTTGCACAGCATGTCTCTTAGCACGCCACCAAAAACACCTGTAATCACTGCTGCGATGGCAGCGATGATCGGGCTATAGTTCATATCGAGGGCTATTTGGGCACCGAGTATAGAAAATACAATGAGCCCGATAGCATCTAATATGAGGAATAATCGGCGTAAATGTTTCATCATAGGCGCTATCCAAATTGTCACAATAGCGGCGCCTGCAACAGTCAGGATATACTCAGGGTGTTCCACCCAACCTAAGGGGTAATGGCCAAGTAAGATATCACGGACGGAACCACCACCGATTGCCGTCGCAGATGCAATAATGATGACGCCAAAGACATCCATTTTTCGCCTGCCAGCTGCAAGTGCTCCAGTCATGGCTTCTGCGGTGATACCAATAATATAAAGTACACTTAATAACATGGTAGTTTTGTTCAAGACTAAGGTTATTGCTAAAGGGTAATATTACTTGTGAAACTTCTCGACTGAGATTTTCTAGTATTGACTAAACTAGATTAGTTAAAATAATCCGATAGCGATATTAAATGATGTCAAAGGATAACAGATTGAATAATAAATTGCCCTATAAAGAAACACGTTTAACATACGATGAGCGAAGCCATCAACTAACGAACATTAATGTTTGGACTCCAGATAGCGAATGGTTAGCTTATGATATACGACCAAACGGTAGTTCTTTTACTGGTTTATCTATAGAAAAAATTCATGTAAAAACATTACAGACCGTTGAAATTTATCACGCAAGCCATGGGGCTCACGTTGGGGTGGTAACGGTAAGTCCTCAACCACCAATTCAATATGCTTTTATCCATGGTCCTGAGCATCCAGATGAACAGTGGCAATATGACTTTCACCATCGAAGAGGGGTGTATGTCAAAGAAGAGCAATTAAACGTAGCTCACCCAATTGATGCAATGTGTATTACCCCTCCTTATTTAGTGGGTGCATTACGTGGAGGCACTCATGTCCATGTTTATAGTCCAGACGGAAAGTGGCTGAGTTTTACCTATAACGACCACGTAATGCATGAATTAGATGTGCAATTAGACCAACGAAATGTTGCAATTGCAGTGCCTATTGGGCCCGTTAATGTGAGCCCTAAAAAACATTTTCGAGAATATAATGGCGATTACTTTTGTTGTGTTGTGACGCGAACAACGCAACAACCTAAACCAAGCAGCGATGAAATTAGCCGTGCATATGAAGAGGGTTGGGTTGGCCAAAAAGGCTATCAAAAAGAGAATGGAAAGTGGCAGGAAAGAGCGCTGGTGTTTATTGGCGATACTCATTCTACAGATGGAGAAATTATTCCTGAGATCTACATTGTCGATCTGCCTTCACAGCCGGAGGATTACATGGTTGCGGGGGAATTACCTATCCAAGGAACAGAATCCAGTATGCCTTCTCCACCAAAAGGTATACAGCAAAGGCGCTTAACCTATACGTACAATAGAAAATTTCCTGGTTTATCAAAAACCCCTAGGCATTGGCTTAGAACTTCGCCAGATGGTAAATCGATCGCTTGTTTAATGAATGATGATAGCGGTAATGCTCAGTTATGGTTAGTTGATACGCTAACTGGAATACAAAGGCAAATAACGCATGCTTCTTCACCCATTCAGTCTGCTTTTAGCTGGGATAGTAAAGGTCAGAACATTTGCTTTATTCGTGACAATAGTGTCATGTATTGTCATGTCGAGACCGGAGCCATACAAAAATTAACGCAACGGACTGAGCTTGCCCCTGTTGTTGATGCAGTTGTATTTTCACCTAATGATGAGTTGATCGCATTTATGCGTGATATTGATGGATTTAGGCAAATTTATACAGTAGAAACCGGTTTAAATCGGTAAATGCAATAATTAGATTATTACAATTACGGGTACAAAAATTCTGGTTAACTTTTCTATTCGTAATTGTTTTGATTTGGCTCTAATTGGTATTTAGAACACTTAATTGCTAATTATTCATATGTTGAGTACAAAGAAACTTATAAATAAAATATTTAGTTAAAAATGGTTCTTATCAAAATAAGATAATAATTAAAGAAGTATTATATAAATGATTACTCAGATCTTAGATTAAAAATAATGTATTAGTAAATACATTTATTACACAGTAAAATTTTAATTACAAACGTTTGATTTAACCTAAATTATTTTTTAGTTTTATCTTTCTTTTCAAGTTCTTCTAGGCGTTTTTTTGGTGAATCAGCTTTATCATCATTACCCGATTTCGCGTAATCTAAAGGAATTAAAAGAGTATCCATAACAACAGAGAAAGGTAAATCAATAGCAAGCAAAGGCTTAACAACCCAGCCAGTTTCATCATCTTTAATCATTTTAATACTATTTTTCGAACCAGGGTAATAACCTTCTGATGGGCCTGCATGAGTCATAATACTCGAGCAACCACTCAAAATAAGCGGTGCGATAAGGAAACATAATCGTATTGAAATTAAACTCGGCATAGACGTTGTTAACCTGTATTTAGCTTGTTATTCCTAATATTGACTTATAATAACGAAAAACAAGAAATTCACAATAATAGTATCATATTATTATTTTATTTAACCGTATGTATTTTTTTAGTTAATAGTTTACTTGTATCTATTAACTAAAAATGTTTGTCTTCAGTATCTATTAGATGAATAATAAATAACGTTAAGAAATAAAGACATACTATTTTATATTTGTTATCAGTTTGAAAATTCTAAAAAAATAGATCATTTATTCATTCTGAACTGTGCTCTATGGCACATATTACCCTTATGCTATTTGGCATAATCGATTCAGTAGTATGTTTTATCACCTATTTGGGTGTGTTTAACGGGTAACTTGTCGTCAAAAGGATGCGGTCTATGAGTGAATTAGCTCTTACTGTAAGTTTGTTGGCGTTAGCTGCTGCTTTAGGGCTATGGATTGGTAATTGGAAGATCCGTAGTGTTGGGCTGGGGATTGGTGGTGTCCTATTTGGGGGGATCATCGTTGGGCATTTTGCTCAAAGTTACGGCTTACAACTGAATAAAGACATGCTGCATTTTATTCAAGAATTTGGCTTGATACTGTTTGTATACACGATTGGTATTCAGGTTGGACCTGGATTTTTCTCCTCTCTACGTGTTTCTGGTCTCAAACTAAATGGTTTCGCGTTGATGGTTGTTGTCTTAGGTGCGGTGGTAACAGCAATCATATATAAAGTCGCAAATATTCCATTGCCGATTATCTTAGGTATTTTTTCAGGGGCAGTAACGAATACGCCATCTTTAGGTGCTGGTCAGCAAATTTTAACTGACTTAGGCTCTGACCCTAATCTAATTGGCCAAATGGGAATGGGCTACGCCATGGCTTACCCTATGGGAATTTGTGGCATCTTACTGGTGATGTGGTTAGTACGCATCATCTTTAGAATTTCAGTAGAAAAAGAAGCTTCTGCATTTAATAATTCCTCTTTTCAACAGCGCGACTCTCTGCAGACTATGAATATTGCCATTCGTAACGCCAATCTTGATGGCTTAATTATGCAAGACATCCCACTACTTGGTAGCGAAGCGATTGTTTGTTCAAGATTAAAACGTGGAGACATGCTCGTTGTTCCTCAACCCACAACAGAAATACATTTAGGTGACTTATTGCACGTTGTTGGTTTAAAAGATGATTTAAATAAAGTTCGCTTAATATTAGGCGAAGAAGTTGATGCATCTCTGTCTACATCAAGCTCTATTTTACATTCCGTTCGTGTGGTTGTGACGAATGATGCTGTACTAAGTAAAAGGCTTAAGGACTTAAATTTAAAACAAAAATATGACGTTGTTGTGACACGATTAAACCGTACGGGTATTGATTTAGTTGCTAATAACAATTCAGTTTTACAATTTGGCGATATTTTAAATATTGTTGGTCGGCCTGAATCAATTGAAGCAGTCACCGCTTTATTAGGTAATGCAAAACAAAAACTACAGCAAGTTCAAATGTTACCTGTGTTCCTTGGAATCGGGCTAGGGGTTGTGCTGGGCTCAATACCCGTTTTTGTTCCTGGTTTCCCAGCAGCGTTGAAACTTGGACTAGCAGGAGGCCCACTAGTTGTTGCATTAATTCTTGGTCGTATAGGGACTATTGGGCGCTTATATTGGTTTATGCCTCCGAGTGCTAACCTTGCGTTAAGGGAGCTAGGGATTGTCATGTTCCTTGCAGTGGTAGGGCTCAATTCTGGTGGTGGCTTCATTGATACTTTAATTAAAGGTGATGGGTTGACTTGGATTGGCTATGGGTTATTGATTACGTTTGTACCGTTGTTTATTACAGGTGTAGTAGCTCGAATTTTTGGCAAAATGAACTATTTAAGCCTTTGTGGAGTGCTAGCGGGTTCCATGACAGACCCTCCTGCATTAGCATTCGCAAATAATATACATTCGACCAGCGGTGCTCCGGCATTATCTTATGCAACGGTTTATCCATTAGCGATGTTTTTAAGAATTATTTCACCTCAATTGCTGGCTATTTTATTTTGGGCTGTTTAGTACCCATATGATGATCAACCAAAATTTTATTGAAATTTTAAAAATTATAATTTTTTCAATGTGATAAGTGAGTTTCGATAATTGGAGTATAAGCGAGTAATGAAAGGTATCACGATATATAGGGGCAAAAAGTGCTTTTGTTCAAGCAATGACCAAATAGAAAAGATGTTCTAATAGTTTTGAATGATATTCGTATTGAAAAGTTAATTTGATTTCAATTACGGAGTTCTCGCTAATTTTTAGCCCTTTCTACATGAAAGGGCTTTTTTTTTACCTAACTATTGTAATAACAGGGTTAAAACCCTTGTTATTTCATAATCTAACAGGTTACTTCTTGATAAGCTTTTTCAAGCTTTTTCAAGCTTTTTCAAGCTCTTCAGCTAATATTTTGATCCCCTGTTCGATTTTTTCTGGCTCAGGGACATAGTTCATACGCATACATTGATGCGCATGTGGCCAATCCTGTTCAATACCAGGGAAGAAGTAATGTCCGGGAACCATCAATACACCACGTTTTTTTAAGCGTTGGTATAATTCTAAGCAATTAATTGGTAGGTCTTTAAACCATAACCAGAGGAAAATGGCACCTTCTGGCTTATGAATTAAACACTTATCTTCTGGGATATAGCGGCGAATAATTTCGATGGCTTCTTCTACACGCTGCTTATAAAAAGGACCAATTACATTCTTAGATAACGAGATAAGGTCATCTTTTTTAAGCATTTCTAAGGCAAGTGCAGGGCCTATGCCACCAGGGGCGAGGCTGATGATACCATTCATGTTACTAACAGCTTCAATGATTTCTTCGTTAGCGATGATAATGCCGCATCGAGTTCCAGGTAAACCAAGTTTAGATAAACTCATACAAAGAATGACATTTTCGTTCCAAAATGGCGTAGCTTCGCTGAAGATAATGCCAGGGAAAGGAACACCATAAGCATTATCTATTAATAGTGGGATATTATGTTGTTTAGCTAGTTGGTCTAAATGCTCAACTTCTTCATCAGTAATGACATTACCAGTCGGATTTGTTGGGCGAGACACACAAATCACACCAATATCATCAGTAACCTCTAATGTGTTGAAGTCTACTCGGTATTTAAATTGACCATTAGGTAAAAATTCAATTTGTGGCTTATTAGCAACGAATAAGCCATCATCAAGACCTGAGTCTGCATAACCGACATATTCAGGGGCAAGAGGAAATAGCACTTTACGGGTGATACCATCTTCAAAGCGACCGGCTAGCAAGTTAAATAGATAGAAAAAAGCACTCTGACTGCCGTTAGATAGGGCAATATTTTTCGCGCTAATATTCCAACCTAGTTTTGCTTTTAGCGTTGCTGCAAGCGCTTTCAACATGGCATCTTTACCTTGAGGACCATCATAATTACATAAAGTGTCCGTCAATTGGCCATTAGCACACATCTCAGATAATAGATCTTGAAAATACTTATCCATTTCAGGGATATGAGCAGGATTTCCTCCCCCTAACATAATGGAGCCAGGGGTTCTTATGCCTTCATTCAAGTCTTTCATTAATAATGAAATACCTGAATTTTGAGCAAATTTATTACCAAATTTAGAAAATATCATCGCATTTATTCACATATGTTTATTAGATTGTTAATGGAATTTAAAACATACTCCGCTGCATCTCAGAGTTCAACCACTCATTTCTATCTTTTTTTAAGTTAAAATATCAAATTAAATCTATTTAATGGTCTAAAATATCGTAATGTTAATGCTTTGGTAGTTTATTTTTCTTTTTACTCGATGAGTTACACCGATAAAAACTAATTTATTTAAATTGGCAACAATTCACTAAATGGTCATTTATCATGCCAGTTGCCTGCATAAAGGCATAACAAGTGATCGAACCGACAAATTTAAACCCACGTTTTTTGAGCGCCTTGGAAAGAAGCTTAGAAATTTCAGTTTCCGCGGGAACTTGCGATGGTTTTTCCCAACCATTGATAATGGGTTGACCATTTACAAATTGCCAAATAAAACTGGAAAAATCTTCACCATTTTCTTTCATGGTTAAATAGGCTTTTGCATTCGCAATAATCCCATTAATTTTTAATCGGTTACGGATGATGCGAGTATCTTGCATAAGTCGCTCAATATCGTCTTCATCCATTAATGCAATTTTTTCGGGATCGAAATGATGAAATAAATCACGATATCCTTGGCGTTTTTTTAAAATAGTGTACCAAGAGAGCCCGGCTTGTTGGCCTTCAAGACAGATCATTTCAAATAATGCTAAGTTGTCATAAGTGGGTTTACCCCATTCATGGTCGTGATAAGCGATATATTCAGGATCTTGATTGACCCAATGGCAGCGTGTCAGGGGAGTATCCATTTTTCATCCTTTTTACAGTTTCGATAACCTTGTTTCAAAAAACAAACCATTTATACTGTATAAATAACCAGCTTTAAAGGGGTGAAAGTATTTTTTTTTATTTTTAGAATAAATACAGGCATATTCAATGCTGTATATCTTGCGGTCAAAGGGTATACTGGCGTACTTTCATTAAATTTTACGTATCGCGTGCGGATCTAACATGCAAAAGTTTGATACCAAAACCTTCCAAGGTCTTATCCTGACATTACAGGACTACTGGGCGCGTCAAGGCTGTACCATTGTTCAACCATTGGACATGGAAGTCGGCGCAGGAACCTCTCACCCAATGACGTGTTTGCGTGCATTAGGCCCTGAGCCTATTGCTGCGGCTTATGTTCAACCATCTCGCCGACCAACTGATGGTCGCTATGGTGAGAACCCAAACCGTCTACAACATTATTATCAGTTTCAGGTGATCATCAAACCATCACCAGACAACATCCAAGAATTATATCTGGGTTCTTTAAAAGAATTAGGTGTTGACCCAACAGTTCACGACATTCGTTTTGTTGAAGATAACTGGGAAAACCCAACATTGGGCGCTTGGGGATTAGGCTGGGAAGTGTGGCTTAACGGGATGGAAGTGACTCAATTTACTTACTTCCAGCAGGTCGGTGGTCTTGAATGTAAACCCGTAACAGGTGAAATTACATACGGCCTAGAACGCTTAGCGATGTATATTCAAGGCGTGGACAGCGTGTATGACCTTGTCTGGTGTGATGGCCCATTGGGTAAAACCACTTATGGTGATATTTATCATCAAAACGAAGTAGAGCAGTCAACCTATAACTTCGAATACGCAAATGTTGATTTTCTTTTCAAATGTTTTGAAGAGTATGAAAAAGAAGCTCAACACTTGCTGGCTTTGGAAACGCCACTTCCACTACCTGCATACGAACGTATCTTGAAAGCGGCTCACACTTTCAACCTACTAGATGCACGTAAAGCCATTTCTGTTACTGAACGCCAACGCTATATTTTACGTATTCGTACCCTAACTAAAGGGGTTGCCGAAGCGTATTATGCTTCTCGTGAAGCGCTTGGATTCCCTATGTGTCATAAGAACTAAGAGGCTGTCATGACTCAACAGACTTTCCTTGTGGAAATCGGCACCGAAGAGTTACCGCCGAAGGCTCTTCGTTCATTAGCTGAATCATTTGCTGCAAATTTTACGGCTGAACTTGATGGCGCTGATATTGCCCATGGTGCAGTAACGTGGTTTGCTGCCCCTCGTCGTTTAGCACTTAAAGTAGCTGATTTAGCGGCTTCACAGCCAGACCGTGAAGTTGAAAAACGCGGTCCTGCTATCTCTCAGGCATTTGGTCCGGATGGCCAACCAACTAAAGCTGCTGAAGGCTGGGCTCGTGGTTGTGGTATTACCGTTGACCAAGCTGAGCGTTTAACCACAGATAAAGGTGAATGGTTACTATACCGTGCCCAAATGAAAGGGCAGGCTGTCAGCGAATTATTGGTTGATATGACTAGCCGTGCGCTAGCAAAACTCCCAATCCCAAAATTAATGCGCTGGGCAGATAAAGACACTCAATTCGTGCGCCCTGTTCATACGGTCACATTACTGTTAGGTAGTGATGTTATCGAGGGTGAAATTTTAGGTATTAAGAGCGGGCGCACAATTCGTGGCCACCGTTTTATGGGTAAAGCTGAATTTACTATTGATAACGCTGAACAATATCCAGCCATTTTACGTGAACGCGGTAAAGTCATGGCGGATTACGCAGAACGTAAAGCGGTTATTAAAGCGGATGCGGAAAAAGCGGCTCAGGCTCTTGGTGGCCAAGCTGACTTAACGGATAGCTTACTTGAAGAAGTGACTTCATTGGTTGAATGGCCGGTCGTTTTAACGGCTAAATTTGAAGAGAAATTCTTAGATGTTCCTTCCGAAGCGCTAGTTTACACCATGAAAGGGGACCAAAAATATTTCCCAGTTTATGATAAGGCTGGCAAGTTAATGCCTAACTTTATCTTTGTGGCAAATATTGAGTCTTCTGATCCTCAACAAATCATTTCAGGTAACGAAAAAGTTGTACGTCCGCGTTTAGCTGATGCCGAATTTTTCTTTAAAACTGACCGTAAACAACGTTTGGAAGATAACTTACCACGTTTAGAAACTGTATTGTTCCAAAAACAATTAGGTACGCTGCGTGATAAAACAGATCGTTTAGAAGCCCTAGCGGGCTGGATTGCGAGTAAAATTGGTGCAGATGTCAATCATGCAACACGAGCTGGCTTATTAGCCAAATGTGACTTAATGACTAACATGGTGTTTGAGTTTACAGACACTCAAGGTGTTATGGGAATGCACTACGCACGCCATGACGGTGAGTCAGAAGACGTTGCATTAGCTTTAAAAGAGCAGTATCAGCCACGTTTTTCAGGAGATGCACTTCCATCGACAGATGTGTCAGCTGCATTAGCATTGGCTGAAAAAATGGATACGCTTGCTGGTATTTTTGGTATCGGCCAACATCCTAAAGGTGATAAAGATCCATTCGCTCTGCGCCGTGCTGCACTAGGCGTCCTACGCATTATCGTTGAAAAAGGCTACCAGCTTGATCTCGTTGAAATGACAGAAGAAGCGGCTCGTTTATATGGCGATAAATTAACCAATGAAAATGTAGTTAATGACGTTGTAGAGTTTATGCTTGGTCGTTTCCGTTCTTGGTATCAAGAATTAGGCTATAGCATTGATACCATTCAAGCGGTATTAGCTCGTCGTCCAACACAACCTGCTGACTTTGATGCACGAGTGAAAGCAGTTACTCACTTCCGTTCATTAGAAGAAGCACAGGCACTTGCAGCGGCAAATAAACGTGTTTCCAATATTCTGAGTAAATCAGAAGAAAAACTGGCTGACAACGTTTTAGCATCTGTTTTAAAAACGCCTGAAGAAGTCAAGTTAGCGACTCATGTTGTGGTGCTACAAGATAAGCTTGCGCCAATGTTTGCAGAAAGAAATTATCAAGAGGCTTTAGTTGAATTAGCTTCTTTACGCGATATCGTGGATGAATTCTTTGCAAATGTTATGGTAATGGATGAAGACCAAGCGGTGCGTATTAACCGTTTGACGCTATTAAGCCAGTTACGTGAGTTGTTCTTGAAAGTAGCAGATATTTCTTTGCTGCAATAGGCTTTAAATTAGGTTTTTAGCTTATTGTTAACGCTATTTTTATAAATGCTAACCTGTTTGATAAATAAGCACTAAAATACTCTAGTGCTTATTTTTACTTTAAATAAGGTGATTAGCTTATAAACCTTACCATTTTGGTGGTTTTATCAGCAAACGAACCGAATTGGCGAAAAATGGGTTGACGATCTCCGTTCTTGGCAGTATTATTCACACCGTTTTCGGCGAGTAGCGCAGCTTGGTAGCGCAACTGGTTTGGGACCAGTGGGTCGGAGGTTCGAATCCTCTCTCGCCGACCAAATTCTAAGACCCACCTCATTGAGGTGGGTTTTTTCGTTTTTATCTTCCTTTTTCTATCTATAATTTCAGACTAACTTGCCTTGCTCTCCATAGCCTATTTCTGTTGATATATAACCAGTTCATGGTTGAACTGATGAGTTATTTATTGTTCGCAGATAGCTCATTATTTATGAATATCATTATTCATTTTTATGTTGTTTCCAGTAAAAAAGCTTTTTCATTACAAGGACTCGTTAATGAAAGCCAACAACGTTTTATCAATATACCTTTATTTCTTTTTTTGGGCGTTCATGCCCAATAAAGCTTATAGCCATGCTATAACGCCTGTTACTGCCATTACTCAAACATTACCTACATGTATCATAATTAACCAAGTTTATTTAATCGATGCTCAGCAGCTAACTGAAGTTTCATCTAGGCATATTGATGGATGGCGAAAAAAGCTAGAAGGTAAGTGTATTAGCGAGCAAGGTTTGCTCGACTATGCAGACTATATTAGGGCTGAGCTTATTAAAGCTGGCTACCTGACCTCTTATTTATATTATCCAGAGCAAACTTTTCTGTTTGGTATCCTGCAAGCAAAAATAATAGTAGGAACCGTTTCTTCGGTGGTTTATCAAAATGAACCGAGGGAAGACAACTTACTGCCACATGTATTTCCTTTTAAGCCAGGGGACGCGCTTAACCTTTTGCATCTTGAGCAAGGCTTATACAATTTACAAAACACTTCTTTGCTTCCCTTTCAAATTAAATTAATTCCAGATGAAACCAATGAAAACGGCACGCAAATATTGGTGATTGGTCAACACCGACGTGAATTTCAAGGGATTCTATCTTTTGAGTCACGCTCAATTGCTCGGCAGGTAGGTAATACAGTCAGCCATACTTTTATGGCCGCTAATCCTTTGCTACGCAGTGATTTTTTATATTCGGAAGTCAGTCGTCAGCTAAGCGGTTCGGAAGACACTGAAATAACATCAGCAGCATTGTTCTATTCCCTTCCATATCATTATTGGCTTTTTTCTGTATCTGGTGGGTATCAGGAAAATAAATCCGTTCTTACCAGCTATGATATGGCTTTACCACTACAACAGTACCACTGGTTCCTCTTACTAAATGCAGAATACTTATTAAAGCGAACTGAACATTCGGTTACCTCAATAAGCATAGGGTCTCAAACCCAAAAAAGTGACACTTTTTTGTCTGATTTATACTTACAAACACAACAGCGCTATGCTAATTACATTATTGGTGAATTTTCTCATCAAACTAATTTTTCACAAGGCAATACCTTACTAAAATTAAAATATAAGCAAGGAACTGACTGGTTTGGTGCTAATGCACAGCAAATAACGGGATTGCGTAAGCCTCAAATTTTGAAAATATCACTTTCAACGTATAGAGAAGTGCTTCCTTTTCAATATCAAGGCCAATTTGAGGTGCAGCTGAGCCGTGACAAGTTAGATGTGTTACTAGACCAAGAATCATTAGTTGGAGCTGGTGGTATTAGCGGTTTTACTGGCGGACCGCAATATACTGATATGGGGGATAATAGCTTAAGGTTGGAAAATGAACTGTTATGGAATACTCCTTGGCAGCAAGTGGCTCTATATACTTCATTGGGTATAGGAGCAACGGCAAATGATAAAGCAACATTTTGGAAGGAAAACGTATTACTAGGTGGAAGGATAGGAGCAAAAGGCCAATTAGGGCGTTTGTCATATCACTTATTTGCGGAAATGCCTTTTTGGCAAGGAAACCAACCTGTTATGCGTGATGTCAGTTCGGGCCTTCATGTTGCATATTATTATTAATAAAATCAGTAGATTGTATTGTTTGTCGCGTCATCTAAGTGGTGTTTTTTATACAAATTAGCTAATTGTAGTTTTTATCGTATGTATTAGAGCATTTTCTGTACGCCAATAAATCGGCTGAAATAATACGGCGAGTATTATTTTATTCTTTAAGTTATCAAATGGTTAAAATTATGTTTAGCATAGGCAGTTGAATGTTTTTTATTTGCATAAAAAACAAACTAAATAGTTACATACTAAAATAATTTCCACATCGATTCTCTTTAGTGTTTTATTTCGTATCACACCAATAAAAGCACTATATTCGTTCAGTAATTCAGCACTTAATCACAAATATAAAAATAAATAACCTCGATATAAAACCCTATTCATTACTAATTATATGGTTATAACGCCTGCGTCTCATTCTTTATTATGAAATTTTAAGCTAAATTGCAGTGTTAATTGTTTCTAATATGTTACATGAATTGAAGGTGGGTCGTAAATGTGGCTATTGACGAAGCGAGTGACAGTTGATTAATTGCACAATGAATAACAAAAAATACAGATACTACATCTGTCGCTTTTATGACGGATTTAGACATCAAGCAAAACAACATGAACACCATAGGAGCATACAGATGCGCTCTATTAAAAAGACCGGCCTACTGACAGTAGGGCTTACATTGGCAGCATTAGCGGTATCCGCATCAGTACAGGCAAAAACATTAGTTTATTGTTCAGAGGGCTCCCCTGAGGGCTTTAACCCACAGTTGTTCACATCAGGAACGACTTATGATGCAAGCTCTATCCCACTGTATAACCGTTTAGTTGAGTTCAAATTAGGAACAACTGAAATTGAACCCGGTTTGGCTGAAAGCTGGGAAGTGAGCGATGATGGTAAAGAGTACACTTTCCATCTGCGTAAAGGTGTCAAATGGCACTCGAATAAAGAATTTAAACCAAGCCGTGATTTGAACGCAGACGATGTAATCTATACATTTATGCGTCAAAAAGATGCTAACCACCCATATCATAAAGTTTCAGGCGGTAGCTATGAATACTTTATGGGAATGGATATGGATAAAATCATCGATAAAGTAGAGAAAGTTGATGATAATACGGTAAAAATTACCTTAACTCGCCCTGAATCTCCATTCTTAGCTGATATGGCAATGGACTTCGCATCAATTCTTTCTGCTGAATATGCAGACCAGATGCTGAAAGCGGGCACGCCAGAAAAAGTAGACTTAAACCCAATTGGAACGGGCCCATTTGTTCTGCAACAGTATCAAAAAGACTCTCGTATTCTTTATAAAGCCAATGATCAATACTGGGGCACGAAACCTAAACTTGACCGCTTAGTCTTCTCTATCACACCAGATGCTTCCGTTCGTTATGCAAAATTGCAAAAAAATGAATGCCAAGTTATGCCATATCCAAACCCGGCTGATTTAGAGCGCATGAAGCAAGATAAAGACATTACGTTAATGGAGCAACCAGGGCTGAACGTCGGTTATCTCTCTTATAACGTTGAGAAAAAACCACTGGATAATCAAAAGGTTCGCCAAGCACTGTCTATGGCGGTGAACAAAGATGCAATTATCGAAGCGGTTTATCAAGGTGCAGGCCAAAAAGCGAAAAACCTTATCCCACCAACAATGTGGGGCTATAACGATGCGGTGAACGATTACGAATATAATCCTGAAAAAGCAAAAGCATTATTAGCAGAAGCGGGCTTCCCGAATGGCTTTGAAATTGACCTATGGGCTATGCCTGTTCAACGACCATATAACCCAAATGCCCGTCGCATGGCGGAAATGATCCAAGCGGACTGGGCAAAAGTTGGCGTTAAATCAAAGGTTGTCAGCTATGAGTGGGGTGAATACCTCAAGCGAGCGAAAGATGGCGAGCCACAAACGGTAATGATGGGTTGGACGGGTGACAATGGGGACCCTGATAACTTCTTTGCAACCTTGTTTAGCTGTGCAGCAAAAGAACAAGGTTCTAACTACTCAAAATGGTGTAATCAAAGTTTCGAAAACTTGATCCAACCAGCACGTCAAACAGCAGATCACGACAAACGAGTCGAGCTGTACAAACAAGCGCAAGTTGTGATGAATGAGCAGGCTCCAGCCCTCATTATCGCGCATTCCACAGTGTTTGAACCAGTACGTAAAGAAGTCAAAGGCTATGTGGTTGACCCACTAGGCAAACACCACTTCGAAAACGTCGATATTGAGAAGTAATCGTATCTAATCTGTCTATGCCCTTCGTTGCTGGTTTAGAGCGGAGGGCGTTTTCTTCTCTAGAAGAAGCAGAGAAGTTGAGTTGTTTGTGAGCACCCGGAAAAGCGATTTTCTGAGTAGCCAAACGGACTAAGAGCCGTCAACGGCATTATTAAAGAGATTCAGGATATGTTGCAATTTATCCTCCGACGATTGGGGCTTGTGATCCCCACGTTTATCGGTATTACATTATTGACTTTTGCTTTTGTCCACATGATTCCGGGTGACCCGGTGATGATCATGGCTGGTGAAAGGGGGTTATCCCCTGAAAGGCATGCTTATTTAATGGCTGAACTAGGGCTTGATCAGCCACTTTGGAAACAATATCTCCATTATATCAATGGGATATTTCATGGTGATTTGGGGATTTCCCTAAAAAGTCGCATCGGGGTATGGGAAGAGTTTTTACCTCGTTTTTTAGCAACAGTCGAATTGGCAACTTGCGCCATGATTTTTGCGATTTCTGTTGGTATCCCAGTTGGGGTGTTAGCCGCAGTAAAACGTGGGTCAATTTTTGACCATACCGCAATTGGCCTTTCTTTAACGGGTTACTCAATGCCTATCTTCTGGTGGGGGATCATGCTCATCATGTTAGTGTCGGTACAGTTAGACCTCACCCCGGTTGCAGGGCGAGTCAGTGACACCGTTTTTCTTGATGATTCTCAGCCTCTGACCGGTTTTATGTTAATTGATACCCTAATTTGGGGTGAAGATGGCGATTTTATTGATGCCGTAGAGCACTTAATATTGCCTTCCATTGTTTTGGGAACGATCCCATTAGCCGTCATTGTACGTATGACTCGCTCATCAATGCTAGAAGTGCTGGGAGAAGATTATATTCGTACTGCTCGTGCCAAAGGTCTTGGCCGTGCGCGCGTAATTTTAATTCATGCATTACGCAATGCATTATTGCCTGTGGTCACGGTAATTGGCTTGCAGGTGGGGGTGATGTTAGCAGGGGCTATTTTGACAGAAACTATTTTTTCATGGCCCGGATTAGGACGCTGGTTAATCGAAGGGCTACAGCGTCGAGACTACCCTGTTGTACAGGGGGGAGTTCTGCTGGTTGCGACATTGATTATCTTCGTAAACTTAGTGGTCGACGTGCTGTATGGCATTGTAAACCCACGTATTCGTCATAAAAAATAAGGAGCGCTAAATGTCTCAATCTACTGAGCCAACTGTTGTCAGCGCCCCGCAGCCGATGACACCATTACAAGAATTTTGGCACTATTTTAAACGTAACAAAGGGGCAGTTGTCGGGATGTTCTACATCATCCTGATGGTACTGATTGCGATTTTTGCGGGTGTATTAGCCCCACATGCCCCAGACGAACAATTTCGTGATTTCTTACTTGCTCCACCCGTTTGGGAAGATGGGGGAAGTTGGCAGTTTATTTTAGGGACTGATGATGTTGGGCGCGACCTACTCTCTCGTTTAATGTATGGCGCCCGCCTGTCACTGTTAGTTGGCTGTTTAGTGGTTGTTTTATCATTAATCATGGGGGTCACTATTGGTGTGATCGCTGGCTATTTTGGTGGTGTCGTTGACGCATTAATTATGCGAGTTGTCGATATCATGCTGGCATTACCAAGCTTATTATTAGCCTTGGTGCTGGTCGCCATTTTTGGTCCTTCTATTGTTAATGCCTCGATTGCTTTGACGTTTGTTGCATTACCTCACTATATTCGATTAACACGAGCAGCGGTTTTAGTGGAAGTAAACCGTGACTATGTGACGGCTTCTCGTGTTGCGGGGGCCGGGGCAGTACGCCAAATGTTTGTGAACATCTTGCCTAACTGCTTGGCTCCATTGATTGTGCAGGCCTCTTTAGGTTTTTCGAATGCCATTTTAGATATGGCTGCTTTGGGTTTCCTTGGAATGGGCGCACAGCCACCGACTCCTGAGTGGGGAACGATGCTGTCTGATGTGCTGCAATTTGCACAAAGCGCATGGTGGGTTGTGACTTTCCCTGGACTGGCAATTTTATTGACGGTGCTTGCGTTTAACCTGATGGGTGATGGGTTACGTGATGCATTTGATCCAAAACTCAAGCAGTGATGAGGTAACCAAATGGCATTGTTAAATGTAGAACAACTTTCGGTACATTTCGGAGACGAAAAAGCACCGTTTCGCGCCGTTGACCGCATCAGTTATAGCGTTGATAAAGGCCAAGTCGTTGGTATCGTTGGTGAATCGGGTTCAGGTAAATCCGTTAGCTCACTCGCGATTATGGGGTTAATTGATTACCCCGGGAAAGTAATGGCTGATTCTTTAAAATTTAATGAACGTGATTTACTGTCGATCCCTGAAAAAGAACGCAGGCAGATTGTTGGTGCCGATGTAGCAATGATTTTCCAAGACCCGATGACCAGTTTAAACCCATGTTTTACTGTGGGTTATCAAATCATGGAAGCGTTGAAAGTTCACCAAGGAGGAAGCAAAAGTACACGTAAACAGCGGGCTATTGACCTCTTAGATATGGTAGGGATCCCTGATCCACAATCACGTTTAGATGTGTATCCCCACCAGTTGTCCGGTGGAATGAGCCAGCGTGTAATGATAGCAATGGCAATTGCATGTCGTCCTAAGTTATTGATTGCGGATGAACCGACAACAGCGTTAGATGTCACTATTCAAGCGCAAATTATTGAATTGCTGTTGGAATTACAGCAACAAGAAAATATGGCGTTGGTACTTATCACTCATGACCTCGCTTTAGTGGCAGAAGCTGCACATCATATTATTGTGATGTATGCGGGGCAGGTGGTTGAGTCAGCCAAAGCGAACGATATTTTTAAGCATCCTCGTCATCCTTATACACAAGCGCTACTACGTGCTTTGCCTGAATTTGCGACGAATAAATCACGTTTAGCCTCACTCCCGGGTGTAGTGCCCGGAAAATATGATAGGCCTGTGGGTTGTTTATTGAATCCACGTTGTCCGTATGCAACGGAGAAATGCCGTCAAGAAGAGCCAATGTTACAAACCGTTGGTGATCGCCAAGTCAAATGCCATATGCCGCTGGATGATATGGGGAGGCCAACATTATGAGTGACAAACAACATGCTCCATTGCTCAAAGCGGTGGATTTGAAAAAATATTACTCTGTCAAAAGAGGGGTTTTTGCTGCGGAAAAAACCTTGAAAGCATTGGATGGCGTTTCTTTTGAGCTAGAAAGAGGCAAAACATTGGCAGTAGTTGGAGAATCGGGTTGTGGTAAATCGACATTAGGTCGTTTATTAACCATGATTGAGCAACCCTCTGAGGGCGAGTTGTATTACCAAGAGCAAAACTTGTTAGTAAAAGATAAGTCTGCAGAGAAACTGCGTCGTCAAAAAATCCAAATTGTGTTTCAAAACCCTTATGGCTCTTTGAACCCTCGTAAAAAGGTGGGGCAAATTTTGGAAGAGCCGTTATTGATTAATACTTCATTGTCGAAAGAGCAGCGCAAAGAAAAAGTATTATCTATGATGGCAAAAGTGGGTTTAAAAACAGAACACTATAGCCGGTATCCTCACATGTTTTCTGGCGGGCAGCGTCAACGTATCGCGATAGCACGGGGTTTAATGCTTGACCCTGACATCGTGGTTGCTGATGAACCGGTTTCCGCGCTGGATGTTTCTGTTCGTGCTCAAGTATTAAATCTGATGATGGATTTACAGCAAGATCTAGGTTTGTCTTATGTCTTTATTTCACATGATTTATCGGTGGTAGAGCATATTGCTGATGAAGTTATGGTGATGTATTTAGGGCGCTGTGTGGAGAAAGGGACAAAAGAGCAGATTTTTAATAACCCTCTTCACCCTTATACCCAAGCGTTATTATCAGCGACACCAAGGCTGAATCCAGATGCTCGGCGTGAACGTATTAAGTTAACGGGAGAGTTACCAAGCCCTTTAAACCCACCACCGGGATGTGCATTTGCAGCGCGGTGCCGTAGAGCATTTGGCCAATGTACGCAATTCCAGCCAACATTGAAGGAATATGACCAACAGTTGGTTGCGTGTTTTGCAGTTGATGAAGATGAAAAACAGACGATAACGGTGAGCTGATATGTGAAACGGTAGAAAGGTTAACTTTCTGCCGTTTTTTATTTCATCGTGCCTTTAAATGGCGTTAACATGCTGTTTGTCCTAAATACCCAATCTTTCTTTTTAAACTACTCTTTTGCAGATAAAATCAAGTATACTGGCTGATGTTTCCATTTTCTTTAAAAAGCTGCTTGATTAGAAAGGTTGTGGCCAAATGAATACCCGAGTCCAACGCTCACTAACATTAAAAAGTATGGTCGTATTCTTTATGATTACGTTGCTATCACTTGCGCTTTTTTTAGCTATTCAATTCAGTTACTTAGTTGAGCAACGTAAGCAAGATTATTTAGACCAACTCAGTAACGCTGTAGTACAAATTCAAAAACCATTAACAGATTCATTGTTAAGCTCTGACCTCAACGAAGTTAAACGGCTACTGATAAGTTTAAAGACATCAGGCATTATGGGAAATGCGATTATTACTGTTGATGGTACAACGGTAATGAATCTAAGCTTTGCAACGCCTAAGCCGATACCTAATTGGGTGACTCATTTTGTGGGTATCCCTGTCGAAATGACCGTGCCACTGTATGCATACGGGAATGTTGTGTTGCAGGCTAAGCCTCAAGGGTATTTGACATTACAAGTTGACCCGAACCGTGTTTATCGGTTTGCGCTCAACACCCTTGCTTTGATGACGACAACTTATTTGTTGTTGGTGCTCATTATTGCTATTGGAATGACGTGGTGTGTCAGTCGTATGATAATAAGGCCACTGCGTAAAATCGCAATTGAGTTACAGACAAATTCTGAAGTTAATAAAATTGCTGTGTCTGAATATCATCGTGACGATGAGCTAGGTTTGCTAGCAAAAGGGTATAATCGTCAAAGAAAACAGCAAAAATCAGACTAAGCCATGAACATGGACTCAGCTTTATGGTCTAATATCGTTATAGTGGTGACAATGAAAAATGGAATAAAGCCAAACTATATCGTTTAACCCGATAAGTTCGCGTTTTTCGTTAATTTATCTGTCGTTATTTGCGGTTAAATATAAAGATATAAAACACATAGGGGTTTACATGCAGGGCTTGAAAGTTCGGTATATCATTGGTGTTGTATTATTCTCAGTCGCGCATTTAGCCAGCGCTGAGCCTTTACAACCTGATCCAGCATGGCAGCAAGGGAAGCTAGAAAATGGCTTTAGCTGGCAATTATTACAAACACCACAACGTCCAAATGACCGTATCCAGCTCAGGTTAGCAATTAAAACAGGCTCATTAACAGAAAAAGCGAGCGAGAAAGGATACAGTTACCTTATACCTAAAATGGCGTTGTTTCATCAAACTGAAGCATTTCCAACAACAACATTGCAAGAATTCTGGCGCCAGGCCGCAGACCCTGATATGCCAATTCCACCCGCGGTTGTTTCCTATGACTACACTATTTATAGCTTAAGCTTACCAAATAATCGCCCCGACTTAATTAAGCAAGCCCTAAGCTGGCTAGCGACTTCTGTTGCAGGTGCTGAGTATACAGAAACGACATTGCATAACGGCTTGACGGCACAAAATGTCCCAGTTGCAACACTACCTTTAAATGCCAACGATCCTGTTTGGCGAGCGCGTTTAAAGGGTTCAACGATGATGGGGTATGACCCTGGCCAAAAACCGAATGGTACTGTCGCTCTTGATAGTGTGAACTCGTTTTATCAAAAATGGTACACACCGGATGTGATGACATTGTATGTTGCGGGCCATGTAGATTCTCGAATGTTATCTGATTCAATCTCACAAACGTTCTCTTCATTGGAAGGTAAGCGCTCTGAGCCTGTTTCTGTTGCGGTATTATCAGCAGTAAAACCGCAATCTATTGATATTTTGCAGGAACAACCTGCGCAGGATACGCTTTCATTAATTTGGGACATTGATTGGCTACCCATTAAAGATTCAAACGTTTTACTGCGTTATTGGTCGAGTGACTTAGCGCGTGAGGCAGTTTATCGCTCTTTGCAAAAAGCGTTCAATCAGAAATTTAATCAAGGGGAAGTTGTTCCAGGGCTAGATTGCCGCGTGCAATATCAAAAAGCCAGTTGCACATTAACGGTGACGGCAGCGCCTGAAAAAATGGAAGCGGTGACAGATATCGTCGCGAGTGAACTTGCATCGATTAACCAAAATGGTATTGCTGCTGAGTTATTTGACGACATGCTCAAAGAAAAACAGGTGCAGTTATCGCAATTATTTGCCGCCTACGCGCGTACAAGTACCGATGTTTTGATTAGCCAACGTCTGATTTCCCAACAAAATGGGGTCGTTGACATCGCCCCTGAACAGTACCAGCGGTTAAGGCAAACTTTCTTGGCTTCACAAAGCCTTGAACAGGTAAATATGGAAGCCCGTCGGTTGTTATCTCAAGAAGCTGCTTTTGTATTAGCGCAGCCAAAAGATAAGCAAATGATGGATGCAGAACGAATTCGTCAGAAATTTACCAAGGTGTTATGGCCGCAAATTGCCGCGCCAGCATCAACAGAAGTGGCTCCTGTTAAGCCTGTTGCAGAAAAGCCAGCCGCACAATAAGTGGGCAAAAATAGAAATATGAAAGATAGCTATTGAATGATTCAGTGGCTATCTTTTAATTTAATGTTGTTGGCTTAATAGCGATTCAATCACACAAATTAGCGTTTCTCGTGATTCTTTGTCATCAACAAACCCTGCTGCACTGGTTTTTGCTTCAGGTGCGTAATAGGCGACAGACCCCCAAAAACCCAAATGGGAATACAAGGTGATGCCATTGACAACATTCACCATAATGCCCAATCGATAGTGTTCTGCACCTTCGTGAGACCCCATACTTAGCATCGTCTCTAGTGTATTCGGTGATGAAAAAATATTCCCCTCAAACAGTGCTTCTAAAAATATCGCCATTTGTTTCGATGACATAACTAAGCCACCGCCACCATAGGCATCCATGGAGGCGTGAATATGAGTTCCATCCCATTTCCCTAAATATTGACGTGCTCTTGGGGCTGAGTCTTGGGATGGTTGTTCTAATGATTCCCAATAGGCACTTTCAAGACCAATAGTGTCGAAATGCAAAAGCTCTCTAACAGCTAGGCCAAGGGATTTACCCGTGATCCTCTCAATAATATCACCGAGCAAAATATATCCAGTATCTGAATAGATAAAGGATTCAGCAGGCGAAAATGTTGGAAACTGTTTACGCATGTACATTTCGATTTGTTCGGTTCGGCTCCAAACATAATTAGGTTGTTTAAGAACGGCTTTGAGGTAGTCACCATCTGCATGGTCTAGTAGACCACTACTGTGCTCCAGTAAATGGCGGATAGTGATAGCTTGAGTGTTATATTGGCTACTGAGTAGTGCATTATACTGCGGGTCAATATATTTAGGTATTGCATCATCAATACTGAGTTTTCCCATTTCAGTAAGGCGTAAAATGGCAGCGGCGGTAAATGTCTTTGTATTACTGGCAATTCGCAGCGGTGTATCAACAGTAAGAGGCATACCTTCAATATCCGCCCCTCTAGCACAGAAGGTATTCACGCTATTTTTGGTTTGATTATGGTAGTAAAGGACGACACCACAAGTTAAATTTTCGAGCTGTTGAATAGGGAGGGGCATAATAATCTCATTATTAAATGATTAAGATGAAGATGCATGCCATCTTAATCATATTTATACAATTCAATGTACGCTTTAAATGCGCTTAAAGAAACAAGTTGGCGACCATATGATGGCAAGTGTTTTTTCTTTTTATATAAATTTGGTGCTATGTTTATCTTCAATATAAGAACATAAAATGTACCCGGATATTGAAGTAAAGGAAAGAACATGAACAACTCGAATATATTTCTACAACGGTTAGGTTTGCGTTATCCCATCATACAAGCGCCGATGGCGGGTGTTTCTACTCCAACACTAGCCGCTGCGGTCTCAGAGGCTGGTGGGCTTGGCTCGCTAGGCTTAGGCGCAAATTCAGTGGAACAAGCTCGCCAATTGATTACTCAAACGCAAGCACTGACAAGTAAAGCATTCAATGTCAATTTATTCTGCCATTTACCGGCTAAACGTTATCCCGCTAATGAGCAGGGATGGATCCAGTATTTAGCACCTTATTTCGCCCAATTTAATGAGACTCCTCCTACTTATCTCAGTGAAATTTATCAAACTTTTTTAGATAACTCAGAAATGTTATCGATGTTACTCGAAACAAAACCTGCAGTAGTGAGTTTTCATTTTAATATTCCATCCACCGAGGTGATACAGCAATTCAAGCAACACGGTATCTATACCATGGCGACGGCTACTAATTTGCACGAAGCACAACAAATTGAATTGGTTGGAATTGACGCCGTTGTTGCACAAGGTATTGAAGCGGGAGGGCATCGAGGCATGTTTGATTTGCAAGCTTTAGATGAAGAACTCACCACTTATGAATTAGTGACGTTAATCTCTCAATATATTGATTTACCAGTGATTGCAGCTGGTGGCATGATGGATGGACAAGCTATCAATATGGCTTTAGAGTGCGGTGCTGCCGCCGCGCAATTAGGAACGGCATTTTTGCTTTGTCCTGAATCTGCTGCGAATGCAGGATACCGAGCTAAGATCAAGCAGCAAACTGGGGATCACACTCAACTCACTTCTGCAATTTCAGGGCGTCCAGCGAGAGGGATTATTAATCAATTTATTCAAGTAGGCAACGGCTACGAGACAAGTAAATTACCTGATTACCCATTAGTTTATGATATTGGTAAGCAACTTAATGCGGCGGCAATGAAGTCAGGTAGCGATGAGTTTGCGGCATATTGGGCGGGGCAGAGTGTGGCGAAAGCTCGCGAGATGCCAGCGTCTTTATTGGTTAAAACGTTAGCAGAAGAAATGAAACGCTAGTTTTAAGCGTGGTAGGGCGGGTTACATCACCGCCCTCAATAAGCTGCTATTCAACCATTTCGTTATCCAATGAACCTTTTGGCTCATCAGTGGCTATCCAAGCTGCACAAAATAAAGTTAAACGCGCAAAGAAGTAGAAGAAGGCCATTAGCCCAAGGACTGAACCAAATGCGGCTCCAGAAGGCGATGAAGCAAGGTTAGGTAAAATCCAAGTCATAATGGATTTTATGATTTCAAACCCAATGGCCGCCAGCAATGTTCCTTTAAATAGTGATCTGCGGCGATGTTGCATGCGCGGTAGGATCCAAAAAATCCATAAAAATAATAGGAAGTTGGCTGTAATGGATATGGTTAAACCAATCAGTGTCCAAGCAGGTTTTAGCCATTCTATACCGTCTAGCCCAAGCGTACTGACAATCGTCGCCTGTGCAGAGCCAGCAACAGAAGTCAGGGTAATTGTCACAATTAAGGCAATAAGTAGACCAATTAAAGCAAAGAAGTCGCGAATGTAGCGGAAAATAATATTTTCATGTTCATCTTCATTACGTTCCCATACAGAACGTGATTGAGCCAAAATAGCCAAGCGTAAGTTATTAACCCAATTAACTCCGGAGTATACGGCTAAAGCTAACCCGGTTAATCCAACTGTCGTACGTTGACGTATTGCCGTATCGATTGTTCTTTCTAATGTATTTGCGAGCGTAGGGTCAGTAATATTTGCAGAAATTCCACGAACTAATTTTTCAAGTAATTCAGGATTGCTGGCTAATACAAAACCGGCAGCGGCGAATGAAAACATTAAAACAGGAATTAAAGAGAGAAAGGAAAAATAGGTAATTGCAGCCCCAAACTGGTTTCCCATTCGGTCGTTAAAACGTTGTGCAGTACGAATGATATGAGCAATAAAAGGAATCGCACAAATAAAGTTCACAACTCGCATTGAGAAGGTCAATGCTTTTTTACTGCCATCAATACTTTTATTCAGTGTCGCTTTCAGTTTATTGGTATCTTTTTGTTCTTCTTCCTGCGTATTCGACATTTAATCCCCTTTTCCCGCAACTAAAATTGTCTGACTTTTCGACCTATTTAATGCCTATAAATGAATGATATGCACAATACTATAGCTTAAATTGGCCAATAAATTCATCCCAATGACTGTGTTATGAGATAAATAGTCATTGGGATGTTTGTTTAAAGTTAAAGTAACTAATTAATTAATCAGAGGAAAAGGGGCGATAGGCTAAAGCGCATCTTTATAAACTTTCAGCTCAGCTTGGGCCTCTTTTAATTCAGCTTGTGCTTCTGCTAATTTTCTCTCGCGCTTTTCAATTTTGCTACGGTCATTGCCCTCTAGTTTTTCTTCTTGTAATTCAGCTTCGCGTTCTTGCACTTTTTCTGTTTTCTCTGCTACCTCTTTTTGGCTATCACGGTATAAAGATTCAGGCGTACAATAACGATTCACATTATCTAATGCTTCTTCTAAGCCTCTTACTCGATGCTGATTTCCATGTTGCTTAGCGTAATTGATTTGTTCTTCGATGCGTTGTTTTTTTATTTCGCAGCCGTTTTGTGTTTTTGCTGCCATTGCCGATGAGCTAGCAAAAAATAAAACACAAGCGCTGGTGGTGATAAGTAACTTATTCATAATTTACCTCTGTTTATTTTTAAATTTGTGTTTAGGATAGCGTTTTCTTTCATTCTGGTCATGTGAATTTTAGCATGACTATGGTTATGACATTTGTTGCTAAATTTAGCTATAATGAGGCGGAAGAATAAATCCGGTCTATTTTTTGTTCAAAAAGGCTATCTTTAAAGAACCTATTTAATAATAGTCATCTTAGTGGCTAATATTGAATTTCCTCAGGAAATAAACGTTACATGTTAAGTTATCGTCACAGCTTTCACGCAGGCAACCATGCCGATGTGCTAAAACACACGGTACAGAGCTTGATCATTGAATCTCTGAAAGAGAAAGAAAAACCATTTCTGTATATAGATACGCACTCAGGTGCGGGCCGTTATCAATTAACGGGGGAACATGCGGAAAAAACAGGTGAATATCTTGAAGGGATTGCGCGTATTTGGGAGCAACCGGATTTACCTGAGGAATTATTGCCGTATATGAATATTGTGCGCCAGCTGAATGATAATGGGCGTTTACGCTATTATCCAGGTTCACCATTATTGGCAAAATATTTATTACGTGAACACGATAAGCTGGTATTAACTGAATTACATTCGAGCGATTATCCATTATTACGTACGGAATTTTCACGGGATAACCGCGCGCAGGTTTTCAGAGAAGATGGTTATCAACAACTGAAATCTAAATTACCCCCACAGAGTCGACGTGGCTTTGCGCTAATGGACCCACCTTATGAGATGAAGACGGATTATGAAGCGGTCGTGAAAGGGGTGGTGGAAGGCTATAAACGCTTTGCAACAGGAACATATGCAATTTGGTATCCTGTTGTATTGCGTCAACAAATTAAGCGTATGGTCAATCAATTAGAAGCAACAGGCATTCGAAAAATACTACAAATTGAATTGGCGGTACGTCCTGATAGCGATCAACGTGGAATGACGGCATCCGGTATGATTGTTATCAACCCACCTTGGAAACTTGAGCAGCAAATGAAGAATGTGCTGCCGTGGTTACACAAAACACTCGTCCCTGAAGGGACTGGACATACGTTAGTTGAGTGGATTGTTCCAGAGTAAACTGTATTTTTGATAGGTAATACCGATTAAATTAACAGGTGTTATCTATCGTAAAGCGCTATTTATGCCATGACAATCAATAGCATGATGCGAGAAAATGCATTCATAAATCATTCAATCAATGGGAATAACCAAATTATGAGCAAACATTACGACTATATCGCAATTGGTGGCGGAAGCGGTGGTATTGCGTCGATGAACCGTGCAGCAATGTATGGGCAAAAATGTGCCTTAATTGAGGCGAAAGCATTAGGTGGGACTTGTGTTAACGTGGGCTGCGTACCGAAAAAGGTGATGTGGCATGCAGCACAAATCTCAGAAGCTATTCGCAATTATGGTCCTGATTATGGTTTTGATGCGACAATTAATCGTTTTGATTGGAAAACACTTATTGATAGTCGTACTGCTTATATTGACCGCATTCACCAGTCTTATGACCGTGTCTTAGGTAATAATAAAGTTGATGTCATCAATGGTTTTGCGCGTTTTATTGATGCACACACTGTTGAAGTAAATGGTGAAACCTACACCGCAGACCATATTTTGATTGCGACGGGTGGCCGCCCAGTGATCCCTGCTATCCCAGGTGCAGAATATGGTATGACTTCTGACGGTTTCTTTGAACTTGAAGCATTACCAAAACGTGTTGCGGTTGTGGGTGCCGGTTATATTGCCGTTGAACTCGCCGGTGTATTAAATGGTTTAGGTGCAGAGGCGCATTTATTTGTGCGCAAACACGCCCCGCTGCGCTCATTTGACCCGCTGATTGTCGAAACATTAGTGGAAGTCATGAATACCGAAGGCCCTAAACTGCATACGGAATCAATTCCAAAAGAAGTCGTGAAAAATGCAGATGGCTCACTAACATTAAAACTGGAAAATGGCCAAGAACAAACGGTCGATGCATTAATTTGGGCTATTGGTCGTGAACCAATGACAGATAACCTGAATATTGAAGCAACAGGCGTCGCACTGAATGAAAAAGGCTATATCAAGGTTGATAAATACCAGAACACCAATGTGCCGGGTGTTTATGCGGTTGGTGATAACACTGGCGCGGTTGAGTTAACTCCTGTAGCGGTTGCGGCTGGTCGTCGTTTATCTGAACGTTTATTTAATAATAAACCGGATGAACACTTAGATTACAGTAATATCCCAACGGTGGTATTCTCGCACCCACCAATTGGCACTGTTGGTTTAACTGAACCTGAAGCGATTGAAAAATATGGTGCTGATAAAGTGAAATGTTATAAATCATCTTTCACTGCAATGTATACCGCCGTCACTTCACATCGTCAACCTTGCCGTATGAAATTAGTTTGTGTTGGTGAAGATGAAAAAATCGTTGGCATCCATGGTATTGGTTTCGGAATGGATGAAATCCTACAAGGTTTTGCGGTTGCATTAAAAATGGGTGCAACCAAAAAAGACTTTGATAATACGGTGGCTATTCACCCAACAGCGGCAGAAGAATTTGTGACAATGCGTTAAGCATTGGTTATCTAAAATTAAAAGCTAAGTTCATCTGAACTTAGCTTTTTTTGTATTATTTTGCCAACAGCTCTGCAATCGCAGGAATGACTGCTAAGCTATCAAGGTATTTTTTCATCGCAGGAGTCGTTTCCATGATTTGGTATTTGACTAAAAACATGACAAACGCCCCGACATACACATCCACTGCGGTAAATTGCTCACCACAAATAAACGGTTTAGCGTTATTTAAGCCGATTTCTAAGCAAGCCATGGTGCGTTCGACAGAACCAAAACCAGAAGATTTTTGCTGCTCTTCATCTAATCGAATACCTAAGTTATTGATAGTGAATGCAGATTCAATGGGCCCTGCAGTAAATAGGAACCAGCGATAATAATCTGCACGTTTAGGGTCATTCAATGCAGGCGCTAAGCCTTTTTCAATAAATTTATCGGCTAGATAGAGACAAATCGCCGCCGTTTCCGTCACAATCGCATCACCATCAACAAGTGCAGGAACTTTCGCCATCGGATTAATTGCAAGATATTCAGCCGTATGCATATCTGCACCATAACCTAATTCAATACGCTTGTAAGGAACATCTAAAATTTTTAATAGTAGGTCGACCGTGTTGCCACGTGACATTGAATTAGTAAAAAGAACCAGTTCGCTCATGGTGATTTCCTTATATGAAGTTGAGCACTTACTATAAGGGAGTTGAGTGTCAGAAATTGTCAGGAGAGACGCACAATACTTCTTTTTGCCAGCGTTCTAGCAGGTAGTTTTTTGGATAAGGGAGTTTGTCAGTAAGAGCACAATAAGATTGAATGCGGTCTAAACGAAAATGGCGATAACTTTTCCGTAATTCACACCAAGCAGCCAGTACTTGTGAATCTTTCATATAACCAATTGCAATTGGCCAAATAATTCGTTCACTAGGCTGGTTTTGTCCATCAAGATAAGTCATTTTGGCTTTGCATTCTTCTCGTAAACTTAAACGTAAGTCTTTAACGATGATATCGTTAATTTCATAGAAATGTGTGGTAGGAGCAAATAAGGTATTTTGATTTAGAATTTTCTGTGAATGACCTGCCACCACGGAGTTAATCTTACTTATCGCCCGTATTGCGGAGTTTTTTAGTTCACTATCTGCATTACTTTTTACCCAACGTAAACCTAATATTAAGGCTTCAAGTTCATTTTCATCGAAAGCTAAAGGCGGTAGTAATAGACCCGTTTTTAATTGGTAGCCAATACCGGCTTCCCCGACAATTTCAGCACCTTGGTCTCGTAGGGATTCAATATCTCGATAGATAGAACGCACGCTGACTTGCAGTTGTGATGAAAGTGCTTCAGCGGTAATAGGATAGCGATTCTCTTTGAGTATCTGTAATAAAGTCAGTAAACGTTGGGTACGGGTCATTCGCGTATGTAAATTCTTTAGGTTGAAGGTCAATTGCGCCTATTTGAGCTATAAAATAGACGCAATATGACGATGTTATTGGCTTTTTTGCCACCAAGACACAATGTAATCAGCGATTTGCTCAGGGTTATTGATATCTAATTGTGGCACATGAGTCTCAATGATTTCATTACTGGCAATGGCAACGACATAGTTATCGATTAACCCATTGAGGGGTTTGCCAACTTCAGCACGAAATAATGCGATTTTATCGATCGGCTCATGTTTAAACCCTTCAACGAGGATCAAGTCCAACGAAGCTGGATCGAAACGGCTGGCTAAATAGCGTAGATCCATTTCATTAGCGTCGGGGGTTTCGGTCATTAACGCCCAACGTTTTTCACTAGCAACGAGCGTTTGGTCTGCACCTGCCTTACGTAATTCAAAGCTGTCTTTGCCCGGTTTATCCACTTCCATATCATGGTGGGTATGTTTAATTAAACCAACGCGAACATTACGTTTGCGAAGTAACGGGATCACTTTTTTTAATAATGTTGTTTTGCCAGTGCCGCTATAAGCGGTAATGCCAAGTAGAGGTAGAGTATTCTGATTCATGGCTATTTTCGTTGCCGCTCCCATAGACGGCTATCTTCCGGAGTATTTAAATTAATAAACGTGTCAGACTCTGACGTGAAAATGATACCTTTTGCGTCGATTTCACGCATAAATAGCATCAGTTTGCGATCGCCTCTTGCAAGGTAATCATCAAGGCGAGTTTTAAGCGAGCTGTGTAGTAAAGCGAATGTTGGATGTTCTCGCTCATTATCTTGTGCATAGCAGGCAAGGTGAGTGCCTTTCTCACTAAACATTTTTTTAGCTAAATTAAGTGGAAAATCAGGAACGTCACAAGGTACAAATAGCAACCACTCTGTCTTAGCATAGTGTAGTGCAGCTTGCATTCCAGCGAGTGGACCAGAAAAATCACTATTTAAATCAGAAATAACGGTCAACTGGCTTTCTCGATAACGCGCTTGATTGCGGTTTGCATTGATGATGACTTGGCCCACTTGGGGGCTTAAACGCGCTAAAATATACTGGTAGAGTGGTTTACTGAGTAAAGGAACTAAGCCTTTATCTTGCCCACCCATCCTGCTTCCTCGGCCGCCTGCAAGTATGACACCGGTTATTGACTGACGAAATGACATGTTCAATATCCTTGAATATCTTCAAGAAAATGTTTCAACATTCGTAGAAAACACTTTCGAGTATAGTAATTACTAAAATTTATTCTATTTTGCTATAAAATCAATGAATATTCCCGCGTATTGCAGTTAAACTTTACGTAGATTGACAACAGTTCGCTTTTTCTCTTGTATGATTATTGGTAACTTGTATCGAATATTCGTGATAAAGGAATAAACATGAAATGCCATCGCTTAAATGAAGTTATTGAGCTTCTGCACCCTGTCTGGAAAGATAATTCAGATTTAAACTTAGTAGAATTATTGCAAAAACTGGCTGACGAAGCGGGTTTTAAAGGCAGTTTATCTGAGTTAACAGATGATGTGCTGATTTATCATTTAAAAATGCGTGGCTCGGACAGCAATGAAGCGCTCCCTGGTTTAAAAAAAGATTATGAAGATGACTTTAAAACCGCTATTTTGCGTGCCCGTGGCATTATTAAAGATTAAAACGTGATGGATCAAATAGAACATTCGAATTTCCATTTTAGTGGAATTTCCCCCGACTTAATTTTAGACGCCTTAATGGAAGTTGGGGTTTATCCCGAATCTGGGCTGCTTGAATTAAATAGCTACGAAAATCGAGTTTATCAGTTCCAAGACGAAAATCGGCAACGCTATGTGGTTAAATTTTATCGTCCCGAGCGTTGGAATCGTTCGCAAATTCAAGAAGAACATGATTTCACTTTAGAGCTACGAGATGAAGGGTTATCTGTAGCTGCACCTCTTGAATTTGCAGGGCAAACGGTATTGGAATTTGGTGGGTTTATATTTGCAATTTTTCCGAGTGTCGGTGGCAGACAATATGAAACAGATAACTTGTTTCAATTAGAAAGTGTCGGCCACTTATTAGGGCGTATACACCAAATTGGTCAGCGTAAAAATTTTGCATTTCGTCCGACAATAGGTCTCGATGAATATTTGGCACAACCTCACCAAGTGATAGCATCGAGTCCTTTGATTGCAGAACGTTATAAGTCCCAATTTATGACGTCTTTAGATGCATTGATTGCACAAATAAAATTGCAGTGGCCTAGCTCAATTTCATCTATTCGTCTACAAGGTGATTGCCACTCAGGCAATATTCTATGGCGCGATGAAGCCTGGCTGGTGGATTTTGATGACGCCCGAAACGGGCCTGCAATCCAAGACCTTTGGATGCTACTTAATGGCTCTCGCCAAGAACAAGTCATTCAATTGGATACGTTATTAGAAACGTATAATGAGTTTTGTGATTTTGATGTAAAACAGCTGAAGCTTATTGAACCTCTTAGAGCAATGCGTATGGTACATTATCTCGGGTGGATTATCCGCCGTTGGCAAGACCCTGCATTTCCTCGAGCATTTTCTTGGCTACAAGCTGATGATTTTTGGCAAAAACAATCGCTCGAATTTAATCAACAGATTAAACGGTTGCAAGACGCCCCTTTGCAGTTAACCCCTCAGTTTTAACTTTTAAGTTTTTGTTTTTGGAGAATGTAGTCTATGAAAAAAATTATGTTGGCTTTGCTTGGTATTGCCATGTCTTTTAGTGCTGCAGCGGCAAACTACACAGAAGGTAAAGAGTATACTGATGTTAAAGCTGTACCAAATTTACCGCAAGTTCTGGAGTTCTTCTCATTTTATTGCCCACACTGCTATCAATTTGAGAGTGTGTATAAAGTGCCTCAAACCGTAGAGAAAAACTTGCCAGAAGGCGTGAAAATGGAACGTTATCACGTTGATTTTCTTGGTCCTTTAGGTGCTGATTTAACCCAAGCTTGGGCCGTTGCGATTGTCCTGAAAGCAGAAGACAAAGTGACGCCTATTCTGTTTGAAGGTATCCAAAAAACGCAAACTATCAACAGCAAAGCAGATATTCGTAATGCCTTTATCAAAGCGGGTATTTCTGGTGATGAGTATGATGCAGCTTTAAATAGTTTCGTTGTAAAATCTATCGTTGCGAAACAGCAAAATGCAGCGCAAGACTTAAAATTGCGTGGTGTTCCTGCATTATTTGTTGATGGTAAATACCAAGTTCGTAATAACGGTATCTCAGTTGATAATGCCGCTGATTATGGCAAAGAGTTCTCTAACGTTGTGAACTTCTTAGTCAGTAAAAAATAATCGTAAATAGACGGTGGTAAATTTACCATCGTCTTTTTTCTCCTATCAATATCCACAATTCTAAGACGTTCTCTCTGGTGTATTAAATCTACTCAATCTTGTGCTAACTCTTTGATTTTACTTTCCTGTTCATACTGTTAATCATCATATTACTTATTGAATTTACTGAGTAACACAAATTTACACACAAGGTTATCCACAGGATGTTAATCAGGTATTTAGTACATTGGTGTGATTAATTTAATTGTAAATAATAATTTTAACTAATCGTAATAAATAATGTATTTGAAATCGTGAATGATTTGATGTGCTTTTAACAATGCGATTAAGCGGAATATAAAACTTGGGATGTATCTGAGGCGACATTATGGCATCCTATTAGCATTCGTTCCTGACTAAAAGATGATGACAGATTATGGCTCAGATTGCAGAAAACCCCCTTATTTTGGTTGATGGTTCCTCTTACCTATACCGTGCTTATCATGCATTCCCTCCACTGACCAATAGTGCTGGTGAGCCTACAGGGGCAATGTATGGCGTGCTTAATATGCTACGCAGTTTAATTATGCAGTATAAACCTAGCCATGTAGCGGTTGTCTTTGATGCGAAGGGAAAAACATTTCGTGATGAATTGTTCGAAAGCTATAAGTCTCATCGCCCACCTATGCCTGATGACTTGCGCGCTCAAATCGCTCCATTGCATGAAATGGTAGAAGCGATGGGGTTACCTTTACTTGTTGTTTCAGGGGTGGAAGCCGATGACGTCATCGGGACATTAGCTTGTGAAGCAAGCCGAAAAGGTATGCCAGTATTAATCAGTACGGGCGATAAAGATATGGCGCAATTAGTTGAGCCTAATATTACGCTCATTAATACCATGAATAACACTATTCTAGGGCCTGATGAAGTCAAAGAAAAATACGGTGTGCCCCCTGAACTTATTATCGACTTTTTAGCCTTAATGGGGGATTCGTCAGATAACATTCCTGGCGTGCCTGGTGTCGGTGAAAAAACAGCACTAGCCTTACTGCAAGGCATTGGTAGCTTAGAAGCAATTTATAATGACCTTGAAGCTATCGCTCCATTAGGTTTTAGAGGCTCTAAAACCTTAGCCCCTAAAATGGCTGAAAACCGTGATGTTGCTTTTTTATCATATCAATTAGCGACAATTAAAACGGATGTTGAGCTGGAAAAGACCTGTGAAGAGTTACAAGTTGCTCAGCCAGATGTGGATAAGCTACATCAATTATTCAGCCGTTATGAATTTAAACGTTGGTTAACGGATGTTGAAAATGGGACTTGGATGGAGGGGAAAGGCACAAGTACAAAAGTGAGCCCAACGCCAGCAACGTCAGCTGCCAAGCCATCAATCCCAACAGCGCCAACATTGAGTGCTGAAAATTACCAAACGATTTTAGAAAAAGCGGATTTAGAGCGCTGGGTTGAAAAACTGAGCAAGGCATCGTTATTTGCTTTTGATACTGAAACCGATAGCTTAGATACCCAAGAAGCCCGTTTAGTGGGCATGTCATTTGCAATTGAGCCAGGACATGCCGCTTATTTGCCATTAGGTCACGATTACCTTGATGCGCCAGTACAACTCCCTCTGGAAGAGGTTTTGGAAGTTATGAAACCTTTACTTGAGAGTGAAAAAATTCTCAAAATTGGCCAGAACTTGAAATATGATGCAGAAGTTCTTGAAAACTACGGCATTGAATTAAAAGGTATTGGCTATGACACCATGCTGGAATCGTATGTGTTAAATAGTGTTGCGGGAATGGGGCGCCATGATATGGACAGCTTGGCCGATCGCCATTTGAACCACAAAACTGTGAGCTTTGAAGAAATCGCGGGTAAAGGCAAAAAACAGCTGACATTTAATCAAATCGCCTTAGAAGAAGCAGCTAATTATGCCGCAGAAGATGCGGATGTCACGTTATTATTGCACCAAGCGTTATACCCACAATTAGAAGCTGAGCCAACGCTTAATCATATTTTCCAAAATATTGAAATGCCACTTGTGCCTGTGTTAGTCCGCATGGAACGCAAAGGTGTTTTAATTGACGCAAACGTACTTGCTGCGCAGTCAAAGGTGATTACCGCTCGTTTAGCTGAGCTGGAAAAAGAGGCTTTCGAGCTTGCGGGGGAAGAGTTTAACCTCGCTTCGCCAAAACAATTGCAAACTATCTTATTCGAAAAATTGCAATTGCCGGTGATAAAGAAAACACCAAGTGGGGCAGCGTCGACTAATGAAGAAGTGCTTGAGGAATTGGCGCTGAATCATGCATTGCCAAAATTGTTGCTCGAGCACCGTAGTTTAGCCAAATTAAAATCCACGTATACGGATAAACTGCCGCTAATGATTAACTCGCGTACTCAGCGCGTTCATACTTCTTACCACCAAGCCGTCACAGCAACAGGGCGTTTGTCTTCTCGAGATCCTAACTTACAAAATATCCCTGTTAGAACTGAAGAGGGGCGCCGGATCCGCCAAGCCTTTATTGCTCGTGATGGCTATAAAGTGATGGCGGCGGATTACTCGCAAATTGAATTGCGTATTATGGCGCATTTATCCCAAGATAAAGGCCTATTAACTGCGTTTGCGGAAGGGAAAGATATCCATAAAGCAACAGCCGCTGAAGTCTTTGGTGTACCACTGGAACAAGTCACTAGTGACCAACGCCGTAGTGCCAAAGCGATTAACTTCGGGCTTATCTATGGCATGAGTGCGTTTGGTTTAGCGCGTCAATTAGGGATACCTCGTGGTGAGGCGCAGCGCTATATGGATCTTTACTTTGAACGTTACCCTGGTGTATTACGTTATATGGAAAACACACGCTTGCAGGCGTCTGAGCAAGGTTATGTAGAGACCCTCGAAGGTCGCCGTTTATATCTGGCAGATATTAAGTCCAGTAATGGGATGCGCCGTAAAGCCGCGGAACGCGAAGCGATCAACGCACCAATGCAAGGAACTGCAGCGGATATCATTAAAAAAGCCATGATTGCTGTTGATAATTGGTTGCAAACCGAAAAGCCACATGCAGATATGCTAATGCAAGTTCATGATGAATTGGTTTTTGAAGTGAAAGAATCTGAGTTAGAGCGTGTCCAAGCTCAGGTCCAATTGTTAATGGAACAAAGCATGAAATTGGATGTACCATTAAAAGTGGATGTGGGGATAGGCGATAACTGGGATGAAGCCCATTAATTTTTAACAATATTGAATCTACAAAACCTCCAATATGTTATTGGGGGTTTTTTTATGTTTAAGCGAATACATAACAGATAATTATGCATTTGAAATTATTAACTAGAAATTTAATATAATTCTGTAATAAATCAATTATTTCATGATGAAATTTGAGGATATGATTAACATTTTTATGCGACATATATCTCATAAATATGTAATTAAAATCCGTTTTTTGTCTTATTTCATTCGTATTATCATGCTGAATCGTAGACAGCTTTGAAAAAAAATTACAAAAAGGCTTTTTTTCGAGCGAAAAATAAAGTACATTAATAGGCGTAGGGTACAGAGGTAAGATGTTCTATCTTTCAGACCTTTTACTTCACGTAATCGGATTTAGCTGAATATTAGCTGCTCCAGTCAAGTATTTGACTGGAGCATTTTTTTATCTAAAATTCAGTGAATTAGAAGGTATGAGGGTGTAATGAACCATTTCTGGCTCACTACTAAAGAAATCAAGCCGGTGTGTTATACCAACTATCTAGCTTAATGCGGAGTTTATCGACACCAATCTTTTTCAGTGCTGAAAAGTATTCGACTTCAATATCCCCTTCAAGTGGAGCAAGTGCTTGACGCACTTCTATTAACTGTTTCTTTCTTGCTCCAGAAGCCAATTTGTCTGCTTTAGTGAGTAAAACCAGAACTGGCACATTCATTGCGACAGACCACTCAATCATTTGCATATCGAGGTCTTTTAATGGATGACGGATATCCATTAATACAACAAGCCCCTTAATGCATTCGCGTTTTTGGAGATATTCCCCGAGTGCTTGTTGCCACTTACGTTTCATTTCTTCAGGAACTTCGGCATAACCATAACCTGGAAGGTCAACAAGGCGAACGCCTTCCTCAACTTCAAATAGGTTGATTAGCTGAGTTCTTCCTGGTGTTTTACTGGTGCGTGCTAAGCTTTTTTGCTGTGTTAATGCGTTTAACGCACTGGATTTCCCCGCATTAGAACGGCCAGCAAAAGCCACCTCAATTCCGGTATCTTTAGGTAGATGACGGATATCGGGTGCACTGATGACAAATTTTGCCATCTGGTAGTTATGATTTTTAATTGCCATTTGTCTTTCTCCCTGAGTTAGCCTCAAAAGGCTCGAGGATTATAGCTTTGCTTAGCGCTTCCCGACAACTCGAAATATCCTCTTAACCGCTTTTCCCTTGGTGTCAGGTATTATTTTTTGTGTGTTGTAGTCTGCGAAATTGTAATAATAGAAAAATAACCATTATTAATGACGTTTTTCACTAAAATTGGTCTAGAATTTAGCGCATTTGGTGTGTTTTTATTTTTTGGCGTAAATATAGGTAAATCTTCAGCATTCTTGTTGGCTTCACTCTAGAATTGCTTGATTGCAGTTGTAATGAGCTATAACGAAAGGGACCTTACATGTTAAAACGAATTTTTGTGCCACTTTTGGCCATCTGCGCAATGAGCGCATCTTCTCTTGCATTATCTGCGGGTGAGACTTATGTTAAATTAGTCACGTCGGCGGGTGATATCGAATTAGAACTGAATAGTAAAAAAGCCCCTGTTACGACAGAAAATTTTGTTCAGTATGTTAATGAAGGTTATTACAACGGAACCACTTTCCACCGTGTAATCCCAGGTTTTATGATTCAAGGTGGTGGCTTTAATAAAGATTTACAGCAAAAACAAACCCGCGCTCCAATCAAAAATGAAGCGGATAACGGTTTACGTAATTTACGCGGTACTATTTCTATGGCGCGTACTGCAAATAAAGACAGCGCAACGAGCCAATTCTTTATTAATGTAGCTGATAATGCTTTCTTAGACCACGGCCAACGTGACTTCGGTTATGCTGTATTTGGTAAGGTGGTGAAGGGGATGGATGTTGCAGATAAAATCTCTAAAGTAAAAACGGAAAACGTAGGGCCATATCAAAATGTCCCAGTTGAACCGGTTACAATTATTTCTGCTGAAGTGATTAAAAAACCGTAGCGATTAAAAACGATAGTCATTAAAAACTGTCGTGTCGAATACTGTGGGTAGGTTGTTTTAACGTGCCCACTTTTCTTAAAAAACGCTTTTCCTTCCTCTTTGAGTTTTTCTTCATTAACTATGTTAGTTAAAATGTGTCAGCGCTTGCTACTTTTTAACAGCCTTTTATTTCATTGTATTTAAAGTAATTCTTAACCAAAATACAGCTTTGTTATAGGGATGTAAATATAATTCCATGATTTTTATATGGAAATTTTCTCTGAGAAAAAACAATCATTGACTTAAATAGGCTATTTTCCTGCTTTGGCTGTGCTATGATAGCCGCCCTTATTATTTTTATGGTGTTTTAATCATCGTTCTGATTGCCAACATGATAAAAATATGCATAAGAAAATAATATATAATGATAAAAATCAGTCGGATAGGCTAATATGCTTCTACTTATTGATAATTACGATTCATTTACTTACAACTTATACCAATACTTTTGTGAGTTAGGGGCTGAAGTTGTAGTAAAACGTAATGATGAAATTACCATCGAAGAAATTGAACAGCTTTCGCCTACACATCTTGTGATTTCACCTGGGCCATGTACACCGGATGAGGCTGGCATCTCCCTTGAGGCGATAAAATACTTTGCAGGTAAATTACCCATTTTGGGTATTTGCTTAGGGCATCAAGCGATTGGGCAAGCTTTTGGTGCATCAGTCGTCAAAGCACGAGAAGTCATGCACGGTAAAACTTCAGCTATTCACCATAACCATCAAGGTGTATTCAAAGGCTTAAATCGTCCCTTAACAGTGACACGCTATCACTCGTTGGTGATTGCTGCAGAGACACTCCCTGTTTCTTTTGATGTATCAGCATGGTCACTGAATAATGGCGATGTTGATGAAATCATGGGAATACGGCACAAAACCTTACCTATAGAAGGTGTTCAGTTCCATCCTGAAAGCATTCTGAGTGAACAAGGCCATGAATTACTAAACAATTTTCTAAAATATTAATTTAGCAATCGTATTCAGAAAAAATTAATTATGCATAGTATGCCCTTTACTATTGCTCTTTTTTGATTTTTTATTCATATTTAATGCTTGTATTTTCATAATTGCATTAAATAAGAGCAGGTGAGGGGTATGTCTGAGCAACCAGTAGTAAATCGGCAAACTTTTGATCAAGTTATGTTACCTATTTTTTCGCCAGCGGAATTTATTCCAGTTAAAGGCGAAGGTAGCCGCGTTTGGGATCAGCAAGGTAAAGAATATATTGATTTTGCTGGTGGGATCGCTGTTCTTGCTTTGGGGCATTGCCACCCTAGTTTGGTGGCTGCGGTGCGTGAACAAAGCGAAAAGCTATGGCATGTCAGTAATATTTTCACCAACGAGCAGGCGTTGAAGTTAGCACAAAAGCTCACGAATGCGACATTTGCTGACCGCGCATTTTTTGTGAATTCCGGCTCAGAAGCTAACGAAGCTGCGTTTAAATTAGCACGCCGCTACGCTATTACTAAATACAGCCCCTATAAAACTAAGATTATCGCTTTCAAACAAGCTTTCCACGGACGCACATTATTTACCGTTTCGGTTGGTGGGCAAGCGAAATATGCGGATGGTTTTGGGCCAAAGCCTGCGGATATTATTCATGTGCCATTTAATGACCTTGATGCTGTCAAAGCGGTGATTGATGAAAATACCTGCGCAGTTGTTCTTGAGCCAGTACAAGGTGAAGGTGGCGTCACCGCAGCAACAGCGGAATTTCTGCAAGGAGTTCGTAAGCTGTGTGATGAAAATAATGCATTGTTGATTTTTGATGAAGTACAAAGCGGTATGGGGCGTACAGGTAAATTATTCTCTTATATGCACTACAATGTCACTCCCGATATTCTAACCACAGCAAAAGCATTGGGTGGCGGTTTCCCTATTAGTGCAATGATCACCACTGAAGAAGTGGCAAAAACCATGGAAGTGGGCTCGCACGGCACCACCTATGGTGGCAATCCCTTAGCGTGCGCAGTAGGTAATGCGGCGTTTGATATTATTAATACTGAGGAAGTATTAAATGGTGTCGAAAAGCGTCGTGAATTATTTGTCGCTCATTTAAATAAACTGAATGATAAATATCACATTTTTTCTGAGATCAGAGGAATGGGGTTATTAATTGGCGCTGAATTAGACGGCAAACTATTGAATCGTTCGAAAGATATCCTGCAAGCTAGTGCAGTAGAAGGCCTGATGATGCTCAATGCTGGCACGAATGTTTTACGTTTTACGCCTTCACTGATTATTTCTGAGGAAGAAATTAATAGTGGGATGGCGAAATTAGAAACGGCGATTGGTAAGTTATTGAATTAGTGGTTTATTGAAAAGTTGCAGAGACATTTCTGTCTCTGCAACTTGTATCGTTAATATTACGTTCTATTTCGGCCAGATATTTTTATTGTATTTTTCGCTTTTAATTCTATTTGTTTTTGTTGCAATTGTTCTGGTGTGCTGGATATGGTGATGCCAGCAGCCAGACATTGACTGTTATGGGAATGTGAATAATTCACAACTGTTTTTTTCTGCATTAAACTACGATTGTTCTGTGTATTTTTTGCCGTGACGTTCTCTTTACTATCTATTGTTTTTTGTTTAATTTCACTTGGCTGCTTGACGATAGTTTCTTCATTTGTAGATAAATCATCTAGAGGTACGTCAGTAAGAGTTATTGTATTTAGAATGTATTCGTGTGACCTATGGTGGAATTTATCAAGCAGAGTTAAATAGTTATTGCTTAACTCCTCTAGCAAGTTTTTTGATTCTCTATTTTCGAGTCTTAGTGTTTTAACTAATGACGAATCTTCCATTTCATTGGTTTCGGGCTTCGCTAAAAAAGTTAATTCGTCATCAAAATCAAAGTTATGGTCCTCATCATGATAAATAGGTGTGCCATCTTCATCATAGGCCATTAAATTTTTTTCGCTGTAATTATCTAATGTTATATTATGAATTTTGCTTTTAACATCATCTAATTCTTTAATTAATAAATTTTTAATGATAGATTGTAAATTAATTAATGATTTTAAATTTTCATTTTGGTCTTCCACCTCAAATGTATTTTCTATCTCTTTATATGATGACTCTAATATTGCATGTTTTTTTTCAAGATAAGCAATCCCTCTTATTTTTGACTCGTTTTTTATCTCTGATTTTAATTTGTATATATCATTTTTTAATTGTTCTTTAGTTTCAATTAATTCTATATTTTTAATATGGTATGTGTAATAGTCTATTAGGTCATTCTGTTCTTTAATTATTTTATTGTTGACTAATTCTTCTACATAGGGCTTGTCTATTTTTAATGCGTTACTTATTTTTCTATTAATTTCATCTTTAATGTTTTTTACTGTTGGGGATATTTCAAACGACTTTTTAAGTAGTTCATTTTCTAATGATATTATTTTATTTTGATTTAATTCGACTTTTAATCGTGAGTTATTCTCATTTTTTTTGGTTTCTATTTTTTTTAACTCTAAGTAAAACTTTGAATCCATATTTACTTTGTTTTTTTTGTTAAAACTAAATAAATGAATGAAATTATTCAATCTAGTATTACGTATTTTCTTAATTATTGGAAAATAATTTTCCGCTATTTCTAATGCTATGTTTTTTTTAAAGATGGGATTGCTTACATTTCTATTGATGGTGTCTATGTGCATGAGAGATCCTTAATTATCAATTAATGCTATTTTGGGTTGTTTTTAGGTTAATTAATATAATAAATCGATGTTTATGATTATTTATTTACATGTGTGTGATATTTGTGTTTGGATTTGTTCTAGCCAATGCAAATATTTTAATTAATTGAATAATAAGTCGATTTTACTTATTTTATTATTGGTGACTTGTAAAGTGCTAGTAATTGAGAGTTAGTCTTCATTTGGGCGTCTATTTCAGCGATTATTTTTATATGGTTATTCATTTCTTGGGTCAATTGGTATTCTTTTTCTATTATTTTTAATAAATCAGAACTATTAACTAAAATTTTATTTTTTACTAAGTTATCTTTGCTAAGGCTGGTTTTCTGTGTGGTAATTTTACTCGATAAATTATAATGTTCTTTTATTCGTTGTGCTCTTAGTAATGATGACTTTGTTTGCGGTATATTTCCCTTGAACTCAAAAGTGGTTTTTGGCAAAGAGGTGATTCTTTGATTAGGCCGATTTTCTTCACAAGTTTTGTAATGTATATAAACTAATTTCTTATTAAATTTGCTTTCTGTTTTATATTTTACACCTACAGAAGGTAGTGTGATATGACGAATAGACTCTTGAATGAATTGTTTTTTTAAAGGAAGCATTGAACCATTTTTATTAGTTAGAGGTTTAGGTAATGCAAATTTTTTTATAATCTCTTTTTTTTCTTGTAGGCTTTTATTGTTAATGCCAGGAATTTTAATATCTCGATATAAAAAATCAGCATATTCAGCATTTTTTTTGGGGAGTTCTTTGTATTGGTCAAGAATAACTCTATTTTCTTTTATTAATGAGTCTGTACTTTGCTCAGAAAGAAAAGTAGATGAATATTTTCCGTATAGCTTAACTTTCAATTGATTGACTTTTTCGTAAAATTCACCAGTGCTTAAACACTTAATATTATTGGTTTCTTCTAAGTCGCTCTCATAGGCGGAATCAATACTCTCAGTGCTACAGGTACGAGTTGGTTTTAGCTGGTTATTCGTATCAAGTGGACTTTTTTTCAGTGAAGAGGTAACCGTAAAAATTTTTTTGATAAAATCATCCGAGTTAATAATTTTTTTGAAAATCGTCGGATTACCCGATAAATAGCCTAATGTAATAGTCATAAATATTTTCCTAATTGGTAAGATAATAATTATTATTCTATAGGGGTAATCGGTGGGGGGAATATAACGAAGCGATTTTACTACAATTTAATATGATAAATAATAGCCCAGCCAAAGGTGGCCAGGCTGAAAGGTTAATTAACGAGTACCGTAAACAACAATGGTTTTACCATGTGCGGAGATCAGGTTTTGGTCTTCTAACATTTTTAGAATACGGCCGACTGTTTCACGGGAACAACCCACGATTTGGCCTATTTCCTGACGAGTAATTTTGATTTGCATACCGTCTGGGTGTGTCATTGCATCAGGCTGTTTAGCTAAGTTTAATAGAGTTTGAGCAATACGCCCTGTAACGTCCAAGAATGCGAGGTTACCGACTTTCTCAGATGTTGTTTGTAGACGACTAGCCATTTGCGCAGAAAGGCGCATTAAAATATCAGGGTTTACCTGAATTAATTGACGGAATTTTTTGTAAGAAATTTCAGCAACTTCGCAGGCTATTTTGGCTCTAACCCACGCAGTACGTTCTTGCCCTTCTTCAAATAACCCAAGCTCACCAATGAAATCCCCCTGATTCAGGTAAGAGAGGATCATTTCTTTGCCTTCTTCATCTTTAATTAAAACAGCCACCGAACCTTTAACGATATAGTAAAGGGTTTCTGCTTTCTCACCCTGATGGATAAGAGTGCTCTTGGATGGATATTTATGAATATGGCAGTGTGACAAAAACCATTCAAGAGTAGGGTCTGTTTGTGGCTTGCCGAGAACCATTAGCGTTATCCTCTGTATGTTATTGCAGCCATTCAGAAAAACATACTAGAAAGGCTGGCTTTAAAGTCACTAGCTTAGCATATTAATTTGCCTTATATACCTTTAAATAATCTAACAGCTGATTGCTTCAGCGTTTTTGATTGCTTTGGGTAACGCAAATTGATATCAACACTATAATATGATCAATTAAACCTTTGAGTTTTGATCTTAATCCTATCAACTAAGTATTGTTTGTAGCATATCCAATAAAGAAAGTCTTCCCTGTATCGCTTCAGCCAAATAAAGTTGATATAACATTCATCGCATCTATGGAACAATGTAGCCTTTAAACCGATTTCATTTCAAGGGGAAATATAATGGAAGCAAGAGTTAAGTGGGTTGAAGGACTTTCTTTTCTAGGGGAGTCAGCGTCTGGGCACCAAGTGATGATGGACGGTAATGCAGGTGATAAAGCCCCAAGCCCAATGGAAATGGTGCTAATGGCAGCGGGTGGTTGCAGCGCGATTGATGTCGTTTCGATTCTACAGAAAGGCCGCTATGATATTACGGATTGTGAGGTGAAATTAACCTCACAGCGTCGCGAAGAAGCCCCTCGTTATTTTGTGAAAATCCATTTACATTTTATTGTAACAGGGAATGAATTAACGGAAAAAGCGGTCGAACGAGCTGTTCAACTTTCTGCTGAAAAATATTGTTCAGTCGCATTGATGTTAGAGAAAACCGTGGAAGTCACACATAGCTTTGAAATAAAAAACTAAAAATAAATTTAATTTTTATTGGTATATTTGAATTAAAAGATGCTTACCTTAATTAATGATAAGCATCTTATTTATTAATCAAAAAATAATTTAATTGTTGTTCTTTTGATTAATTAGTTTTTCGACTATTGGCGCCATAATTAATTCCATGGCTAAACCTAGTTTTCCTCCGGGGACGACAATTGTATTCATTGCAGAAATGAAAGAGCCAGATATCATTGATAGCAAATAGGGGAAATCAATTTGTTCTAGCCCACGAAAACGGATCACAATAAAGCTTTCATCTTGTGATGGAATAGCTTTAGCCGAAAATGGGTTAGAGGTGTCTACCGTTGGAACGCGTTGAAAATTGATGTGAGTGCGAGAAAATTGTGGCGTGATGTAATTAATATAGTCGCCCATAGAACGCACGACAGAGTCCATAACGGCTTCACGGGAGTGCCCTCGCTCTGTCGTATCACGGATTAATTTTTGGATCCATTCTAGGTTGACTATAGGGACAACACCGACAAGTAAATCAACGTGTTGTGCGACATTATGTTCCGGTGTGACAACACCGCCATGTAGCCCCTCATAAAACAAAATATCCGTTTTATCTGGCAGCGGTTCCCAAGGGGTAAATGTCCCGGGCTGCAAGCCATAAGGTACCGCTTCATCATAAGTATGTAGATATTTACGGGATTGCCCACAACCCGTTTTTGCATAGTCAACTAAGGTTTGTTCAAGCAAAGCAAAATCATTCGCTTCGGGGCCAAAGTAACTGATGTGCCGGCCTTGTTCTCTGGCTTTTCGGATAGCCATATCCATTTCAGGGCGTGTATAGCGGTGAAAACTATCCCCTTCTAATGTTGCAGGCTGGATATTTAATTGATGAAAGACTTTACGAAATGCTTGGCTAGTTGACGTTGTGCCAGCCCCGCTTGAACCGGTGATAGCAATGATTGGGTGCTTTTTAGACATCGTGGACTCCCTGTGCTGCGCTTATGAGCACTATTTTAATCAATAGTGCATGAAGCGGATTAACGGGTGTTAGGGTTGTGAGCCTTATTTGATGGTTTTACGACATGATTATGTTGGAAAACACGCAACTTTTTTTATGACAAAAGATGACGTAAAAATGAACCATGGAATAAAAACATCATACAGAAAAACTTCCCTTAGGCATGAAATTAACCGATTCATGCAATTCAGACCAGACTAGCACAATTTCGCCAGAAACTAACTGCCGTTTCACATCGTTAACCTTATCTTGCAGGCTTTTTTCATGGGAGCCGTAGTCGGTTCCCTCACGCAATACGTAGCTCTCAATCAGGTTTTCCAATGTTTCAGGCTCAAGTTCTTGCCAAGGAATAATCACATTATTTCCTTATCTAAATAAGGGGTTAGCCATTGAGGAATACGGCTTTCTAACCACATTTGCGGTTTTCTCAATGTACCGCTCACAAAGCCGACGTGCCCGCCATGTTCTGTCATTTGGTATTCCACATTGTGGGGTAAAAATGATAAATCAGGAACAACTTCAGGCGCCATAAATGGGTCATCTTTGGCGTGAATAATTAACGTTGGTTTAGTGATATAAGCTAACTTGGGTAATGCACTGCATTTTTGATAATAATCTGTCGCATCATCAAATCCATGAATACGAGCAGTAATCACATCATCAAACTCACGGATCCGCTTAAGCTGCTTCAATTGTAAGAGGTTTAAGGGTAATGAGCCTGGATAACGGACTAATTTCCGGGTGGCATTGCGTTTCAAGCCATTTAGTAAGTAACGTTGATAAAACTGAGAAATGCCCTTTTCCATGCGTAAAGAGCAGGCTTCTAACATCAAAGGAGCAGAAACAACAACACCCGCATCGACATCTGCATTTTGGCCACTTTCAGCTAAATAGCAGGCTAACATATTGCCACCAAGAGAATAACCAACTGCGGCGGTTGGCGCATCACCATAGGTTTGTTTCAACCAGCGGAGAAAATAGCGAGCATCACTGGTTTCACCTGAATGGTAAATTCGCTGTTGGCGATTGGGTTCACCACTACAACCGCGAAAATGCATAATCACACCCAACCAACCATGTTTTTGGGCAGTTTCTAGCATTCCGTGAGCGTAAGGGCTTTTAAAATTACCTTCTAGACCATGGAAAATCACTAATCGTGGCTTATGCGCTGCTAGCTCGGGTTTTTCACTCCAAGCGAGATCGATAAAATCGCCATCAGGCAATTCAAGCCGTTGCCATATAGGTTTGATTTTCGGTGTTCTACGGAAAATCCTTGGCAGTAATGTTTGGAGGTGTGGATTTTTAGCCCAACTTATTGGACGAAAGTTTTCTGACATAGCCTTATTTTTATTTAATGGAGACTCTTGTGAGTCACATAACATACTGTTATTTTTTTGTGATGCAAGTAAACAAATTTGAGTTTGAGGCTAAATTATAAATGACACTGGGGCTGATTTTTTCTCTTTTTACGTTTTTATTCATTGCAGCAGTCACACCCGGCCCTAACAATATGTTGCTAACATCAAGTGCAGCAAACTACGGTTTTCGCCATACGATTATATTATGCCTTGGTATTATGTTAGGCATGCAGTCCATACTTTATCTTTCTGCATTCGGTATTGCTGCACTTTTATTGCTCTATCCTGCGATTCATATCGCCTTAAAAGTCGCCGGAAGCATCTACCTGTTATGGCTCGCATGGAAAACAGCGACGGCAAATTATGCACCACTGAAGACGAATAGCGAAGTTGCGAAAAGCGTGACTTGGTATCAAGGTGGCTTATTGCAGTTTTTAAACCCGAAAGCATGGATGATGGGTTTGGGAGCCGTAGGGGGATTTAGCTTACCCGGTGAGTTATTTACTCAATCTATTTTAATGATGAGTATCGCATTTGTGGTGGTTAACTTAGTGGCGGGTTTAATCTGGATGGGGTTTGGTTCATTAATCAGCCTATTTTTGCGTAGCCGCCGTGCTTGGTTTATTTTTAACTGGGTAATGGGGATTTTAACGGCTTTGTGCGTTCCCCTGATTTGGTTGGAATGATTTTCTGATAAAAGTGCAGTTTATATGACTCATCAAAAAGCAGCCCATGGGCTGCTTTTTACATGTAAGGGAGGCGATTAGTCTAAATCGACGTTCTTAGTTCCGAAAAAATAAGTAAAAATAAAACCGAATAAGTAGGATGTGAATAACCCGCCCACATAAACTAACATTCCAGGGAACACCCCATCAGCTGACGTCATCATTGGGATAGCGACTAAGCCAGAAGGGCCAAAGACGGTATTCAAACCAACCGGTAAACCCATCCAAGCCACTAGCCCAACAAAGAAACCGCCTGCGGCACCACCTAAACATGCGGTGACAAATGGCTTCATCCGCGGAAGAGTGACACCGTAAATAAGTGGTTCACCGACACCTAAGAAACCTGGAATGATAGCCCCACGAATCTGATTGCGTAACACCGAATCTTTTGCGGCTTTAACATACAACGCCATTGCTGCACCAACTTGGCCACCACCTGCCATCGCTAGGATAGGGAAGAGTGAGTTAAAACCTTGAGTTTCAACGAGTGCCATATATACCGGAACAAAACCTTGGTGCACGCCAAACATGACTGCAATTAAGAATAGCCCAGCAAGTATGGCAGTTCCGAATGGGTTGCTGCTTAAATGAACAAACAGCCATGACATGCCAGAGAATAACCAGCTCCCAATAGGCATGATAAAGATAAACACAGCAGCACCAACAATTAATAAGGTAATTGTTGAGGTTAAAATCATATCAAGGTTAGCTGGGATAATTTTGCGTACCTGTTTTTCAACCCATGCGCCAAAAATACACGCAATCAATACCCCAATAATGTTACCTCTTGGGTCGATAGCCAACCCGAAAAAGCTATTCATGTCAGAATAGAACCCTTTGGCTATTTCAGGGTTATATCCAAGAACAAACAGTGAAGCAATGATGGCACCATTTACCGCGCTACCGCCAAAGGCTTTTTGAGTATTATAACCAATGAGAATGCTTAGAAAGCTAAACAGCCCTTTGCTAAATACTGACATATATAAAATAGTATGTACGAGTAGGGTCTGCTCTTCAGGCTTTGTTGGAAGCCCTGCTGGGAAATAGGTTTGTTTCGCTAGAGTTGCAAAGCCTAATAGTAGGCCGGCAGCAATAAAGCCCGGAATTAACGGTGTAAATATCGTGGCAAATTTGGATAAAAACCGGTGAACGGCACTGGTTTGTTTCTTTTTCAGTTGCTGCTTATTTGCGGATGCAATGTCGTTTAAATCCTGAGGCTGGGTTGTTGCCTCATGGCTATCCTCTTCACCACTATCCAACAGTTGGTTCATTAAGTCTGCGGCAGTTTGTGCTTTACCCGGGCCAAGGATCACTTGCAGCTGTTCATCACTCTCAATGACACCAAGCACCCCTGCGATTTGTTTGAGTGCAGCCTTATCGACTAGTTGGTCATCGTTGAGTGTGAGCCGCAAACGGGTCATACAGTTACCCGCTAATTTAATATTACGGCGTCCTCCAACGTGTTGTAGGACCTGCTGTATCATTTCTATTGTTATTTTAGCCATACTATTTATCCCATTAAAATCCGCAAATTAGGCGGATGAGGCCATATTGAGTGCCGTACGAATAAAACCGTTGTTGTCTAAGAGCAGTTGACGTGCATCATCGGCATTCAAGCCCGATAGCACCATTAAAATGGCAGTTTTGCAGTGTCGATTACATTGTTGAAGGGCGGTTTCTGCAGTAGTTCGGTCACAGTCGGTCGCTTCCATCACAATTTTTGTTTGTCTTTCAATGAGTTTGGCGTTTGTCGCTTCAACATCAACCATTAAATTACCAAACACCTTTCCGATGCGGATCATTGCCCCAGTGGTGATCATATTGAGTACCAATTTTTGTGCAGTTCCTGCTTTCATACGTGAAGAACCTGTGACAACTTCTGCACCGACAACGGGAGTGATAGCAATATCTGCGGCATTGGCAATTGGGCTATTTGGGTTACAGCTAATGGCAGCTGTGGTTGCACCAACAGTATTCGCGTATGCTAAAGCTCCTAATACATAAGGTGTTCGGCCACTCGCTGCGATACCCACTAACACATCATTATCATTGAATTGAATATCTTTAAGGTCTTGTTCGCCCAGTTCAGGTTTATCTTCTGCATTTTCTACGGCACGGAAGATAGCCTGATGACCACCGGCGATTAAACCAACAACTTGCTCATGGGGCGTTCCATAAGTCGGCGGGCACTCACTGGCATCAAGAATTCCTAAACGGCCAGAGGTTCCTGCGCCTGAGTAAATCAGACGACCGCCTTTTAAAAAGGCTTCTGCAACTTTATCAACCAGTTGAGCAATTTCAGGGAGCACTTTTTCAACCGCTAACGGAACGAGTTTGTCCTCATTATTAATGACCTTTAGCATTTCAGCTGTTGATAGTTGGTCGATATTAGTACTGGCTGCATTACGGCTTTCAGTTACCATTTTGCTTAAGTCGATAGTCATAAAAATTGCTCCTAGATCAGTTATTGGGCTAATATTAAGGAATTATTTATTCCTTATATGTGACTAGTATCACGGTGCTATCTATTCTATCTTGTGAATATACAAGAATATTTTGTGATTTATTTTACAGGCTAAAGTTACGACTCTTTGAATTGTAAGTATTATTTATCAGGTATCAGTGACTTGGTTGAGGAATAATTTATTATTATTTTTTTATCTATAGGTCTGGCTATTACAACTATTATTAGAGGTCACCATGACATTATTGGACATCATTACTTACTCACTACCGCGATTAGCAGAAAATCAACGTAAAATTGCACAATTTATCCTTGAAAATCCCGAAAATGTACTGAATTTATCGTCTCAGCAATTAGCAGAAATTTTAGATGTCAGCCAATCTGCCATCGTTAAGTTTAGTCAAAAAGTCGGGGTGAAGGGGTATCCCGCCTTGAAACTTGCACTTAGTGAGATTATTGGACGCCAGCAACTGAAAGAGGGAGCACCTCATTCCGCTTTACATAACCGCATTGCACCTGATGATAACTTGATGGTTGTTGCTCAGAAATTGGCAATGGAGAAAAATCATTCAATTACAGAAACAACAAAATTAATTGATTTCAGACAGTTTGAACGCATTGTTGAGCGAATAGACCAATCACAGAGAGTGCAAATTGTCGGTATTGGTGGGTCAGGCTTAACTGCAAAAGATTTAAGTTATAAATTACAAAAAATTGGTATCACAACGCTCGTGGAGTCAGACCATCATGTGCAAATTGCGGCGGCACTCACTCTCAATGCTCATGATGTACAAATCGTTATTTCTTTTACAGGGAAGCGTAAAGACATGCTAACAGCAGCGAATATTGCACGTAAGCAAGGGGCATGTGTCATTGCGATTACGCGTGACTGTGATTCACCACTGGGGCAAATTGCTGATTATGTTCTTGAAAGTATTGCGGAGGAAGATGAATGGCGTAGTTCATCAATTTCTTCAAGAACCGCACAAAATACGCTTACTGACCTGATTTTTATGGCGTTATTGCAACGGCGAGAAGCGAAAGCAAAGTCGTTAGTTATGAATGCAAGAGTAGTGATTAATAAATTAGATGAGTGATTAGTGGCTTGAATCCTCATCGATAACTTTGCAATCAAACCTTATTTACGTTAAGACTAATATTATCAGTATTTTGATTTTAAAAAGTTAAAAGGGAGTTATTGATGAGAGCACTCATAGTTTATACGGAATTAACCGATGACGACTCCGTGATTAGCCATGCTGTAGCAAGACTTGCTAGTGAACTTAAAGATGAGCACGTAGAAACCGTGATCATTCGTAATTTTGAAGATGGGATGGCATACATTCGATCAAATACCAGTATTGATTGCTTGTTATATGGCCGAGATATGTCAGACAAGCAAGAACAAACTCAGGCACATCAATTAATTACCCAACTTCATCGCAGACAAGAAGATGTGCCTGTATTTTTATTAAGTGATCGTGAAGAAGCTTTGACGGCATTCGACCGCAAAATGATGGAGCAAGTTGATGAGTTTGCTTGGATTTTAGAAGACTCCGCTGATTTTATCGCAGGCCGAGTTCTTGCCGCGATAATCCGTTACCGCGCTAATTTATTGCCCCCTTTGATGAAAAGCTTGATTAAATACAGTGATGTACATGAATATTCATGGGCAGCACCGGGTCATCAGGGCGGTGTTGGGTTCACCAAAACCCCGGCGGGCCGCATTTATCATGATTTCTTTGGAGAAAACTTGTTTCGTACCGATATTGGTATCGAGCGAGTTGCCGTGGGGTCACTGTTAGACCATACCGGCGCATTTGGTGAATGTGAAAGAAATGCCGCCCGTATTTTTGGTGCTGACCAATCTTATTCAGTAGTCGTGGGAACATCAGGTTCGAACCGAACGATTATGCAAGCTTGTATGACGGATGATGACGTTGTTGTCATTGACCGTAACTGCCACAAATCTATTGAGCAAGGTTTGATTTTAACTGGAGCAAAACCGGTTTATATGACGCCAAGCCGTAATCGTTATGGCATTATTGGCCCTATTTACCCTCAAGAGATGACACCGGAAGCGATTACTGAAAAAATCGCTAAAAACCCATTAACTTCGGATAAAATTGGCAAACGTCCCGCATATAGTGTAGTAACTAACTGTACTTACGATGGCGTATGCTATCACGCACGCAAAGTTCAGGATTTGCTTGATGAATCATTGGATAGAATCCATTTTGATGAGGCATGGTACGGCTACGCGCGCTTTAACCCTATCTACCGTGACCACTTTGCGATGCGTGATGACCCTAGAAAAGACGATGAACCTACCGTTTTTGCGACTCACTCTACGCATAAATTATTGAATGCACTTTCACAAGCTTCATTTATCCACGTCCGAAATGGCCGTAATGCGATTGATTTTAATCGTTTTAACCAAGCTTATCATATGCATGCGACCACCTCGCCGCTATATGCAATTTGTGCCTCGAATGATATTGCCGCAGATATGATGGACGGCAACAGTGGGCGTTCACTCACTGATGAAGTCATCCGTGAAGCCATCGACTTCCGTCAATCACTGGGCTTCCTATACAAAGAATTTATCAATGATGATGAGTGGTTCTTCAAACCATGGAATCAAGAAATGGTGAAAGACCCAGCAACAGGTAAACGCTATGCATTTGAAGATGCCCCTGTTGAACTGTTGATGAAAGAGCAAAGCTGCTGGGTGATGAATCCTGAAGATAAATGGCATGGTTTTAAAGATATCCCTGAAAATTGGGCGATGCTTGACCCAATTAAGGTAAGTATCTTGTCGCCAGGGATGGGAGATGACGGTAAATTACTGGATAGCGGAGTTCCTGCTGCTTTAGTCACAGCTTGGTTAAATCATTATGGTATTGTGCCAACCCGTACGACCGATTTCCAAATTATGTTCTTGTTTTCGATGGGAATTACGAAAGGAAAATGGGGGACATTGGTCAATGCGCTGCTGTCGTTTAAGCGCCACTATGACAATAATACGGCACTGAAAAAGGTATTGCCTGAAGTGGTTGAAGCGGCTCCTGAGATCTATAGTGAGATGGGGCTACGTGATTTAGGGAATAAAATGTTTGTGTATCTACAAAAAAATAACCCTGGAGGCCAACTAAATCAGGCTTATGAACAACTCCCTGCAGTGATGATGAGCCCGCGCGATGCCTACCAAGAAATTGTTGCTAACCGTGTTGAGTCGGTTCCTTTAGATAAACTCGCCGGGCGTATTGCTGCTAACTCGATTATTCCCTATCCACCGGGTATCCCAATGTTGTTATCGGGGGAAAGCTTTGGCGATAAAAATAGCCCACATATCGGCTATTTACATAGTCTTCAAGCATGGGATAGCGAATTCCCTGGTTTTGAACACGAAACCGAAGGCACTGAAATTATTGATGGCCAGTATTATGTGATGTGTGTGAAAGAATAAGATTCAGTGATGATAAAAACGAAAAGCTATCAAAAGATAGCTTTTCGTGATTTTAATGGATTGTGATGTTTTATAACGAATTAATTTAATTCAAACTCACTAGTCATGGTTTCTAACTGCTCTTGCAATTCCATCCACTCCACTTCCACATCTTCAAGCGCTGCTTTGTGTTCAGTTTGTTTTTTCAAACATTCCGTCAATTCGGCTTTTTTATCTTGTTCATAGATGGCTGCATCAGAAAGTTTTGCTTCAAGCTCACTCAGGGCATGAGAGTGTTTATCCATCTGCTTTTCCAATTCCGTAATTTTTTTACGGATAGGCTGAGTTAACTGACGAAATTCAGCTTCACGACGTTTTTGATCTTTTCTATCTTGTGCCGTCACCGTTGCAGCGGCTGCTGGTTTATCTTTCTCTTGTTGATCACGCACTTGCTGTAATTCGAGCTTGTTTTGCTCAGCTAGCCATTGTTGGTAATCTTCTAAATCACCATCAAACTGCTCTACAGAACCGCCGTGGACTAAATACAGTTCATCGGTCGTGGTGCGCAATAAATGCCTATCATGGGAAACGACAACTAAAGCGCCTTCGAAGGCCATTAAGGCTTCAGTAAGCGCTTGGCGCATATCTAAGTCCAAGTGGTTAGTTGGTTCATCGAGCAGCAGTAAATTAGGGCGCTGCCAGACGATTAAAGAGAGAACTAAGCGCGCTTTTTCTCCACCAGAAAAACGGCCACTTGGGTCAGTAACTTGGTCACCTTTAAAACCGAAACCACCTAAATAGTCACGTAATTGCTGCTCAGTTTGCTCAGGGGCAAGGCGAGCAAGATGCTGCAAGGGGGATTCTTCAGGGTGCAAATACTCTAATTGGTGCTGGGCGAAATAACCGAGTTTAATCCCTTTTGCGAGGGAAATTTCTCCCTGTAATGGAGGTAAGTCGCCAGCTAACATTTTGATTAAAGTTGATTTACCTGCGCCGTTACGCCCGAGCAGACCAATGCGTGACCCCGGGACTAAGTTCAGTTTGATGGATTGTAAAATGACCTTTTCACCGTAGCCTGCGCTGACTTTTTCCATTTTTAGTAATGGATTCGGTAAGCTTTCTGGTTTGCGGAATGAAAAATGGAATGGGTTATCCACATGAGCCGGTGCGACCATTTCCATTCTTTCAAGCATCTTAATGCGGCTTTGTGCTTGCTTGGCTTTGGTGGCTTGCACTCTAAAGCGGTCAATATAACTTTGTAAATGCGCAGCTTTAGCTTGTTGGCTTTCATACAACGCTTGCTGTTGGGCGAGTTTTGTCGCACGTTGGCGCTCAAAAGAAGAATAGTTACCCGTATATTCGAACATGGTTTCTTGTTCGATATGCAGCACTTTATCAATAATCGGGTCGAGGAAATCCCTATCATGGGAAATCAAAATCAGGGTGCCTTGGTAGCTTTTTAACCACTTTTCTAACCAAATGACCGCGTCTAAATCAAGGTGGTTGGTTGGCTCATCGAGTAACAACAGGTCAGAACGGCAAAGCAGTGCCTGCGCGAGGTTCAAACGCATCCGCCATCCACCCGAAAATGATTTTACTGGGGAATCTAGCTGTGCTTGGCTGAAACCTAAGCCATGTAGCAAACTGGAGGCGCGAGAACGAATGGTCCATGCATCAATCGCATCAAGCTGCCCATGAACTACTGCGATGGCATGGCCATCATTTTTTTCATTGGCTTGCTGAAGTTTTTGTTCTAAGGCTCGGAACTCGCGATCACCATCAATCACATATTCAAGAGCGGGTACATCAAGCGCGGGAGTTTCTTGGTTCACCCATGCCATAGACCAATTGCTTGGGAAGGTTGCAGAACCTGCTTCAGCTTGTAATTCGCCTTTTAATAACGCAAGAAGCGTCGATTTACCGCAGCCGTTTTTACCCACTAAACCAACTTTTTGGCCGGGGTTAATAGTCGCAGTGGCATTGTCCAGTAGGACACGAACACCTCGGCGAATTTGGAGTGAAGAGAAAACAATCATAGCAACCGTCTATTAAAAATATGTTAAATTACCCAAATCTACACACCCGAATAATAATACAAAGACTGCAATGTTTAGGGTGTAAACTCTATTTAGCAGGCTGCATGGTAACGGAAAATGTTCCGTCTGACACGCCTTTGAGGAGGGAAAGATGTCAAATACACCGAAAGTGTTGGTGGTCTACGCTCACCCGGACCCCGACGAATCGATGGCTAATAAGGCGTTATTGGGGGCAGTACGTGATTTTGACCATGTGACTGTGCACGATTTATACGCAATTTACCCAGATTATTTTATTGATGTTACCGCGGAGCAAAAATTATTGTGTCAGCACGATATCATTGTTTTTCAGCATCCTCTCTATACTTATAGTTGCCCTGCTTTATTAAAAGAGTGGTTTGATCGCGTGTTAACTCGCCGTTTTGCTACCGACGTGGGGTACCAGAAATTAAAAGGCAAATATTGGCGCTCGGTGATCACGACGGGGGAGCCTATCCACGCTTATCAACATGATGGGTATAATCATTACCCGCTTACAGAAATACTTCGCCCATTTGAATTGACCGCATTAATGTGTGATATGCAGTGGTTAGAACCAACCATTATTTATGCAGCACGTCGGCAGCCTAAAGAACGCTTTGAACAGCTTATCGATGACTACCGTCAATGGATGCAGCAACCGCTAGGTGCGGGAGGGTTATCCTAATGTCAGAACTGGGGCTATTTGAATCCGTTATCATCTTCCTTTGTGCAGGGGTCGTTATGGTACCTATCGCACAAAAAATCCGCTTAGGTGCTGTGCTTGGGTATTTGCTTGCCGGGATCATGATTGGGCCATTTGTTTTCGGCTTTATTCGCAATGTTGATGATATTTTACACTTCTCCGAAATGGGGGTGGTGTTCCTGATGTTTCTTATTGGGTTAGAGCTAAAACCTTCTAAATTATGGGAACTTAGGCGCTCTATTTTCGGTGTGGGCACGCTTCAAGTGGTCGTGACCGCAGCTATCATGGCGTCACTGCTATTTTTAGCCAAATTCTCTTGGCAAGCGGCTATTGTCGGTGGATTAGGTATGGCGATGTCATCAACGGCAATGGCACTTCAATTGATGAACGAAAAAGGGATGTCCAACAAAGAAAGTGGGCAACTCGGTTTCTCTGTTTTGTTATTCCAAGATATGGCCGTTATCCCGATTATGGCGCTGATCCCATTGTTAGCAGGGGATTCAGCAACCAGTGATTGGCAAAAGATTGGTTTGAAGATAGTGGCGTTCGCAGGCTTATGGGTCGTTGGCCGTTACTTATTGCGGCCGATGTTCAGGCTTGCTGCTAAATCTGGCGTTCATGAAATTTTTACGGCTGCCGCCTTATTGGTGGTATTAGGTTCTGCACTCATTATGGAAAGCCTTGGGTTTTCTATGGCTCTGGGAACCTTTATGGCAGGGGTCATGTTAGCGGAAACAGAATTCCGTCATGAATTGGAAATTAATATCGAACCGTTTAAAGGTCTGCTACTGGGGCTATTTTTTATCTCAGTAGGTATGTCATTGAATTTAGATGTGTTGTGGGCCTATTTACCGCAAGTATTGATTGCTGTTGTAGTATTGGTCGCTGTCAAAGCGTTAGTACTTTACGGACTGAGTTTAGCCGCTAGGCTTCGAAATGGTGCGAGAGCGCAATTTTCTGGTGTGCTTAGCCAAGGTGGCGAATTTGCATTTGTAATCTATGCAACCGCCTTTGGTGCAAGTGTGATTAATGAACGGCAAATGGATTTATTGCTGGTGGTTGTCACGCTTTCGATGATGACCACTCCACTTGTGATGCAATTGATAGATGCTTATTTGAACTATCGTTATAATCAACAGCCGGCCTCGAGTGAAAAACCGTTTGTAGAGGATAATGACCCGCATGTTATTTTGGTCGGTTTTGGTCGTATGGGTCAGGTAGTTGGCCGATTATTAATGGCTAATAAGGTTAAAATTACAGTACTAGAACAAGATGTTACGGCGATTAGTACCATGCGCCGCTACGGCTATACAGTATATTACGGCGATGCACGTGAACTGCAATTATTGCGCTCAGCAGGAGCTGATAAAGCCAAATCTATCGTGATTACCAGTGATGTCCCTGAAGAAGTGATGGAAATTGTGCAAATTTGCCAAGAAAACTTCCCTAACTTGCATATTATTGCTCGTGCTAAAGGTCGTCTTGAGGCTCATGAGCTATTGCAATGTGGCGTGACTGACTTTAGCCGCGAAACATTCTCGAGTGCGCTTGAACTTGGCAGCAAGGCTTTAGTCAGTACGGGGATGCACCCTCATAAAGCTTATCGTGCCAAGCAGCATTTTCGCCGTTTAGACATGAAAATGCTCAGGGATATCTACCCTGAAAATGAAAATAGTGATAGCGGGCAAATTTCACGCATTAAAGAGGCGCGTCGTGAACTTAATGAGCTCTTTGAGAAAGAAATGCAAAGAGAGCATCGCCAGCCCCATAGTTGGAATAATGAACAGTAAGGGTTAGAAATGGCTTCAATACGTAAACGCTTTATTGCTGGGGCGATTTGCCCTAAGTGTAAGTCACAAGACACATTAATGATGTGGCGTGAAGATAAAATTGATGTCGTTGAGTGTGTCAATTGCGGCGATCAACAACGCCAAGCAGGGGATGAAGCAACTGGTCATGTTAGGCAAAAAGAGCAGGTTATTGGAATTTTTACACCTGAATAATAGAAATTTGTCAATTCTCAATACATCATCATAGTTTTTCGGTACAATTGGCAAAAAATTTTTCCCTTACGGGTAGTAGGAGATGTCATGAAAGTAGCAAAAGACTTGGTGGTCAGCTTGGCTTATCAAGTAAGAACAGAAGACGGTGTTTTAGTTGATGAATCACCAGCAAGCGCACCAATGGACTATTTGCATGGTCGTGGGTCTTTAATTTCAGGTTTAGAAAAAGCATTAGAAGGTCGTTCTGTGGGCGAAAACTTCGATGTTGAAGTTGCTTCAGACGACGCATATGGCCAATACGATGACAACTTAGTTCAACGTGTTCCTAAAGATGTATTTATGGGTGTTGATGAGCTAGAAGTGGGTATGCGTTTCTTAGCTGACACTGACATGGGCCCAGTTCCTGTCGAAATCACAGGCATTGAAGGTGATGAAGTTATCGTTGACGGTAACCACATGTTAGCAGGCCAAAACCTGAAATTTAATGTTGAAGTCATGGCTATCCGTGAAGCAACAGAAGAAGAAATTGCACATGGCCACGTCCATGGTGCAGGCGGTCACGACCATGATCACGATCACGAAGGTGGTTGCTGTGGCGGTGGTGGTCATAGCCATGGTTCAGAAGGCGGTTGCTGCGGTGGCGGCGAAGGTCACGGACACAAACAAGGCGGCTGCGGCTGCCACTAATACCTTGTATTAGTGTTTGTAAAAAAAGGAAGCGAAAGCTTCCTTTTTTGTATTTGAAATCAAGAGTTTTATCTTTGAAATCAATAGTGTGGCGGTGGTGTTTCTTCTTCTGGCCTTGCTAAGTGAGAATCTTGGGATGATTTCAGCCTTTCAGCCACAATGCGTAAATGCTCTTGAAGGCGGCTCATTTGCATTTGCTGGTCAGTAATAACCTGGTTAAGTTGCTCAATCGCCAGTTCTTGAAAGGCAACTTTACTTTCTAAAAGTTCTAAGCGTTGTTCAAATGTATCAGATGAGTCCATATCCGACTCTCCTTAAGCGTTTATATCGTAATTAAACCATCATAATAACTGAACATTACAAATCAATAGATAAGTTTTAGTTAAAGATATAGGCGACGAAACGACTTTTTGTTAATGTGGTCTCAGTAGTTATTATATTTTTTTAATACTCAATGGAGTAACGGGGTCTAAACTTAAAGAGCCCTACCCATAAAACGAATAGTTCGCTATTCGAATATAATCGAATAAAAGTTATCGGAGACTAGGATGAAATCACTGTTTAAGGCAAGCCTTTTAGCAACTACGCTAGCATTTACTTTTGCTGCTCCGCAAGTGATGGCAGCGGAAGCCAAAGCACAAAGCAGCGCATTCAAAAACGCAGAAGAGCGTAATGCGTATGCACTGGGTGCGTCTTTAGGTCGCTACATGCAGAATTCTTTAGAAGAGCAAAAAACAATTGGTATTAACTTGGACAAAGCCCAATTACTTGCTGGTGTCCAAGATGCATTTAACGGCAAAAGCAAAATGACCGATGCAGAAGTTGAGGAAACATTGCGTCAGTTTGAAGGTCAAGTCAAAGAAGCTGCCGACAAAAAAATGAAAGAAGAATCAGCCAACAATGAGAAAAAAGGTGCTGAGTACCGCGAAAAATACGCGAAAGAAAAAGGCGTTGTAAAAACCAAATCAGGCCTGCTGTACAAAATTGAAAAAGACGGTACAGGTGCAAAACCTAAAGCAGACGAAACTGTAGTCGTTCATTACAAAGGTTCTCTGATTGATGGCACTGAATTCGATAGCTCATATTCACGTAACGAGCCACTGACTATCCCATTAAATTCAGTGATTAAAGGCTGGACTGAAGGTTTAGTTAACCTGAAAAAAGGCGGCAAAATGCAGTTAGTGATCCCTGCTGAGTTAGCTTATGGTGAAAATGGCGTGCCAGGTATCCCTGCAAATTCAACATTAGTCTTTGATGTTGAATTATTAGATATCAAACCTGCTGCTAAATAATGATTCACTAAGCATTAGTTAAGTGTATTTTGAAGCCCAACACATTCATGCGTTGGGCTTTTTTGTATTTCTCATCAAAAAAAATTCTCAAATTGTTTAAAACTTGTGATAAAACAGACTGTCTTGCATTCATTCGCTTGACGGCAACGCCGTGGAGTTTTAACTTCAGAAGACTCTATTTTATTTTTTATCATCACAATTGTTGGCTACGAACAAAGTAATGAAGGCCAAATAGTCGAATAATGAACGCCTTTTTAGTCAACAGGATGAGTTTTTACATTAGAAGGATGATGTTGAAATGTCTGATTCTATACAATCACACGACCTCAGCGATATTAACATATTGGATAACCAGCCCTTTTCTGAGACAGACCATGAGATTTTAAAATCATATGAAGCTGCTGTGGATGGTCTGGCAATGCTAATCGGTGGGCACTGTGAAATTGTTCTTCACTCTTTAGAAGACCTAAACTGCTCTGCAGTCAGAATCGCAAATGGTCAGCACACTGGGCGTAAAATCGGCTCACCGATTACAGACCTAGCGTTGAGAATGCTGCACGATATGGCAGACGAAGAATCGAATGTCTCGAAAGCTTATTTTACGAAAGCGAAAAGCGGTGATTTAATGAAATCCGTTACTATTGCGATTCGTAACCGTAAGCAACGTGTGATTGGCTTACTATGCATCAATATGAACTTAGATGTACCGTTCTCTGAAATTATTCAATCGTTTGTTCCAGAAACTAAACAAGAAGTCACTTCAGATGTGAACTTTGCCTCTTCAGTTGATGACCTTGTCGCGCAAACATTGGAATATACGATTGAAGAAGTGGGTGGTGATCGTAATGTCTCTAATAATGCAAAAAACAAGCAAGTGGTTCTTAACTTATACGAAAAAGGTATTTTTGATATTAAAGACGCCATCAACCAAGTAGCTGACCGCCTGAATATTTCTAAGCACACGGTTTACTTATATATTCGTCAATTCAAGAGCGGTGAATGAGTAATACAAATTCGCTAACCTACTGCTTAGTTGTGACAGGTTCCGCTTACGGTACACAACAAGCAGCGAGTGCGTATCAATTTGCAAAAGCCCTTCTTGAAGAAGGGCATATATTGAAAACACTATTTTTTTATCGTGAAGGTGTTTTCAATGCGAATCAGCTTACCTCGCCGGCAACAGATGAATTCAATTTAGTTTCAGCTTGGCAGGAACTGGCAAAACAATCAGGGTGTGAAATGCATATCTGTGTTTCCGCAGCTTTACGTCGAGGGGTTGTTGACCAAGAACAAGCGCAAAGTTTATCACTTCCAACAGCCAACCTTGCTGAGGGCTTTATAATGAGTGGGTTAGGAAGCCTTGCGGAAGCGATGATAACCACAGACCGGACGGTTCAATTCTAAGAACAGCTCAATACAAGGTATCGTGTGAAAAAAATAGCTTTTGTCTTTACAACCATGCCCCATGGAAATGCCAGTGGTCGAGAAGGGCTAGATGCATTATTAGCAACTTCAGCACTGACAGAAGACATTCAGGTGTTTTTTCTCTCTGATGGCGTCTATCAGCTTCTGGCAAACCAACACCCTGCTGAAGTGCTTGCTCGGGATTACATCGCAACATTTAAAATATTGCCATTATATGACATTGAAAAAATTTATCTCTGCAGCTCTTCGTTACAAGAACGAGGGTTAGGGGAAAATACCAAATGGGTCGTGACGCCAACAATTCTCAACAAGAAAGAGATCAGAGCGAGAATAGCTGAATGTGATGTGGTGCTTAATTTTTGATCGGTTGTGTGAATTTTGAGCTTGGGTTAAGTTTTGATCTATAGTAGGATCTTTTCTATGCTGTATACATTAGCAACATCTCCATTTAAATGTGATTTTTCTGCGATGCTAGGCTTTATTACGGCGGAAGACGTAGTTTTACTGATGCAAGATGGCGTGGTTGCGGCAGTCGCACAGTCACCTTTTCTTATTGCATTACAAAAAACAGGTGCGCAGTTGTACGCTTTGGATGCCGACATCAATGCTCGCGGGTTGCAAAATACCCTCTCAACCGCAGTTTCTGTAATCACATATCAAGGTTTTGTGAAGCTAACAGAAGTCCAAAAACAACATTTTGCCATATAAAGGCACTAAAAGTTGTATATTTCTTGACACCTGAGCCAGTCAGCAATAAAATTTCGCGTCCTCGTGTATCGTCATGTTGGCGAACGAGGTCAAAATCCGTGTTTACGAAGCAATAAAACCAGGAGCTTTTTTAATAATGGCAACTATTAATCAGCTGGTACGCAAATCTCGTAGCTCGAAAGTTGTTAAAAGCAACGTTCCAGCACTGGAAGCTTGCCCGCAAAAACGTGGCGTATGTACTCGTGTATATACTACCACTCCTAAGAAACCAAACTCAGCATTACGTAAAGTATGCCGTGTTCGTTTAACTAATGGTTTCGAAGTTTCTTCCTACATCGGTGGTGAAGGCCACAACTTGCAGGAGCACTCCGTTATCCTTATCCGTGGTGGTCGTGTTAAAGACTTACCAGGTGTGCGTTATCACACCGTTCGCGGCGCACTGGACTGTTCTGGTGTTAAAGACCGTAAGCAAGCACGTTCTAAATACGGCGCGAAAAAACCTAAGGCTTAATGGATTTCCGTTAAGTAAGGCCAAACATTTTAATCTTAATGTCAAAATACTCTCGTAGAGTTTTGGACAAACCTGAATTAACAACGGAGTCATATCCATGCCACGTCGTCGCGTAATAGGTCAACGTAAAATTCTTCCAGATCCTAAGTTCGGATCAGAATTACTGGCCAAGTTTGTAAATATCCTGATGGTAGACGGGAAAAAATCTACTGCTGAAGCAATCGTATATAACGCACTTGAAACCCTTGCTCAGCGTTCTGGTAAAACTGAACTTGATGCATTCGAATTAGCACTAGATAACGTGCGTCCGACTGTGGAAGTTAAATCCCGCCGTGTTGGTGGTTCAACTTACCAAGTTCCAGTTGAAGTTCGCCCGGTTCGTCGTAATGCCCTGGCAATGCGTTGGATCGTTGATGCTGCTCGTAAACGCGGTGATAAATCTATGGCGCTTCGCCTGGCAAATGAATTATCAGACGCTGCTGAGAACAAAGGTTCCGCTGTTAAGAAACGTGAAGACGTTCACCGTATGGCAGAAGCTAACAAGGCGTTCGCACACTACCGTTGGTAATTATTTCTTACCCACATTAGTGATGTATCTCAGGGTAGCCATTTGCTACCCTTTATATGAAGCATTGAACGCCCACGAGAGAGGAAAAAATGGCCCGTCAAACGCCCATAGCACGTTATCGTAATATCGGTATCAGTGCACACATCGACGCCGGTAAAACCACAACTTCTGAACGTATTCTGTTCTATACTGGTGTAAACCATAAAATTGGTGAAACTCACGAAGGTTCTGCAACAATGGACTGGATGGAGCAGGAGCAAGAGCGTGGTATTACTATCACATCTGCAGCGACTACTGCATTCTGGTCTGGTATGGCAAAACAGTATGAGCCACACCGTATCAATATCATCGACACCCCAGGACACGTTGACTTCACCATCGAAGTAGAACGTTCTATGCGTGTTCTTGATGGCGCAGTAATGGTTTACTGTGCGGTTGGTGGTGTTCAGCCACAGTCTGAAACTGTATGGCGTCAGGCTAACAAATATAAAGTTCCACGTATCGCGTTCGTTAACAAAATGGACCGTATGGGTGCGAACTTCTTACGTGTTGTTGAGCAATTAAAATCACGTTTAGCTGCTAACGCAGTTCCACTGCAATTACCAGTTGGCGCAGAAGAGTCGTTCACTGGTGTTGTTGACTTGCTGAAAATGAAAGCAATCAAGTGGAGCGATGAAGACCAGGGCGTTACCTTCGAATACGAAGATATCCCTGCGAACATGCAAGAAGCTGCTGAAGAGTGGCACAACAACCTGATCGAAACCGCAGCAGAAGCATCAGAAGAACTGATGGAAAAATATCTGGGCGGTGAAGAACTGACCGAAGCAGAAATTAAATCTGCATTACGTCAACGTGTTCTTGCAAGCGAAATTATTCTGGTTACCTGTGGTTCTGCATTTAAGAACAAAGGTGTTCAGGCGATGCTGGATGCAGTTGTTGATTACTTACCTGCGCCAACAGATGTACCTGCAATCAATGGTATTCTGGACGACGGTAAAGACACTCCTGCAGAGCGTCACGCAAGTGATGATGAGCCATTCTCATCATTAGCATTTAAAATTGCAACCGACCCATTCGTTGGTAACTTAACGTTCTTCCGTGTTTACTCTGGTGTTGTTAACTCAGGTGACACAGTTCTGAACGCAGTGAAATCGAAGAAAGAACGTTTTGGCCGTATCGTACAGATGCACGCTAACAAACGTGAAGAGATCAAAGAAGTTCGCGCTGGTGACATCGCGGCGGCTATCGGTCTGAAAGACGTAACTACAGGTGATACTTTATGTGCGGTTGATGCACCAATCATCCTGGAGCGTATGGAATTCCCAGAGCCAGTAATCTCTGTTGCAATCGAACCAAAAACTAAAGCTGACCAAGAAAAAATGGGTATCGCATTAGGCCGTCTGGCTCAAGAAGACCCATCATTCCGCGTATCAAGTGATGAAGAGACTAATCAGACTATCATCGCTGGTATGGGTGAATTGCACTTGGACGTTCTGGTTGACCGTATGCGTCGCGAATTTAAAGTTGAAGCGAACGTTGGTAAACCTCAAGTTGCTTACCGTGAAGCAATCACTATGAAAGTGACTGATATCGAAGGTAAACACGCGAAACAGTCTGGTGGTCGTGGTCAGTATGGTCATGTCGTTATCGATATGTTCCCACTGAACAAAAACGATAAAGACGGCGTTCAAATGGATTACGAATTTGCCAACGACATCAAAGGTGGTGTAATTCCTACTGAATACATCCCTGCGGTTGACAAAGGTATCCAAGAACAGCTGAAATCTGGTCCATTAGCTGGTTACCCGGTTGTTAACATGGGTGTTCGTTTACATTTCGGTTCTTACCATGATGTTGACTCCTCTGAATTGGCGTTTAAACTTGCGGCTTCAATCGCGTTTAAAGATGGCTTCAAAAAAGCTAAACCAGTTCTGCTTGAGCCAATCATGAAAGTTGAAGTGGAAACACCAGAAGACTACATGGGTGATGTTATTGGTGACCTGAACCGTCGTCGTGGTATGATTGAAGGTATGGATGACCTGCCTACTGGTAAAGTCGTTCGTGCACAAGTACCATTGTCAGAAATGTTCGGTTATGCTACTGACCTGCGTTCTCAGACACAAGGTCGTGCTTCATACTCTATGGAGTTCCTGAAGTACAATGAAGCACCAAACAACGTTGCACAAGCTGTAATCGAAGCTCGTAACGCTAAATAATCGATTTTTATCGGTTAACAACTTTAATTTAAGTTCCTTCTTTATCGTGAAGAGGGAACTCCATAAGGAATAGAGTCG